>CAYSYF010000064.1:459-13855 GCA_964435155.1 uncultured Ruminococcus sp. | reverse complement strand
ACGACATTAGCGCCCAGTATCTTCATTCTTGCAACATTGGGAGCCTGCTTTCTGATGTCCACGGAGCCCATGTAGATGTCGCATTCCAGTCCGAAATAAGCCGCCGCTGTCGCCAGTGCAACGCCGTGCTGACCTGCGCCTGTTTCGGCGATGACCTTTTTCTTGCCCATGTATTTTGCAAGCAGAGCCTCGCCCATGCAGTGATTGAGCTTATGTGCGCCCGTATGGTTGAGGTCCTCGCGCTTTACATAAAGCTGAACATTTCCGAGGCTTGCGGAAAGGCGCTTAAGGTGCGAGATAGGAGTGGGGCGACCCTGAAATTCCTTGCGGATACGGCGAAGCTCGTCAATGAATTTTCTCGACTTGCATATCGTGTAGTATGCCTCGGTTATCTCGTCCATAGCCTTTTTCAGCTCGTCGGGAATATAGCTGCCGCCGTATCTGCCGAAGTAGCCGTCCTTGTCGGGGTAGTTCTTGAAGTAGGTGTTAAAATCAATTCCGTTGTAGTTCATAGTATTGTCCTCCGTATATTTCGATTCATATCTTAGTGTTTGAAATGAAGCTGTTTTCATAGGACAAGCGTTTGGATTTTCGAGCATAATTTTGAAGATTACAAGGCAAAAATACGCAGGCGTACTTGGTGTACGTCAAGAATTTTTAACGCAGTAAGCTTCTAAATTTGCCGAAAAGGCAGAGGCTTGCGCCTGTGGGAACAGCTTCTTAGGAGCGACGCCATCGTTTCGTTAATAATATCATACATATTCCTCCTGCATTTTACTGTCGGAGAAAACAAAAACGCCCCCGACAGAAATATCCCATTTCTGTCAAGGACGAATAAACACTTATCCGCGGTGCCACCTTGATTCACAGCAAAGCTGTGCGCTTAGCAGGATACCAACATATCCCCGACAACTGACGTATGCCAACACGTCGCAGAATACTCTGTGCACCGGCAGTTTGCTGCCACACATTTGACTGCGCCCTCAGCGGTCCATTTGACAATTCGTTTCTTACCTGACTCTCAGCATCACAGGCTCTCTGTAAAGGCGTCGTTGCCGTTATCTCCGCGTCACTGGTTTCGATCTATTAAATTTTCCCTTAGTATACCACCGCTTTTTCGATTTGTCAAGCATTTTTTGAAAAATTTTTAATTCACTTCGACGATCGTGATACGGTCGCTGCTTACCTCGTATTCGGACAGCAGCGTGTTTTTTATCTTCGCAGCGCCTACCGCGTCAAGCTCGTCGGTCTTTACGATGATATTTGCTGTCTTGTCGCTGAGATAGCAAAGCGCGTCCTCAAAGCCCTGCGCTTTCAGCAGCGTTTCGATCTTGTTCTCGCTTTCGATGAGCGAGCTTAGCTGCACAGCGTCGTCGGCTACCATTGAAAGCTCGTCAACGGTGAGATCGCCGCCCTGATACATGGAGCGCAGCACCTCTGCCGCCTCGTCGCGGCTTGCCTGCTTGTCAAGCCTTGCCTGTGCGAAGTATGCGTCGCTGTCCGAAACGGTATCCGATACAAGCTCCGCCTCACCGTAATTTGTACCTGACACTTCTGTTGCAGGCTGGGTGAGCTGCTGCTTTGAGGCGCTGTCCACCGCGAAATTCACTGCCATCGCCGCACCGAGCAGCACGGTAAGACCTGCGATAACGAGTTGTTTTTTGCCGATGATAAGATTGATCCTTTTCATGATATGTTCCTTTCTGTCAATAAGTTACATAGACTCTTGAAGTGCTGATATCCAGTACGCTGGCTACCGTATTCACCACCTTTTCCTTTATGAGGACGTTCTCTGCGCCGCCGCATATCACAGCCACGCCGCGCACCTTCGGGAGAATCGTGCTTTCGGTCAGTGCAGTCTTGCCGCTGCCGCTTCCGACGATAACTACCGAGCTTTCGCTGTCTGAGTTCGAGTCGCTGCCGTTCTCATCGCCCGAAACTGACGAGCTGCTCCTTTCATCGCGTGCGTACACCGTCTGCGAGGTCTGCTCCAGCGTCAGCATGACACACGGCGAGGAAACTCCGTCTATCTCCGAGATAAGCTGTTCCAGCCGCTGTTCTAATTTCTGTTCAAGCTCGGCAGTGTTTTCGGTCGGCAGGGAAGCTGCTTGCTCCGAGCCGCCCGAAAAGCTGCTGAGAAATATCAGCAATATAACTGCCGCGCCGATGATAACTGCCGCCTTTATAACTTTTTTGTCGGATAAAAGCCCGTTTTTTGAAAGCTTCAATGGCATTTTTGCTATCTCACCTCTTTGAATTCCAGTTTTATTTCGATGTCGTCGGACAGCGCCGAGCCGAGCAGGGAAAGCGCCTTGTCAGCCTTGTCGCGGTCATTTTCGCTGAGAACAAGCTTCACCTGTGTAATAGATATGCTGTACAATCCCGAAATATTAACGCCTATGTGAATTTGTTCGGGATAGATATCGTTTTCGTGCAAAAGCGCATACAGCTTATCCGACATATCCGAGCATATTTTCTTTTGCAGCGATTTGTTTACCTCGCCCGAGAAGCTTATGTATTCATTGGAAACACCGATGCCAAAGCTGTCTGTGCTCAGATCAAGCTCCGCGCCGCTGACGGCATTTACAGCCGTAAGGACAAATACACAGGCGATAAGCAGCGATATCTGCTTTGTGAACTTATTCTCGGGCACAAGTATCCGAAACAGCGCCGAGGCGATAGCCGCCATGCATACAGTAAGAAGAAAATCCATGCGCTCCTCCTTATGCAGTGCCGTTTGCCATTGAGAGCATTATAACGGCGGCGATGGTGTTAAGCAGCAGAAAGCACACTATGACGGCGATTATTATGGACATCACCGTGCCGCAGCTCTTAAGCAGTGCGGAAAGCTCCTTGACGCCGAAGACCTCGCTCACAGCCTCGGCGGCAGTCACCGAAAGCCTGTAACAGACAACATTTATCAGCGTAGGCAGTATTATCACCGCCGCAGCTATCAGCCCGTAGGTGCCGACGCTGCTTTTTATTATTGCAAGACTGCTGTGTACGGTGTTGACAGCGTCCGAGATAGTACCGCCGATTATCGGCACGCCCGAGGATACCGCGAATTTCGCCGTTCGTATCAATACGCTGTCCGCGGAGCTTGTGACGAACGTCTGCACCGAGAGTATGCTCATAAATACCGTCATAAGCAGGCTCAGCGCCCATACGACTATCTTTTTGATAAGCTCGCCAAGCCGCGAGAGGTTAAGCTGCGGGTGGACAGCGCCCGTTATGGAAAGTCCCATTATCGCGCCGCACAGGGGCGCGAGGAAATTCACCGCAAGCTGCGAGAAAAGCTGTGTTGCGGCAAGGGTAACGGTGTTTATCGCGGAGGCGGTAGTCGCGCGTCCCATGACTGAAAGCACGCCCGCAAATATCGGGATAAAGGTGGTTATGAAGATAGAGGCTGTGCTGAGAAGCTCCAGCGTACTGCTCAGTATATCGGATATGGCGGCGACTGTCATGCCTGCGCCTGCGAGAACTCCTACCGTCGTAAACAGTCCGGAAAGCCTGTCCGAGGAATTGTCGGAAACGCTCGCGGAAAGTCCGCACAGCAGAATTATTCCGCACAGCGATACCAGCAGTCGGAGCGGCGCGGCTGCCTGCTCCAGAAACATCGAGCCGAGATATCCCAGTGCGTTTTCAAACGAGAGCGCGCCTGCGCCGCCGTTGTCGGGGTCAATGTTTTCGGCTTCCAGTATCTCGGCGGCTTCGGGAGGCACAGCGTCCTCCAAGGCGGCTCTGCCGTAGTCAAATTCATACTCGGCACGCGCTGTTATACCCATAAGCAGAGAAAGCAGCAATATCGCTAAGAAAATGAACGTCTTACGCATTTTATGTCCTTTTCAGTTCGTTTTGATGAGGTTTGTGACAAGCTCAGCGAGAGAGGCGAAAACAGGCAGTGATATGACCACTATCGCAGCCTTGCCCGCAAGCTCTATCTTAGAGGCTATTGCGTTTTCTCCCGCGTCGCGGCAGCAGTCGGCGGAAAGCTGCGTTATGTAGCACACCGCCAGCGCTTTAAGCAGTATCGCGGCATAGCCCTCGTCAAGCCCTGCCGAGTCCGTAAGCTCCACGATAGCCTCTACCGACGGCGAAAGCATGGATATCACCGCGATGAGTATCAGCACGCCGCACGCGGTGCTTATGCCGAGCGCCATTTCGGGCTTGTACTGCCGCACGATGATGCACAGCACAGCCGAGAGTATTCCTATTCCTGCGATTGCTGTAATATCCATAGCGTCACCACAGCCCGAATACGCTTTTTATCGTCGAAAAAAGCTCGCTGATGGCAGGAATTATCATCATCAGCACGATGACAAGACCGGCCACGGTCAGCATCATCGCCTGCTCGTCGTGATCCGTCTTTTTGAGTATCAGATTAAGCACCGCGACGATTATTCCCACCGCCGCGATCTTGAAGATAAGATCAAGCTCCATATTTCACCGTCCTCAGATGATAAGGATCGCTATTCCTGCGCCCAGCAGAGTTCCTACCGAGCGGAACAGCTTTCCTCTGACTTTTGCGCTTTCCTCCGCTTCGCACGAGAGCTTTTTAAGCTTTTCGCCGTACATTTCCAGCATTGAAAGCTGTCCCTTCACATCGCAGCTACCGAGGCTCTGCCCAAGTTGTGATATCAGCTCCGCTTCGCTCCTGTCGGCATAGGAAAGCCGCGATAACTGCCGTGAAGCGATCTGCCACGCGTCCTTTATGTCGCAAGAGCTGCTGCGGGCATCTTGTAAAAGCTGTCCGAAAATTCCTTGGCAGTTGTCGGAAAGCTCGTCCAGAGTAGGCGCAGTGCAGCGTATGCCAAGCGAGATGTCGGCTACCAGTTGAGTCAGCTCGGATAAAAGCAGCGCGCGCTTTTTTAGCTGCGAGCTTTTCCACAGCCCGACAGCGGCGCAGAATACAAATGCGATAAAAGCAGGAATTATATTCATATCGCCGCTCCTTTTATCTCCGATATCTGTCCCTTGCCGTGCAAAACGGCGATACATTCAAATGCACCGATAAGCTCTGCCGCAGCCTTGCGCCGCGAAAGCTCCTCCACAGACGAAGCGTGTATCGTTGCGATAAGCTTTACACCGCAGTGTATGCATTGCTCGATGGCTGAGATGTCGTTGCCTATCTCATCGCATATTATCACCTCGGGGCTGAGCGTTCTCAGCGCTATCTCCATGCCCTCGGCGCGAGGATATCCGCTCAGCACATCGGTATTGAGCCCCACGTCAAGCTGCGGAGTGCCGTCATGGCAGGCGGCAAGCTCGTTTCGGCTGTCTATCAGCGCGACCTTGTGCTTTTCACCCAGCAGCCGCGTGAGGTCGCGCAGCACCGTAGTCTTTCCCGAAAGCGGCGCTCCCGCTATCAGCAGCGAACGTAGCCCTTTCGCGAATACGGCATGATACAGTGCCTCGCCGCTGCCCTTTATCTCGCGTGCAAGACGAATATTTATCGAGGATATATCGCGCAGTGTTTCCAGCTCCCCATCGCGTATGACGGCACTGCCGCAGAAGCCTGCCCTGTGTCCCTCGGGCAGAGTTATGTAGCCCTCGGCTATTTCGCGCTGAAAGCTGTGCACGGAGTAGCGGCAAAGCTCCTGAAAGCAAGCCTCGATGTCCTGCTTGGTAAGCGTCGGGGAGCAGGGGATACTGCGTCCGCTCATCGTGACTGCTGCCGCAGGTCGTCCTGCCCTCAGCCGAAGCTCGCAAAGCTCGTTTCTAGATATCCCCTCAGGCAAGGCTATCAGTCTTTCTGCGTTTTTCAGCGGTATCAAAGCATTTCTTGCAGTTATCATTTTTTCGTCCCTCGCTTTCGTATGCTTCAGTATATGGGGAGTTTGTCCGAGTTAGAACTTAAGGCATGGTTAAGAACATTTCACAATTATGAAATATCTGTGCAAATTCGGGTTTTCCCCTTGAAAAAAATATCAAAATGAGTTATACTTAACTAGTATAGCAGTTTTTTCTGCGCCAATAATGAAATTAACATTTTTTTGCAAAAGGAGCTATTATGTTAGATAGATTAAAGGGTCCCATACTGGAGCTTATTGACGTTTTTACGGCAAGCTCCTCAATGCGTCAGGTAGAAATGATAGAATGTATCATTTCGTTTTTTGCGGTTGCGGTAATTATTTTCATGGTGTTTCCGCTCAGACAGTTCGCACGCGGCATGGTTGCAAAGAAGCTTGGTGATGACACCGCGGAGCGCGAGGGCAGACTTACGCTCAATCCTTTTGCGCATATCGACCCGACAGGCGCGCTGTTTCTCTGCGTGACCTGTATAGGCTGGCCCAAGCATATGCCGATAAACTACAGAA
The DNA here is from genome assembly GCA_964435155.1 of uncultured Ruminococcus sp. Classification (GTDB taxonomy): domain Bacteria; phylum Bacillota; class Clostridia; order Oscillospirales; family Ruminococcaceae; genus CAG-115. Next base: position 7,538 of record CAYSYF010000064.1, on the reverse strand, counting down.
ACTGTACCAAGGTAAGCCAGCGTACCGCAGTTATTACTACCTCGCTTGCAGGTCCCTGTGCCAGCATACTTGTATCGTATGTCATATTGATAATCGCAAAGATACTTCTTCTCAATATGGTGAGCGAGATGATATACTATATCTTTTACGGACTCCGTTTTGTGGCTTCCATCAACGCCAGCCTTGCGATACTGCATCTTCTGCCGATCCCGGGATTTGACGGCTGCAATATCCTTTGTTGCTTCCTGCCCCCAAAGGGTGTGATGTTTATACAACGTAACGGTCAGATCATTCACTGGATATTCTTTGCAGTGCTTATCTTGGGCTGGCTCGATGTTCCGCTGGACTGGCTCCACTATGGGCTCATGTGGTTGCTTGACAAGGGCTCCTTCTTTTTGGGAACTATCGTCTGAAGGTGAAGCATGGAAGAATTAAGCTTTAAGCTTGAGGTGTTCGAGGGTCCGCTGGATCTTATGCTGTCGCTTATACAAAAGCACAAGCTGAACATTCAGGACATCGAGATAAGCATACTGCTGGAGCAGTTCATGCTGTACCTTGAGCGAATGACAGAGGCGGATATAGAGGTCACGTCGGAGTTTCTTGAAATGGCGGCGCGGCTGATACTTATAAAGTCTGCGGCGCTTCTTCCCAAGGAAGAGGTGGAGGAGCTCAAAAAGGAGCTTCAGGGCGCGCTTATCGAGTACGCGCTGTGCAAGACCATGGCGGAGCGCCTGCAAAAGCGATATCAGGGCGATCAGATATTTGTGAGAAAGCCTGCCGAGATAGAGTTCGACCGTTCGTACAACGGCTCGCACCAGCCCGAGGAGCTTATGCTCGCGCTCGGCGCAGTCAGCGACAGGACGAGGAAGAAGGCTTCCTACAGACCAAAGTCCATAAAGCCTATCGTTGCGAAAAGTTATGTTACGGTGTTTACGGGCATCATGACAGTGCTTAAAAATCTGCGTAAAAAGGGTACGGTAACGATGGACGAGCTTTACAAGGATCAGCGTCGCTCAAAAGAGGTGGCGACTTTCCTTGCGATACTGGAGCTTTCAAAGCAGGGTCGCATAATCATATCCGAGGACGGCGCGAGCGTCAGAATGGCTACGCGCGCCGACAGGGAGGAAAAGAATGAAATTCAGTGAAGGAATGGCGGCGGTAGAGGCGATACTTTTCTCCTGCGGAGAGCCGATAGAGCTTGAAAAGCTTGCGGCTGCTGCCGAGATAGAAAAGGAGACCGTCGAAAAGATGATAGGGCTGCTGAATGACCGCTATAACGAGCAGCAGGGCGCACTTCAGATAATGCGCCTCGGGGAAAGCTATCAGATGACCACGAGAGCGGAGTTTGCGCCGAAGATAAAGGCTGCGCTGGAAACAAGGCGTCAGGTGCCGCTGTCACAGGCGGCTCTTGAGGTGCTTGCGATAGTCGCGTACAATCAGCCTGTCACAAAAAGCTTTGTGGAGCAAGTGCGCGGCGTTGACAGCTCGGGAGTTGTAAATTCGCTTGTGGAGCGCGACCTGCTGGAGGAATACGGCAGGCTTGATCTCCCGGGCAGACCGATAGCGTACAAGACTACGGATAATTTCCTACGCTGCTTCGGAGTGACGGATATTTCGGCACTTCCCGCGATACCCGATGCAAGCGGACAGATAGATTTTGATGAATATGAGGAGATAGCGCTCTCGGGCGAGTAAGGCTCCTTAAAAGGTAAAAGGTGGTGAGCATACGGGCTGGATAATCTTCAGCGGTATCGTGCTGTTTATAGTGCTGATACTCGCGATCCCTGTCGTGATAAGCTTCGAGTACGGCAAGGGGATAAAGCTGCGTGTGCGTTACCTGTTCTTTACGTTTTACAGGATACCCGCAAAGCCAAAAAAGGCTAAAAAGCAGAAAAAGAAAAAGGCTGCCGAGGCTGAAAAGCCCGAAGAAGCCCTGTCTGAGCAGACAGCTCCGGCAGAGGAAGTGACCGAGGCTTCCGCTCAGAACGACGCAAAGGACGGCAAAACGGCTAAAAAGGAAAATAAGAAAAAGCAGAAAAAACAGAAAGACCCGAAGATACCTACGCTTCCTGAGATATTCGAGCTGATAAAGGTCTTTGTTGACAGCCTTTGCAAGCCGCTCAAAAAGCTTTTGAAGCGCATAAAGATATGCGATTTTGATATACGAATGATATGCGGCGGCGACGACGCGGCAAAGGCGGCGCTGAAATTCGGTACGATGAATTTAGTTGTAGGCAACGCGCTGGGCTTTTTCAACTCGTTCTTTACGATGAAAAATCCGCACGTTGACATAAATGTAGATTTCCAGTCGGAGGAAACGGAAACCGAACTCTCCTGCACGGTAAAGATGTGCGCGATGATTTTTCTGATGTTCGTGTTCACGTTCCTCGGAAGGCTGATTGCGCGCGTGCTGAGGAGCGAGAAGATAAAGGGCTGGCTCGGAAGGCTCACAGGCAAGAATAAGAAAAAAGCAAAAAAGCAGGTTGGATCCGAACAGGATCAGACATAAATTACTGTTAATGACCGAAAGGAGTTTTTTATTATGGCAGACAAGCACCCAATTGAAGGCGTAATGGGCATATCCATGGAGAAGATCCACGAGATGACCGACGTAAACACTATTATCGGCGATCCTATCACATCGCCTGACGGCACAGTTGTGATCCCTGTATCCAAGGTTTCGTTCGGCTTTGTATCGGGCGGCAGCGATCTTCCCATGCAGCAGGCAGAGAGATTTGCGGGCGGCTCGGGCGCAGGCGTTACAGTAAAGCCTGTTGCATTTATCGTTATCAAGACCGACGGCGACGTTAAGCTTATGGAGCTTGGCGCTAAGGGCGGCAAGTTCGACGGTATCATCGACGCTGTCCCGGGTCTTATCGAGAAGGTAAAGGGCATGATAGGCAAGAAGAAGGGCGAGGACGGCGAGGAAGCCGAGGAAGCTCCCGCAGAGGAAAAATAATTCTGCATAATTTTACCGCGAGCGCGCATACTATCGCTGAATTTAAACAGTGATAGGAGTGCGTTTATGAAAAAGCGGATATTAGCAGTTTTGAGCGTATTTGTTGCCGCGATGGTTTCACAGATCACCGCGGCTTATGTATGGGCAGAGCCGTCGGAGCTTTCGGCGGCGAGCGCGATACTCATCGAGGCTGAAACGGGCACTGTCCTGTATGAGAAAAATGCCGACGTAAAGCGCGCCATGGCGAGCACCACAAAGATAATGACCGCGATCCTTACCATTGAGGCGGGCGACCTTGACAGCGAGTTTGTTGTGGACAGCTACGCGATAATGGTGGAGGGCACGTCGATGGGACTTCAGGAGGGCGACCGCGTTTCGCGCAGGGATCTTTTGTACGGAATACTCCTGCCCTCGGGCAATGACGCGGCGAATGCTGCGGCGGTTTCCGTTGCAGGCAGTATAAGCGGCTTTGTGGAGATGATGAACGAGAAAGCGGAGGAGCTTGGGCTTTCCTCAACGCATTTTGTGACCCCCTCGGGGCTTGACGCGGACGGACACTACACCACCGCGCACGATCTCGCGATGCTTACAGCCTATGCGATGAAGAACGAGCTGTTCTGTGAGATAGTGGCTTGCTCGTCCGCAGAAGTGGAGTTCGGTGATCCGCCCTATATGCGTACACTCTACAATTCCAACAAGATGCTGCACAGGTACGAGGGCGCTATCGGCGTAAAAACAGGCTTCACCGATAACGCGCGGCGCTGCCTTGTTTCGGCGGCTGAGCGCGACGGTGTGACGCTTATTGCAGTGACGCTGAACGCAGGCGACGACTGGAACGACCACACAAAAATGCTGGACTACGGCTTTACGCAGGTATACAGCTATCCGCTGGAGCTTTCCTGCTCCGAGTGCGTTGCCGTCGCAGGCACGGGTCAGAGCGTTGAGGTATATGCCGAGCCTGACGATATCTCGCTGCTGCCCGAGCAGAGAGAACAGCTCACAAAGCGCGTGCTGCTGCCGAAATTCGTTTACGGCAGTGTAAGGCAAGGCGACCTGCTTGGCTGTATCGAGTTCAGCTTTGGCGGAAAGGTGGTAAAGACCTGTCCGCTGTACGCTTCAAGCAGTGTAACAGTCCCCGAAGAGGAGCTGTCGCTGTGGCAGAGCCTGCTTGCAAAGGTGGGCATTTATATTTAGTTTATACGGCGGCGGAAATGCTGCCTACATACCGTCGGGAGACGGAGGAGGAATAAAAAATGGAAAAGATAAGGATTCAGAAGATAATTGCAGACAGCGGCTATTGCTCGCGCAGAAAGGCAGAGGAGCTTATTTCGAGCGGTCTTGTAACAGTAAACGGCAGAGGCTGCTCACTGGGCGACAAGGCTGACCCGAGAAACGACTTGATCAAGGTGGGTGACGAGGTCATTTCCGCCGAGCGCGCCGAGAAGCGTTACATCATACTCAACAAGCCGCGCGGCTACGTCACCTCGATGGCTGACGAAAAGGGCAGAAAGATCGCGGCTGACCTGCTGACAGACGTGCATGAGCGCGTTTATCCCGTCGGCAGACTTGACAGAAATTCCGAGGGAATGCTGATTTTTACAAACGACGGCGAGTTTGCGAACGATATCATGCACCCCTCGCGCCATGTCGCAAAGACCTACCGCGTTACCATTGACGGCAGGGTGAGCGAGGATCAGCTTTCCGCGCTTATGTCGGGTGTTGAGCTTGACGACGGTGCGGTAACTCTGCCCTGCGTTGTCGAGGTGCTGACCGAGGAAACTGCACGAACAGTGCTGCGCTTTGTTATCAAGGAGGGCAGAAACCGTCAGATCAGACGTATGTGCGAGGCTGTGGGACTTCAGGTAGGCAGACTTCGCAGAGTTGCGATAGGCGGCGTAAAGCTCGGAATGTTGAAGCCCGGCGAGTACCGCGACCTCACAAAGGAGGAGCTGAAGAAGCTCCGCACAGCGGTAGGCAAGGGCTCGAAGCAAAGCAGATAAAGGAGGCTACATAAATGGTCGAAATTTTACAGAACAAGCAGAACACCGACAAGATCGAGTTCAATGCGTCGGACAACGGCAAGAGCCTCGGAAAGTGCGCGGGCGTACTGGAGGGCGATACATTTGTTTTTGACGAGCTTGAGTGCGACGATTTCTGGGTAGACGGTCTGGTTCGCGCTATCCTTAATCTTATGGATCTGCACGGTATCGAAAAGGCACGCTTTGATTTCCCCGAGGGCGAGCAGCTTGAGCGCCTGAAAAAGTGGGGCTTTGTGAATAATGCCGAAAAAACGATCGACAATATCGCAAAATTTTTCGCTGAAAATAAAAAATGCACAAAAATGTGATTTTGACTTGTTATTTTCGTCACAATATAGTATAATTATTATGGATAAATTTGAAGCAAGGGGGAGCTATGCCCTTTTTGGCGTTGTAAACCCTTAAATACAGGAGGACAGACAATGGCACTTTCAAAGACTTTGGCTGAGATGGAACAGAACGTTCCCGACAGCGACGCAAGAAAAAGACTGAATGCGCTGTTCGATGAGGACAGCTTCAGAGAACTGGACAAGTTTATGTCCGCTGACGGCGAGCTTAGCTCCGTGGTTGCAGGCTACGGCACTATCCTCGGCGGCACTGCTTATGCTTATGCACAGGACGTAAGCGTAAAGGGCGGCGCAGTAAACAAGAGCGCAGCGCTTAAGATCAAGAAGATCTACGAGCTTGCTGCAAAGAACGGCGCTCCCGTTGTTGCAGTGTTCGATTCCAAGGGCGGCGACATCAACGAGGGCATGGCAGTGCTCTCCGCTTACGGCGACATCATCAAGGCTTCGGCTGCTATCTCGGGCGTGGTTCCTCAGGTCGCAGTGGTATGCGGCGTGTGCGCAGGCGCAGCGGCAATGCTCGCTTCCATGGCTGATATTACTGTTATGACCGAGAAGGCAGAGCTGTTCATGACCGCTCCCTTTAACGCTCCCGACGGAAAGCTTGCAGGTGCAGGCACAGCCGCTAATGCAGCAAAGGCAGGCGTTTGCGATATTCTTGCAAAGGACGACGCTGAGGCGATCGCAAAGGCAAAGAAGCTGGTTGCTATCCTCCCCGCAAACAACATTTCCCTCGCAGGCAATGACGAGTTTGCAGAAAACGACGCTGACATCGCTGCTTCCATGAAGGGTGCAGATGTTATCGCAGCTATCGCTGACAAAAACTCCGTTGTAGAGCTTGGCGCTGACTTCGGCACAGCCGCTTACACAGCTCTTGCAAGCGTAAACTGGGCAACAGTTGCTTTTGTTGCTACCGATAATGCGGACAAGCTCACTGCTGCCGACAGCGCTAAGATTGCTCGCTTCGTACAGCTTGCCGACGTATTCTCTATCCCTGTTGTAACAGTAGTTGACACCAAGGGCTTTGAGGCTTCCAGCGAGGCTGAGCTTCAGGGCAGTGTACGCGACTTTGCAAAGCTTGCACAGGTATACGCTTCCTCTACAACAACAAAGGTAAATCTCATCAAGGGCGAGGCTTACGGTGCGGCTTACGCAGCATTTGACAGCGCTGATATCGCTTATGCATGGGAAAATGCAGCTATCGCTCCCATGAGCTTAGAGGCTGCTAAGGCTTTCATGGGTGAGGAGATCGACGCTTCCTGCTTTAACGCAGCGGCTCTCGGCATGATCGACGGCGTTATCGCTGCCGAGGACACCAAGGACGCTATCGCTTCCGCAATCGATATGTGCGCATCTAAGCGTGTAGTAGCTCCCACAAGAAAGCACGCAAACTTCGTATTCTAATTTGTGCGCCCGTACGGACACGGCTTGCCGTGCCCGAATGAAAAATGTAAGATTTTAAAATAATTCATAGAGAGGTTTTTTGACATGAAAAGATACACTATCACAGTAAACGGCAATGCTTATGATGTAACAGTTGACGAGGCTGACGGCTCTGCTGCTCCCGTAGCTGCCGCTCCTGCTCCCAAGGCTGCTCCCAAGAAGGCTGCTCCCGCTCCCGCAGGCGCACAGGGCAGCGCTAAGATCGAGGCTCCCATGCCCGGCACTATCATTGATATCAAGGCTAAGGTAGGCGACAAGGTTTCCAACGGTACTGTAGTTGCAGTTATCGAGGCT
>CAYSYF010000064.1:0-449 GCA_964435155.1 uncultured Ruminococcus sp. | reverse complement strand
TATGAAGATGGAGAACGACATCGTATCCGACAGAGATGGCGTTATTGCTTCCATCAACGTAAACAAGGGCGATTCCGTTGATACAGGCGCAGTTATTGCAACCATCAACTAATTTAATAAGGAGAGCAAAAATGGCTAAGCTTAAGATCACAGAAACCGTTCTGCGTGACGCGCACCAGTCGCTGCTCGCCACCAGAATGTCTTTAGACGAGATGCGTCCTATCCTGTCCACAATGGATAAGATCGGCTTCTATTCCGCAGAGTGCTGGGGCGGCGCAACCTTCGACTCCTGCATTCGCTTTTTGGACGAGTGTCCCTGGGACAGACTGCGCACTATCCGCAAGGAGATGCCCAACACAAAGCTGCAGATGCTGTTCAGAGGACAGAATATGCTGGGCTACCGTCACTATGCCGATGACCTCGTAGAGTACTTCGTACAGAAGTCCATT
>CAYSYF010000063.1:0-14045 GCA_964435155.1 uncultured Ruminococcus sp. | reverse complement strand
CTATTCCGCGTTGTTCTTACGCGTTATTCTTATTTGTACGGAATAAGGCTCTTTACTGCAGCTACGTTGGTAACGTCAGCGTATGCGCCTGCTCTTAATCCTCTTTTACGCTTTGTGGACTTCTTGGTAAGAATGTGACGCTTGTTGCAGTGCTGCATCTTTACCTTACCGGTCTTTGTCAGCTTAAAACGCTTTTTAGCTCCGCTGTGTGTTTTGATCTTAGGCATTTTGGTATCCTCCTTGAGATTTTCTTTTTAAAGTGCGCCCATTGCACTATCTTATTTCTTGGGGCTTAAAACCACTGCGTAGTTCTTGCCCTCGAGCTTGGACGGTTTCTCGGAACCGCCGTACTCCGAAACGGCTTCCATGAATTTCTTCATCAATTCTTCGCTGAGGTTCATATGCGACATCTCTCTCGCACGTCTGAAGCGGATAGTAACCTTTACCTTATCGCCGTTCTGAAGGAACTTGATGCAGTTTCTTACCTTGATATTGAAGTCGTTGGTGTCGATATTGAGCGACATCTTGATCTCCTTAACCTCGGCCTGTTTCTGGTTTTTCTTGGCTTCCTTTTCCCTCTTGGTCTGCTCGAAACGATATTTGCCGTAATCCATGATGCGGCATACCGGAGGATTTGCGCCGGGAGCGATGAGTACCAGATCGAGATCAGCCTCTACAGCCTTTTCGAGCGCATCAGCCGTAGCCATTATGCCAAGCTGTTCGCCGTCGATGCCGATGACTCTTACTTCCTTTTCGCGGATCTCCTCATTGATGAGCTGTTCTTTAGTGCCGATTTTGAAGCACCGCCTTTCCATATAAAAATCTAAAAGCTCTGTGAAATAAAATAAGCGCGAGTACACACTACTCACGCTTAATTGAAAAGCCCTAAGGCGATATTTCATTTAAGGACCGCGCCTGACAGAACTAACGTCGGCGGGTGAGAGTGTGGTGGCTCTGCTTTATTACTCGATAATTATACTACATACAAAACGATTTGTCAAGGGGTTTTAAAAAAATATTTTAAGAAAAGCATAGAACGAAAAGAATTTTATCCAAATACGCTGTACTTTCCGCCGAAAATATGCTAAAATACAATTATCAGACATTTGGAGGTGACGCTATGCGCGGGCTTAACAGCGTATATATCCCACGGCGTATTTATAACAGGCTGAAAAGCATTTATACAGAAAAGCTGACAGTTGTCTGTGCTCCCGAAAACTACGGCAAGACCACCTTGCTTTACGAATTTATAAAGCGCTCGCGCCCCGACGGAAGCTCCTGCCGCTTTATCACAGGCTCCGCCTCAGCCAACGAATGCTTTGAGCGCTATTGCGAGATGGTGCTTGGATATAAGGAGCATATCCCGATAACCGAAAACGACTATCAGGCGCTCTGCATGAAATTCTCGGAGCTTCGCTGCGACAAGCCCTTCGTTATCGTAATCGACGCACCTTCGGCGGAGAGCATGGTGCTCAACCACCTTTACTGTTTCCGTCTGATAATGAAATACTCTCCCGCAAATATAGTTATCACCTGCGAGGACATCTCATTCCATTACAGCATGTTGATAGAGCGGCACAGGATAAATCTCATCTCAAAAGACGAGCTTTTGCTGACCATCAAGGAAACCGAGGATTACCTCAAAAGACGCGGCGTCGAAAACGCCGATGCAGCGCTTATACACAGCAACGTACAAGGCGAAGCGCTGCGCACAAGGCTTTGCGCCGATCTTTTTCTGAGAGGCGAGCTTGCGCAAAGCTATGAGCTGTATTCGCTGCTCTACCACAGCGTTATCAAGCTGCTTCCGCGGCAGGCGCGATTTGCCGCTCTGTGCGTATGCGCTTTCAACATCATCGACGAGCAGACCTGCGCAAATATGCGTTCCGAGCCTGACATCGTAGAGTACTATGGCTCTGATGATATTACACTCGCGACGATCACCGAGGGCATAGAAAAGATAAATCACGTACTCCCGAACTTATGGGTAAGCAATCAAAAAGTAAATTACTCACCGCCCGAGTTCGCCAAAAAAATAGTGTCAAGAGGCTTTAAGGATCTGCCCGCAAAGATCAAGAACGCTTTTCTGCGATGCTGCGCAAAGGACTATCTGCGCTGCGGAAAGGTGTTCACCGCAATTTGTCAATACTGTGCAGCAGGAGAATATGAGATAGCCGCAAGCCTGCCCACGCAAGGTATCGTTGCCTTTGACTATATCCTCATACACAAAGATCTGATATATGAGATAGTTACCAGCATACCGCTAAGCTGTAAGCCTATGATACCAAGGCTTGTACGAATGGTGGCAATGCTCATGCTGACAGATTATAAGGAGCGTGTGAGGTATCTGTTCCGTGACATCATCGCATACGTTTCAGCCTCCGATGACTACACCGAAAGCGAACGCAACGACACACTGTGCTATACACACGCACTGCGAATGTATGAAGAATTCTACCTGATAGAGAAAATGGGTGTACACATCAAAAGCGCTTATGAGCTTTATTCGGGAACGACGGCATTCGACCCGCCGTTCTACTCGTGGTCGCTTTACACTCCGTCGGTGTTTGCACTGCTGTATCAATATTCGATACCTACCGCAACTCAGTTTGAGCAATTTACACGATACCACCGTATGTACACCGAGATGGTAAAGCACGGCGAATGTATAGAGGCGGTATATATCGCTGAGATGTATTATTATATGGGCGACCTTCGCAAGAGCCTTTCAAACGCGCTTGATGTCATCGAAAGCTGCAGTACGGCGGAAAAATTTATACCCACAGGTCTGATAGCGCATAAAACAGTAGCAAAATGCGCGCTTCTCACAGGCAACTGCGAGCTATACAACGACATGGTGACGAGGATAGCCGATATCGCAAAAAAATATTCCTCTACCGAGGTAGGCGATATGGCGCACCTCACGCTTGCTATGCTAGCCTGTCTGAGATGCGGCAACGACGAAGATGTATGGCAGGTTATCTCGCAGGAGGACAGCGTTATCGAACGAAATCGCTATACTACGCCTTTTTACTATTATATCAGATGCTGCTATATGCTTATACACAAGGAATACGCACTGCTGCTGCAGCGAAGCGAAAAATATATAAAAGCCGCAACTGAAGTGCGAAACGAAACGATGGAACTTATGATAAAGCTCACTGTGGCAACTGCATATTTTCTGAACGAGCGCCCGAACGAGGCTATGCAGGTGTTTTCGCAGGTGCTTGACGCACTGGAAAACTCGGAGATGATAATGCCGGTGGTAGAGCTTTGCATCAACTTCCCTGCGATATTCAGATATGCCGCAGGAGCGCTCGCAAACAAGCATTCCACCGTATCGCAGAAAATACTTGACATTGCAAAGCCCTATATCGAGAATATCGAAACCCTGAGAACTCAGGAGCTTACAGAGCAAAGCATAGCCAATATGCGCTCGGCAAAGATCACCGAATGCGAAAGCAAGCACTCCGCTGTCGGCATCGGAGCAAACAAAAAGCTGAAGCTGACAAAGCAGGCGCTTCGATATGCAGTGCTTGCCGCTGACGGCTTTTCAAACACCCAGATATCGGAGATGACAGGAGCGTCAACCGACAGCGTGAAAAGCAGCCTGAAGCGCACCTACTCAAAGCTCGGAGTAAGCTCCAGAGCAAAGCTGAAGAGCGTTTTATCCGAAATAACATAAGGAAAGACCGTATGTCACAACATACGGTCTTTTGTTATTCATCAGCCGCTTCGCGAACTGCTGCCGCTCTTGCCGCCTGCTTCTTTTTATCAAGCCATACTATAATTATAAGCAAAGCAAACATCAATGCTCCCATAGCGGTAACGATAAGTCCCAGCTTCATACCCGCGGGGAAGAAATCCAGCACGATCGTATGCTCGCCTGCGCTTATCGGAACAGCGACAAGCGCTCCGTCCATTGTAGACGTAAGCTCTACCTCCTTGCCGTCCACCAGAGCAGTCCAGCCCTCCTCGGCAGGGATAGTAGTAAACAGCACGCAGTCTTCCTCGGCATTTACAGTAAGCTCCAGCGTATCGCCCGAGGTACGGGTGAGCGTTGTTGCGGAGTTTCTCTCCCGCATAGCCTCGTTAAACTGAGAAAGCACCTCCATATCCGCATAATAGAACTGTGCCTCTTTGAAATATACTGCGCTGTCAAGAAGCTGCAGCTTCAATTCAAAGGTCTCGCCCTCGGAATAAGTACCGAGGTATTCTATGCTGTAATTCTCATACAGATAATAGTTGCTGCGGTATTCGCCGTTGATGTACATCTGAGTTTCGCGCTCGTACTTCGTCGGCAGGTACATATATACGGGTCCGTCCTCATGGACAGTTATATTGTAGGATATCCAAGCCTCGGCGTCTTCGTCCTTTTTGCGATAGCTGTGATGAGCGTCTGTGGTAGAGCCCGTGCGGATATTCTCGCTGTCAAACTCAATGTCGATAACAGGCTTGAACACATCATCAAGCTCAGCATCTCCGACAAGCGTTCTTGCAAGCTCGTTCTGAAGCAGAAAGGGCTGCTCTACCTCGGTAAGACTGGTATCAAGCTCCGCCGCAACCTCAAGCTCGGTCGTAGTGATAGCATAGTTGTCAACATTAAGCGCCAGCACATCACTTGATGCAAGATAAGCTATAGGCAGCGCGTCAGAGTTTGCGTATGCGGTTATAACGTCAGACTCGTTTTCAGCATCGCTTTGTATGCCGATCGTTTCTGTATAGGGAATCGTGCGCTCGTCCTTTGCAAGTACATACTTCACGCCGAAGATATCGTCAGTAAGCACTGTCGCGCCGTCATAGCGTGTATAATGCTCGCGCGAGGAGAAGCCAAGCTGCTTCAGCAGCGTTATAGCTGTGGAGTTAAGCGTGGAGGAGCTGTGGCTCATTCCGTACATCTGAAGTGCAATGGGGTCATTCACGCAGCGGTGGAACGTCTTTTCCATGCGATAGAAGCCGTCATCATAGTCATGCACCCGCTGGGTAACTTCCCTTGTTTCGGGGATATCAAAGCGATAGGACGCGCGCGTTGAAAATACGATGTCCTCGTGCATCTGATACAGCGTCATGGTGGTATTCAGCAGGCACTCAACGCATACAAGCGCTATAATGCCTATCCTCATGCCCTTCGCACCGTGATAGCGCCTATATACATAGGTCATTATACAAGCCGCCGCAAGAACGACAAGCGGAACAGCAAAGGTAAGCACCTGATCGTAGCTCCAGCTCTCGTTGTTGAGGTCTGCAAAAAGCAGCATACACAGCAGCACGACAAACGCAGTACCGAAGCTCTTGCCGCGGACAGATTTTATCTTATCGAATGCCTGCGCGCCGAACAGAACAAGCAAAAAGCTTATCACAAAGGAATATCTGTAAGGAAGCCAGTTAGGCATCTGACCGCCGTGCCACAGCATATCAACAGGACGGATATACATACACAGCACAAGCAGACCTATCAGCACCGCACCCGAAATACGCTCGCGGGCGGATATCCTGCGGCTTGTGAAATATATAACCGCAAGCACCAGCGCGATAGTTCCTGCGTAAAGCGCAGGCATTCCCTCCATACGCACGGTGTCGTAAGTAGTCGGAAACAGCTTTATGAATATCTCGGAGATATCGAAGTTCTCCGCAAGAGAGTAGTCGGGTACGGAAAAGGTGAATTTTCCGTTTGAAAGCGATTTATACACGGGCAGTATCATGAACGCCGACATCAGTATCGCACAGACAGACGAAAATCCATACAGCAGCACCGAGCCGCAGCACTCTCCGAAGCATTTATTGCTGCTCTTGCCCGAAGCTAGATAATATACAAAATATATAGCCGAGAATATTCCTACCATATAGCCGATGTAGAAATTCGCAACGAAAATGTACACCAGCGACAGCACATACAGCTTGAAGCGGCGCTTATCGCAAACGCGCTCAACACCCATCACAACGAGCGGCAGCGCAATCAATCCATCAAGCCACATCGGGTCCATGGTCTGCACTACGAAAAAGCCGCACAGCGCGTACATCACGGAAAATGCGATAGTCGTTACATCGGAATAACCGCGGTGCTTTTTCAGCAGGAACGCCATTGCAAGACCGCAGCTACCTGCCTTTGCAAGCATCATGGTAAGCAGACCCTCGGTTATCCATGCTCTGTCCCATATCCACACAAGCAGATTGAACGGGCTTGCAAGGTAATAGCCGATTATGCCGATAAATTCGCCCGAGAGATTTCTGCTCCAACTGTAGAACAGGCTCTCCTCGCCGGCGAAAACATCATACATATAGTCATAATAATATACATACTGAGCATTCAGGTCAAGCGACAGAACCGAGCGCTCGCCAAAGGGCCACACCTGAAACAGTATATATGCAGCGAAAAGGATAAATACAGGCAGGAAGAAGCTGAGAAAATACGCATGATTTCTCTGCACGAACCGCCATGCTCTGAGCAGCGCGGAATATATCTTCGCTGTCGCTGTGCCTTTCGACGCGGTATCAACGCTCATTTGCCGCTCTCTTCCTTTCCGTTTTTAGTCTTGCCAACGCGCTCCGATACGATATATCTCGGGCGCTGTTTTATCTCCTCATATATCTTGGACAGATAGAAGCCGATAACACCTATTCCGATAAGCACGCACGCACCCACTATCAGTATCAGCAGTATTACCGTAGAAAAGCCCTCTGCGGCATTTCCGCAGAAGTAATTTACCAGCGTATGCACTCCGACAACAACTGCAAAAATTCCGAAGATAATACCTACAGCCGTGATAAGATGGATAGGCAGATTTGTGAAGCTGGTAATAGAATTTATCGCAAATTTAAACAGCTTTGAAAAACTCCATTTCGTCTTGCCTGCCGCGCGCGGCTTTACATCAAACTCTATCTTTTCAGTGCGGAAGCCTACCCAGCTTGAAAGTGCGCGGAAGAACGTCATTCTCTCGGGAAGCTCGTTCAGCGCGTTCACCACCTTACGGTCAAGCAGCTTGAAATCGCTTGCACCGTCAAGATTTATCCCCGAGGAGGATTTCATCATCTTGTAGAAGCTCTTTGCAAACATCTTGTAGAACAGACCTTCCCTGCCGCGCGAAGCCTTTATAGCCTCGACTACCTCTGCGCCGCTCTCCCACATGGAATACATTTTCGGGATAAGCTCAGGCGGGTGCTGGAGATCGCAGTCTATAAGCACAGCGCAGTCGCCCGCAGCAGCCTTAAGCCCTGCGAAGATAGCGCCCTCTTTTCCGAAATTACGCGAAAAGCGGACGCCGCGCACGTTGGGATCAGCATCAGAAGCAGAGCTTATCGCCGCCCATGTGCCGTCCTTGGAGCCGTCGTCCACAAATACTATTTCATGATCTATCTCTGCCTCGGTGAGGATACCTGCTATCACCGAGGCTGTATTTTTTATATTCTCCTGCTCGTTATACGCAGGTATGATGACCGAAAGCATTTTTATTCTCCTATGATCTTTACAACAACTTCTTTTTCGCGGCAGCCGTCAAAATCTCCGTACATTATGTACTGACGCGGACCAAGCTCAAGCTTGCCGTCGGATATCGGAATAGTCACAGAAGCGCCGAGAAACATCTGCTTTAAATGCCCATGCGCCGCCGAGGAATAGTCCACCTTGTACTCCGACTCCTCAGGCGCAACTCTGTTGAGCAGCCTTGTCCAGTCCTTGTAGAGGTCTTCATCGTCATGCTCCAGAAACACCGCAGATGTAGTGTGCTGCGAAATAACGACGCATAGTCCGTCAGTGATCATACTGCGTCTTACGCACTGCTCCACCTCGTAGGAAAGGTTGAAAAACTGCTCCGGCTCGTCCGAAGTGATGGTTAGTACCTGTCTGAAATTTTTCATGTCAATCTCCTGTTTTTTCGCTTACTGTAAGTGTTCCTGCCGCAACATCGGCATATATCAGCCGCTCGCCGCCGCTGAAGCTCAGCATATAGCTTCCGTCAACTCTTCCGCTTATCATGTCAGACTCAAAAACGCCCGTTTCCGTTTCATAGCTGAGCGCCACCGAGCTGCCTCTCGGAAATACTATTTCCGCATCGCCGCTTCTTGCTTCGATGCCGCTGCCCTCGGTTATCTCATCAAATGAAAGCCTGACATCACCTGTACCGCTTGTCAGCCGTATAAGTCCGTCGCAGCCGCTCACCTCTATATCGCCGCTCTTGGTGATTATATTGAGCTGCTCTGCCGCTATGCCCTCGGCTCTTACTTCGCCCGACGAGGTATATACTGTGATCACCTCATAGCAATAAGCAGGAAGATACAGCCTGAAGCCAAGGTCTATATCTCCTGTATCAAGCAGCGACAGCTTGAACTCATTGCTTTCCTCGACAACTATCCTGTTGTCGCCCTTCATGACCGAAATCGGAACTATGCTCCTATACTCAAATCTTATCTCATCGCCGTCATACGGGATAAGCTCCACACTGCATTTAAGCAGACTGAGCTCTATATTCTCACACAACTCGATAGTGTTGTTGCCCTCGTAAAATTCTGCGTTGCCCCTGCTGTCGCGGAATATCCATGTGCATATTCCGAAAACAAGCGTAAGCGCACCCATGACGATAAGCCAGCGATTGAATGTCCTGCCCATCGTCACCAACCTCTCAGCTTGTCGCAGCGCCGCCTGAAAACCGTAAAAAGCCTTGCTACCGCAAAGCCTGCCCTGACAGCAAGAAGTGCCGCAAGCACCGAAGCGCAAGCTGCAAAAAGTCCTCCGAAAAGCATCAGCACAGGCGAAAGCTCGGTTATAACAAAGCTTACGTCAAATACAAGCATTACCGCGCCAAGCACTGCGAAAAGCAATCCCGCAGGAAAGCAAAGGACGGCGGCGCTCAGCACTGCAAGCATTGCAACGAACACCACTGCAAAAATAACAGCGTATGCGGAATATAATCCCCACACCTTGTATCTGTTCACAGTGCCACCTCCAAGCCGCCGCGGTATACCAACTACGATTATCCGTGCGCCTTTGTATTCATTACGACACGGTCAATATTCACTCTGTATGTATCCATTGCCTGCACGATCTTTTCAACGGTATCCTTGTTCTCGGCAGAAATGCTCTTCATCTCATCAACATCAGTTTTCAACTGTCCGAAGATACTGCTCACCTCGTCCACGCTGCTGGTCTGAAGCTCAATATTGTCATAAAGCGCATCAAAACGCTTGTTGAGCTGATCAAAGCTGTCCTGAAGCCCTACCATGGTAGCCTCAGAGCGCTCGATAGCGCGTGTGCTGTTGTCAAACTGCTCCGAGATATTCTCAACCTGCATAAGCAGATGGCTTACTACCTCAGCCACTCTTTCAGAGAAGCGGTCGCTGTTCTCGGAAAGATCCTTCATCTCAGACGCAACCACAGCAAAGCCTGCGCCCGCATCGCCTGCATGAGATGCCTCAACAGCCGCATTGAGCGACAGCAGCGTTGTCTTGAACGATATCTCGCCAAGCTGCTCTGCGATAGCTGCAACCTCGTTCATCTGAGTCTTCATAGCTGTCACAGCCTCATTGGTTTCACTGATAACGTTGATAGCGTCACGAAGCTGGAACTTCATGGCATTCATATTATCCTCGTTCTCTGTGAGCGCTTGCTCAAAATGCTTTACCTGAACATTAAGCGATCTGATATGCTCCGAGCTGGCCTCTACCTTGACACGGGCATCATCACAGGTGTCAGCAACAGTCGCAGCGCCGTCAATGATAGTTGCCGAATCCCTCTGAAGCGTGCGTGTGCTCTCATTGATGCTCATTGAGGAATTATTGAAGTCGCTCTGGATCTTGTTGCCCATCTCCTGCATATCCCACAGGACATTTTCCGAAACAAGCGCCTGCTCGCGGTTGAGATCAATAAACGCGCGTCCGCGCTTGATGGTAAGCATCAGCAGCAAGCCTGCAAGAGTGAAGATGACAAGGCAAAGAATGTACTGAGAAAGGCTCTCACCCTTGTCGGGATTTATCAAGTACATAGCAGCAAGCAGAACGTCTGCGACAACGATCTGCACCTTTGTAAATGTAGGCTCCATATACATACCCGTCATTGCAATGACTGCAAGGAACATGGGGAAGTCATCGCTGTAGCTCTCGCCGCTGAAAAGCGATATCGAGAATATCATTATCTCAAGACCGATCGCAACCACAAATTCCTGTGTCACCAGCTTTACGTGTACCTTCTTCATATAGAAGATCACGCCGACAAAAAGCAGAAGGCAGCCGCCGATAGCAATGATTCCCGGAACGTTCAGCTTGATCAGATTGATGATCAGAAATCCGCCCGCAACAAGGAATGTCACCCAAAGCATTATTTTGAAAATAAGCTCATGGGTTATTGGTTTTTTCTTGTCGATCGCAATTTTGCCCTTTTTCATGGTATAACCTCCAAGTCTTTTTGTGTTTTATTTTTTTTACTGCGTAAAACGACTTTTTACGCAGATATGTCCGTAGTTGATGTGCGGGTGAGCTTCACCACGCACTATATATGGCTAGAGTGGACAAACTGAATGTCTTTGCCGATTTTACGTTCGGGGGAACATATCCATAAAACCGGAAGTTTCTGTTGGTTTTCAAAATCTTCATAAGAACAAAAGATGTCTTATCAAGTTTTTTGGTTTTGGGCTTCCTCCAACTTTTCTTTCATCGGTACAAGAAAAGGTCGAGTATGTTCTAATACCTTCATATTTCGCAGTAAAGTCTTACCCTTATGGTCTTCATTTTCAATAAGATAATTAACTGCATCCCAAAGCCGTTTCTCACAATCCTCTTTTCGATAATCCGACAGTGAAATCAATGCATAGCAATAATAAAATGATGTGATGTCATACATTTGTTTCTTGGTTTTCTCATCACAAATCGGAAGATGTGTTTCCAGAAATTCAAGTACTGCATCGACTGTAGCAGGCTTTTCTGCAAAAGGTATCATTCTCTCATATTCCTTTTTTGTTACAGGGGCATGAGTAGCACTTGCAATCTTACTACACAATTCCCACATTTCCTCATTTGATGTTCCAACTTTTTCCGCAGCCTCTAATAATGGCAATGTGCCTTCCGCTTGCCAGATTGATTCCCCTGGAAATTTAGGACCCGTTATCACACATGTTTTTTTATTTTCGATACAATCCTTGAAATATGCCTCCTCTTTCTCGATATACGCTCTTAACTCTTCGACTGTTGGTATTTTCTTTTTTGCCATATAAATCCTCCATCAACTTCAAATTTTCCTCTGACATCAAAATAAAACACTACATCAAGTTAGGCAACCCAACCTGACGTCATTTTTCATTTTTCATGCACAGTCGATATGTTCCCGCTTACGAACAAAACACCATTTTCGCACTCTCTGCATATATATCGACCAAGCTGCAAAAACGCTGAAAAGCTCGTAAAATAAGTCTTTTTTCACTACTGTACCTTTGACATCAAAACTACCGCCTCCACATGAGTCGTCCTCGGAAACAGATCGAATGCACGTACCTTTTCCACCTTATAGCCTTGCTCCGACAGCCACTTGCAGTCCCTTGCAGCCGTTGCGGCGTTACAGGATATCATAACTATCCTCTCGGGCGACATCTCAGCGCACGCGGAAAGCGTAGCCTCATCGCAGCCCTTTCTCGGTGGGTCAACGATGATAACATCGGGCTTTAAGCCCTCGGACAGCAGCCTTTCTGCAGCCTGTCCTGCGTCCGCGCAGATGAACTCTGCGTTTTCAAAGCCGTTTCGAGCCGCGTTCTGCTTTGCGTTTTCCACAGCCTCGGGTACTATCTCCGCACCGATAACACGCTTTGCTTCATTCGCCATGGAAAGACCTATCGTGCCCGCGCCACAATACAGGTCAAGCAGCAGCTTTCCCTCGGGTTCGGCAAATTTCGCCGCCTGACGATAAATTGCCTCTGCCGCAGGAGTGTTCACCTGATAGAACGACTTCGGAGATATGGATATCTCATTTCCGCACATCGTATCGGTAATGACAGGCTCTCCGCAGAGAGTTATCTCGTCACTGCCGAGGATAACGTTCGTCTTATCCTTGTTTATGTTAAGCACTACGCCCTTTATCTCGGAAAAGCGCTTCATGGTACTGTTCGCAAGCCTCATAAGCTCGGGAGTTTTTCTCCTCGCAACAAGGCACAGACAGATCTCGCCGCTGTAATGACCCTTGCGCAAAAAGATATGACGAAGCACACCCTCGTGCTTGTGCTCGTTGTAAACGGATATCTTCAGCTTCTTCACCTGCGCGATAACGAACGCAGTGATCTCAGCAAAAATATCGGGCTGGAGCAGGCATTTTTTCACGGGAGTGACCCTGTGGCTGCGCTCTGAGAAAAAGCCGCAGAACACCTCGCCTGTATCAGCCTTTGCAACAGGCATCTGAAGCTTGTTGCGATAGCCCTCGGCAGCGTCGCTGCCGCGTATCGGGAGAAACTCGGGGGAAAGTCCGCCTATGCGCTCAAACGCGTCGCGGACAAAGCCCTCTTTTGCACGAAGCTCCGCCTCGTAGCTGATATGCCTGAACGAGCAGCCGCCGCATTTTCCGTAGGACGGGCAGTCATTCTTTATCCTGTCGGGCGAGGGCGCAATAAGCTCCTCCACTCTGCCGAAAGCGTAGCTTTTAAGCACCTTTACGATATGACAGAGTATAACATCGCCCACCGCCGTCATAGGCACGAAAACAGCCATGCCCTCATATCTGCCGACACCGCTGCCCTCGTTCGTAAGACCTGTTATCTCAAGCTCGATAACGTCGTTTTTTTCCATTAAAACTCACCGAGGCTTCTGCCCTTGAGGAACGCATTGATAAAGCCGTCGATATCGCCGTCCATTACAGCCTGAACGTTACCTGTTTCAAAATTGCTTCTGTTGTCCTTTACAAGGGTGTAGGGCATGAATACATAGGAGCGTATCTGGCTGCCCCACTCGATCTTGAGCTGCTCGCCCTTGATATCGGAGATCTTGTCAAGGTGCTCGCGCTCCTTGATCTCAATAAGCTTTGCAGCAAGCATCTTCATACAGAACTCACGGTTCTGCACCTGACTTCTCTGTGTCTGGCAGGAAACAACGATACCTGTGGGCTTGTGGATAAGACGCACAGCCGAGGAGGTCTTGTTTACCTTCTGACCGCCCGCACCGCTGGCTCTGTAAACCTCCATTTCGATATCATCGGGACGGATATCTACATCAACGTCCTTTTCGATCTCGGGCATTACCTCGACAGACGCAAAGCTGGTCTGACGTCTGCCTGCGGAGTCAAACGGCGATACTCTTACAAGTCTGTGAACGCCGTGCTCGCTCTTTAAGAAGCCGTAAGCATTATATCCCTGAATATGGATAGACGCGCTCTTGATGCCCGCCTCGTCGCCGTCGAGGATATCAAGCACCTCGGTCTTGAAGCCGTGGCGGTCTGCCCATCTTGTATACATTCTCAGCAGCATGGATACCCAGTCCTGAGCCTCTGTGCCGCCTGCGCCTGCGTGGAAGGACAGGATAGCATTGCTGCTGTCATACTCGCCCTTCAGAAGTGTTGCGAGCTTCTGCTCCTCAAGCTGCGTCTTTACAGCCTCGGCAAGCTCCTTTACCTCGTCCACCATGCTGTCGTCCTCGGACTCCTCAGCAAGCTCTATCATAGTAAGCACGTCCTCATGGTTTGTCTTAAGTCTTTCATAGCCGCTGATAGTACCCTTATACTGACCTATCTGCTGTAAGATAGCCTGCGACTTCTCGGGATCGTCCCAGAAGGTAGGCTCGGTGGATTTCATTTCAAGCTCGTCAAGCTTTATCTTTATTCTGTCAAGGTCAAGCGCGCCCTTAAGCTCCTCTATATCCTTTGTGAGAGCCTCCATGGCGAGTCTTATTTCGTCGTACTGTATCATAATTTCTCCTGTAAAATTTAAAAAAATTTGAGATTTATCCCATTATCCTTATTAGTATATCACAAATGACAGTATTTTGCAAGACCCCAGTAACTTTTTTGCAAAACAAAAAAGGCGGCTCAAAGCCGCCTCAGACCGTCGAAAAAGTCCCGTTGGGACTTTTCCGCCGAAACATCCGCACTG
>CAYSYF010000062.1:0-14052 GCA_964435155.1 uncultured Ruminococcus sp. | reverse complement strand
CCTGTGTTTGACCAACTTTGTGTGTTGCGGATTGGGTGTTTTGCTCTTATCTATACAAAATATTATACCATGAAAGCAACCGCGTCAGCGGTTGGCAGCGGTGCAAGCCGCCGTTGGCGACAGCCAACCTTTCAGCCGTTCAATGAAAACAACGCAATTGCGGCAGCAATTGATTTAAGTTGTTTTCATTATACCATATCTATACACGCAAATGTGTAAACATAAGGTATGAAAATATCCTACTTTATCCTACTTCAACCGCTTTTCTTGCATAATATGCTATCATCTAAATATGAGGTGATAAGATGTACGAGCAGCGACCACTCAAAAACAAAGTAAGCGTTTCCATCGACAGTGACGTAGAAAAAGCTATAAAAGAACTTTCACAACGCGACGACCGCTCCTTTTCCCAGTACATCAACCGCGTATTAAGAAAGCACCTTGAAACAATAGGCTACACAAATGAGCAGACCGAGAACAAATAGCAAATGCCCCTGTATGCAGGGGCATTTATTTTATATAGATATTTAAGGTGGGCGAGAAGCCTGCAGATGCAAGAAAACCCCGCAACGGCTAGGCTTTGTGCCTGCCGTTGTGGGGTTGACGCAGCAGATGTAGGTTTATCGTCCGCCGATATCAGAAATACTTGTTGGAGTGAGCCTTTACATACTCAACAACTTCCTCAGCATAGCAGAATGCCATGGAAACGCAGGTGTCAGCGCAGCCGTAGTAGATTGCGATTCTGCCTGTATCCTTATCGCACAGTGCTGCGCAGGGGAATGCAACGTTCTGAACGTCGCCTACGCACTCATAGTACTCTCTGGGGTTGAGCAGATACTCCTTGCAGCGATACTTAACCTTCCAAGGCTGATCCTTGTCGAGAATGCAAGCACCGAAGCTGTAAACAAAGCCGTTGCAGGACTCGAGAACGCCGTGGTAGAATACCAGCCAGCCCTCGCTTGTTTCGATCGGGATAGGACCTGCACCGATCTTCTTGGACTCCCAGCCCTTGTCAGGAGCCATAACGTGTCTGTGCTTGCCCCAGTATGTCATATCCTTGGAGTGGGACAGGTACATATCACCGAAGGGTGTGTGACCGCTGTCGGAAGGACGGGAGAACATTACATACTCGCCGTTGATCTTTCTGGGGAACAGAACGCCGTTTCTGTTGAAGGGGAGATATGCATTCTCGCACTGGTGGAACTCCTTGAAGTCCTTTGTCCAGCCCACACCGATAGTGGGCTTCCAGCCGTAAGCGTTGCACCATGTGATCCAGTATCTGTCCTCGATCCATACACATCTGGGATCGTAACCGTACTGCCAGGGATTAGCCTCTGCTGTATCGGGATCGTCGTTGATCCACTCAACCTTCTCAGGGTTGATGTTCCAGTGGATACCGTCCTCGGAGAAGCCGGCATGGATAGCCATGTTTCTTTCCTTGTCGTCTACACGGAAAACGCCTGCAAACTTTCCCTCAAAGGGAACAACTGCGGAGTTGAAGATGGAGTTGCTTGTAGGAAGCAGATCGCGGGGAATGATGGGGTTAGCGTCGCAGCGCCAAATAACGTCCTTGCAGCCCTCGGGACGATCCTGCCAAGGCATATTGGGAATGCTCTGTCCGATGATTTCTAAGCTCATGGTCTTTACCTCTCTTAAAAAATAATAATCGTTTACATCTTTGATACAGCCGAAGCCTCCGAACTGTATCTGTTACCTAAAGTATAGCAAATAATAACCGATAATTCAATAGTCTTTTTGGATAAAGATTTCAAGATTTTTTAGTATATGTTTACTTAATAAAACTACGTTAAATTATTATTTTTAACCTAAAAACAGCAGAGGCATTATACTGCCTCTGCTTAAATGTGTTATCTTGAATTTGCTATCATTTCCTTTACGGCTTTGACGAAGTCCGCTTCACCGACAGGGCGGCAGAAGTAATAACCCTGAAGATAGGTAACACCCTTACCGATGAGCAGATCGGCCTGCTCCTTTGTTTCGACGCCCTCCGCTACGATATGAGCACCAAGACGCAGTATCATGTCGATACAGCCGTTAAGTATAACGAGCGGCTCCTCAGGCTCCTCGCCGAAGCAGGGCCAGATAAGGCTCTTATCGAGCTTGATCAGCTCAAAATGCACCTTAGCCATCTGCGCAAGATTGGAATAGCCTGTGCCGAAATCGTCCATGGAGAAGTGACAGCCAAGCTTTCTGAACTGCTCCATATTATGCTGAAGCATATCACCGCCATCAACAGAAGCGGTTTCGGTTATTTCAAGATTGAAGAAGCCCGGGTGGACGCCGTATTTCGTCATCATCTTGCTGAGCTCTGCAACGATGCCGATATCAACGCTCTGCACAGCAGACAGGTTTACTTCGATATAGTCTATTCCAAGCTGCCAAAGCTTTTCGCGTGCCGCAAAGCTGCACACCTTTTCAAATACAATGTTGCCTATCTCACCGATAAGTCCCTGCTCCTCGGCAAGAGGAATAAAATACTCGGGCGAAACAAAGCCCACCGTTGTCGTGTCCTGAAGTCGCACCAGCGCTTCAGCCGAAGCATAGCGCTTCTTTTCAGCGGAATAGATCGGCTGATATACTACATTAAATGCCTTTGTGCGTACCGCCTCATTAAGTATAGCAAGCACGCTCTTGCGGTAGTTTCTCTTCTCTACCTCTTCCTCATTTACAAAGTAGATCTTGCCGTTCTCGTGATGGCAATGATCGCCGCTAAGACAATAATCAAGCGTTTCATAAGCCTCGTCGGGAGTTGCGGCATACTTCGGGCACTCTATAACAGTAAAGTGATATACGGGCGTATATATGCCGTCCTTTGAAGCAGTGCTGCACCTGAAATCCCACTGCTCACTGCGACGGATAACTCTGTCAAGCTCCTCTTTATCGGAAAGAAATGCTGTAAGCGAATTGGAACGCGAATGATATATCCTCATGCCGGGCAGTGCCGAGTTTATCTGTACAGCAGCCTGCTTGATGATCTCCTTGGTCATATCATAGCCCATGGATTTCTGTACGCTTTCGATATCACCGAGATTAAAGGTTATCATGTAAAACGGCTTTTTGCGTTCAAACATCTCAGGAAGCATTATATGGAAAGCACGGCGGTTGAGAGTGTCCGTTTCACTGTCAATATACTCTCTCGGGTTTTCAAAGCGCAGATATACATACAATACCATCAGCGAAACGCCCATTGCCGAGATAAGCCAATAAGATGTGATAAACTGCACCAGCGCAACAAATATCCAGATAGACAGACCTACTATGATTACTATTCGCGCACGGCTGAAATCAGGCAGCAGCTCGCTGTTTTCAAGCTGCTTGCGCTTGCTTCTTGTACAAAGCAGAACAAATATAGCTATTATGTAGACCGCGATACTTACATACATTACGTAAGCCATGCTGCCTCTTGAGTACGCTCCGTTTGCGTCAACTATATATTCAAGCTCGCCGAACAGCATAAATCCCAGCGAAATAACACACGGTATGCTTGAGCCAAACAACAGCGATTTCGGCAAACGCTTCTGCGCACCGCACAAAAACCATACATATATAAATAGTAAATATATCACTATATCAAGTGAACCTATATAAAACCGATGAGCCAGATCATTTAACCAGCCCGGAACACTTCCGATATGCGTCAGCGTATAGAAAGATGCGATATCCGACAAAAGATTTATAAAACACGCGCCCCAGAACAGCGCAAATGCTTTTGTGGAAATTATCGGCAGCTTTTTGCTGAGCATGAAATCTACCATTATAATAAGTAATATGCCAATAGCCAGAACCTGAAATTTGATGCTTATATCCAAACCGATCACCTCTCTGATTACCCTTGCACCAAAATGTGACATACATATTATAGCATATATTAACAGGTTTTGCTATACCTTGTTCAAGTTTTGTGCAATATTGCTTTTCCTTACGTCTGCAACAGACACAAAAACGACCCTTGCAGGAGGGCAAAAGCGTTAAAACAGTGCTCAAACACCGTTTGCTGTTGAAAACTAATGGATATGTTGATTATTTTGTTGAAAAGTTTTTAGCCAAATTGTACAATTGTCCGCCGTTAAGTTGGTTGATTATTCTGCAAAAAACAGAAAATCGCCATTAAAAACGACAAAATCAAAAAATAATGTTGACGAAAAAAATTCTTTTGGATATACTATAACCAAGAGGTCAAACCGTATTTTGATCTTTTTGTAGCAAAATCAAATATCTGCAAAGCAAAAGAAAGAGTACTCGGTACAGGCAAATATTATTTTAACGGAGGATTTACACCATGTGCATGAAAGACATCGAAGTAAAAAATCAGGTAGGTCTGCACGCTAGACCCGCAACTTTCTTTATCCAGAAGGCTAACGAATTCAAGTCTTCTATCTGGGTTGAAAAGGAAGAGCGCAGAGTAAATGCAAAGAGCCTTCTCGGTATCCTGTCCCTCGGCATCGTTGGCGGCGCTCAGATCCGCATCATCGCTGACGGCAGCGACGAGCAGCTTGCTGTAGACGGTCTTGTAAAGCTGGTAGAGAGCGGTTTCGCTGAGTAATCACCGGCAGTAATATTGTTTTGTATTCAACAAGGCAGAGATCGGCGTAGGTTGGTTTCTGCCTTTTTGTTTTTGGAGGAAAAATGAAAAAAGTGTTTCTTGCGCTCGCCGCAGCTCTTTCACTCATAGCATTAAGCGGCTGCAACGCAAAAATGCCCGAGGGCTATGACGCGGTGAAAGCAGCCAAAGCAAAGTATAACGCCCTCGACAGTGCGCATACCACCATGACCGACCTCACAACAGGTGAGCTTATTATGGATTTCAGCTTCTATATAAACAGCAGCGACGAGATGATCCTCAGCTACTACGGCAAGGACGGAAACGATGAAATGTATGCCTACAGCGACGGCGGACAATACTTCTACAAAGAGCCGGGCAAGGATATGTGGTCGGTGATAAACTCATCGGCTGAGGAGTATCTGTACAATATCTATAACCGCGAAAACCGCTACCCTTATGCTGACGGCGGTATATTCTTCCTTGATGGCTCAAGCGTTGCAGAGGCGACCGTTGACAGCAATACAGACGGCAGCACAGTAGTATGCTATGTTTATGATGCCGATAAGCTCAACCAATCCACACAGGGTATCCTTGAAGATGTAAGCAGCTTTTCAAGCCTTGAAACTATATTTGAAATCAACTCAGACGGATATATAACCTCTTTCACCGAGATCGGCACAGTTACCGATACAAATGGTGTTACGCGCGATGTGAATATGTGTATCAGCGTTGATGAGATGAACGCAGTTTATGAGATACCATATCCCGTAGATAGGCTGGATAAAACTCCTTCGGATTGACCTGTCATTTCCAATGAATTTGTGCTATATGACGATTTATCGGTGCTTGATATATGCAACACGCACAAACAAGTATCGTCAAAAGTTACAAAACGGTTACAAAAGGTTGCAAAACGGTTACAAAAATGATATACTTAGAAAAGCCGTTGAAGGCTACTCGTTTTGAATTTATGATCCGTATATCCAGTAAATATAGATAGGAGGAAACATGGTTTCCGAAAAAGAAAAAGTACAGGAGAGCACTGCCGAGGCAAGCTGCACACCTAATGGTGTTTACGGCGCTTTTTACCGCTTTGGCGAATATGTGTTCTCTGTCCTCATGACTGTGCTTCACGCGATCTCAGGTGCGTTCAGTCGTTTCATTGAAAATAACAAAGAGCATTTTTCAAGGATCGGTCATGCTATACTTAACTTTCTGAAAAAGATAGGCAAGACACTGATCCGCCCCTTTACAAGACGTCGCAAGGCGGCAAAGCTCGGCTTGTCCGAGGTGAGCAGGATACGCAAGGAAAAAGGCTTTTTCAGCGCTTTTATTGCCGTTATCCGCCTGATAGGCAGAGGTCTTTTCGGCAAGCGCGGCTTGGCATATTCTCTGTTTAATTACGCGCTTCCGATAGTATGTATGGTGCTGCTTTTCAATATCGTCACCTACGCAAACAGCATGACGTATGCGCTTAAGCTGAATGTAAACGGTGATTTCATGGGATATGTAGCAAGCGAAACCGTATTCACCGATGCTGAGCGTATCGTACAGCAGCGTATCAACTACATGGACAGCAACACAGAAACCGTAACGTTTGAGCCTACATATCAGCTTGAAGCAACAAGCTATGGCGAAACACTCACAAAGTATCAGCTCGCGGATAAGCTGCTCACCTCTATGGACGCAGAGATCGAATACGCTTACGGCTTCTATATCGGAAATTCTTTCTACGGCGCGCTGGTAGATAAGACCGAGATAGAAGAAACGCTGGACTCGCTGCTGGACGTATATCGTACAGATAACCCCAACGAAACCGTTGCATTTGAAACTACAATAAGCTTTGAGCCGGGATTATACCTCACCGAAAGTATAGTTGAGCCCGATTCTGTTATTCAGGTAATTACAGCCAAAAAAGCTGTTGCAACTTATTACTACGCAGTAGAAGGAGATTCGCCGCTCGGTATCCTGTCAAAGCTTGATCTCACTATGTCTGAGATGCAGATGCTGAACCCCGAGTTCTCCGAGAGCATGACGATATATGTCGGAGATGAGTTCCTTGTAAGTCAGGACGAGCCGTTCCTTGCAGTTACTGTCACCCGCACAGAGGTTTATGAGGAATCCACAGCATACAGCACAGAGTATTATAATGACGATACGAAATATCAGGGCTCGTCTGTTGTAATGCAGGACGGCGCCAACGGCACAGACAGAGTCACTGCCGATGTTTCCTACATAAACGGAGTTGAGGTGCGCCGCAAGGTCATCAACCGCGTGACCGTCGAAGAGCCTACCCCCAAGATCGTCGCAAACGGCACTAAGCCGCCGCCGGCAAACGCAAGCATAAGCAATGTTGAGGTCGGTAAGATGCTGTGGCCTGTAGGCGGCAGCAACGGAGGTCTTATCAGCGAGATGCCTTACGGCTATGGCGGATATTACGGACATCAGGGTCTTGATATAGCGGCTGATTACGGAACTCCCATTTACGCAGCCGAAAACGGTGTTGTTATTATGGCAAGATGGTACAGCGGCTATGGATACTGCGTAATGATACAGCACGATAACGGTATAGTCACGGTGTACGGACACTGCAGCTACCTGCACGTTTATGAGGGTCAGTACGTTACTCAGGGCGAGGCTATCGCAGACGTCGGCTCGACAGGTCAGTCCACAGGTAACCACCTGCACTTTGAGGTAAGAATAAACGGCGTTTGTATGAACCCGATAAATTACCTGCCATGGCATCAGAGAGCGTCCTGGTGCGTTGAATACTAATAACATAGCTCCCCCAATAGCCTTTGGGGGAGCTTTTGCAACTATCACAAAATTATTCCGTCTAAATGTATGAGCTCAAAAAAGCGGCGCTCCCCGCTCCGCTGAAAGGGGAAATTATTATGACAGACGAACAGATCGTGAAGCTATATCTTGAACGTGACGAAACTGCGCTTGTCGAAACACGCACGATGTACGGCAAGCTGCTGCAGAGCGTTGCTTTCAATATACTGCACAACAAGCAGGACGCAGAGGAGTGCGAGAACGAAGCCTGCCTGCGCGCATGGAACAGTATTCCGCCTAACAAGCCGCAAAGGCTGTGCGCATATCTCTGCAAGATAGCAAGACGGCTTGCGCTGGACAGGTACGACTACAACCATGCAGCAAAACGCGGCGAAGCTTTGCCGCTGGAAGAGCTTTCCGAGTGCCTTGCTTCGGCAGGCTGTGCCGAGGACAGGCTCACCGAAACGGCATTTACCGAGATAATAAACGACTTTCTCGCAAAAAGCGACCGCGATACCAGAGTTATTTTCATGCAGCGCTTTTGGTTCGGGTACAGCATAGCTGAAATAGCAAAGCATCTGCACGCAAGCGAAAGCAAGGTAAAGACCCGCATATCCAGAACGCTGAAAAAGCTTCGCGAACACCTCAAAAAGGAGGGCTATGATATATGAAAAAGCTTAACGATGCGCTTAACGAAGTTCACGACAAGTACATAGACGAGGCGGCAAAGGCAGACCGACTTGAACACAGCACAGCCAAAACCGTGCGCAATATTGCGATTCCCGTTGCTTCCGCTGCCGCGGTGGCAGGACTCTGCATCGGTCTAAACAGCATGGGCGTATTCGGCGGAAAGCAGGGCATTGATCTTGTACCCGCTGATTCGGGAAGCTCCGCAAACGCTTCCACATCGCAGACCGTGCCGTATGAGCCGAACGACTATCAGTATGAGCTTATCGGTTATCTCCCCGCTGAGATACCTCTCTCGCTGCAGACCCAGTCCGATATCGAAAGCATCATCTTCGGAAGCGAGTTTCCTGAAATGCTGTATGCGGACGAGGAAAAGGCGATATTCACGGAGGGCATCGGAGGCGTGTATGTGTTCGACTTCACAACCGAGCAGATAACCCTTGCCGCTGATATCTACGACAGCCTTTATCTGTCTGTTGACGAGTTTAACTACAGAGGCGAGGGCAGCTGGAATGGCGTTAGTATCTTCGCGCTGGAGGACGGCACTATCTGCTGTTCGCTCGCGGCAAAGCGCTTCAGCACCATCTCCTCACACACCGACTATGACTACGAGTTCTATGTGATGGACATGGAAAATCTCAAGCTTGTGCGCGGCGACGATATGCATGAGTATGAGCTTGACCTCTATGACGGACTGTTTGACATACCGTATGGCGAGGGCTACAGTGAGATGAGCCTTAATGGCGCGCGCATCGGTGATACAGGCGAATTTGTATATATCCGCAACTGCACCGCCGATATCGACCTTGCACCAATGTACAATATGCAGTATATCGAGCTTCGCCGCTGGACAGAGGGCGAGCCTGCTGACGACATTGCAAATCACATGGAGGGCTGCTGGTTCCCGTTTGATGAGCCTGTAGGCAAGGAGGCGACGATATTCTCGGAATATATCACCCCCGAAGAAGATAGCGGAATGCAGAATCATCTCTACATAAACGCGACAGAATTCAGCTTCGACACATGGGGCTCCATCGCCCGTATTCCTCAGGGCGAAATAACCGTCAAGGGCGATATTCTGAAGCTCGTTGAAGATACAAGTGGCTACATCTGGCTGTACAGGATCGAGGGTGATGAGCTTATCGCACTCAATGTAGAAGATCAGGTCACTCTGCCCGAATACAGCTCCGAGACCATCTTCACAAACGAAAGGCTCGTTAAGGCAGTCAACGCCACAGCAATAAGAGATGTGCTTGACGATAATAGCGAGGAAATGGAAGATCTCATCGACAATATCGAACACCAAAAGGACGCTCTGGAAAGTGATCTGGAGGTCTATGAGGAGCTGTTGCAGGATCTCTATGATCGTATTGATGCATATAAAGCGCAAATCGTGGAGCTTGAGGCGCTGGAAGCTCGCAGCGACATAGATAGCGCAGAGCTCGATGATATCAGAAACGAAATAGATATCATGACCCAAGCAATGAATAAGGAACTCGAAAACTGCGAAGATGTTGAGGCTGTAATCGCTCAATACGAGGAACGGCTTGATTCCGTTGAAAGTGAGCTTAGTGAGCTTCAATCGAGGTATCAGTCCGAGGAGATGGCAGATGCCCTTACAGACTACATGAAAGAGCACCTCGGAGCGGATACTGTAAAAACAGGCGACGCACCCGTATTCTCCGATATACTGGAGGAATGGGGCATTATCACCACTTACTACGGCTATGACGAGTGGCGTGGCGGAACTCATTACGGAATCGATATTGCAGCAGATGGCGGCACAGGTATCTTTGCCGCGGCGGACGGTATTGCTCATGTTCCACAGGGCAACAGCGACTTGCTGACAGCATTCGGTAATCTCGTCATCATTGAGCACGAAAACGGCTGGTTCACCGTATACGCTCACGCAAATGACATCGTGGTATCCGAGGGCGAAAAGGTGACAGCAGGTCAGGAGATAGCGCATGTTGGCTCTACAGGCTGGAGCACAGGCAACCACCTGCACTTTGAGGTGAGAAAGGGTATCGAAGCGGTCGATCCGCTTGATCACATCGTGATTCCGTCCGAAACCTACAGCAATTTCAATGCAATTATCGACGAGAAAAAAGCTGAACTTTCCCCTACCGCCAATATTCCGCAGCTTGCAGCGCCGATAAAAATGGAGCTTGCAACGCTTACCGAGCGCGTTTACGGAAATGGCGGCTATTACAATCACAATGGCATTGACATTGCCGCAGAATACGGTACTCCCGTATACGCCGTGGCTGACGGCAAGGTCGTTGCTGCTGACTGGCTCAGCGGATACGGCAAATGTGTTATTCTCCAGCACGACGGCTACCTCACACTGTATGCCCATCTTGACGAGTTGGACACTGCCCTCGGAAACGATATCAAGACCGGCGAGCAGCTTGGAAGTGTAGGAAGCACGGGACTGTCCACAGGCAATCACCTGCACTTTGCGATAATCACAGCCTCCGATGAGATCGTTGACCCGACAGAATATCTGCCTGAGTTTTTGAATGATACCTCATTCAAATATGAATAAATTATAATTAAATCCCCGCTTGTCGCAATGACAAAGCGGGGATTTAAGCGTTAAAAAACCTCCCCACACTTTGAACTGAACCACTTTGTGCAGACAGCACAAAGTGGTTCAGTTCACAATCAAGAACAGGGGCGTATATTTCTTATTCCCTAACAATATTCTCTGATTTTATCAAGAACAGCAATAAAGCGCTTGTCATCACGGATAGCGTCATATCTGTCCCATTGCATTTTGTCATATAATTCCTTACAATTCGTAAAATCATAATTTTTCATTATATCAGATGCGTCATAATAAGTTTTATTCACAAGCAACGAGGAATGCTGTGCTTTTTCGGGTAGGGTATCAGACATAATCGCAAATCCTGCCGCCTTTTCAAGACTTGTCAATGCAAGTTCGTAGTCGTCTTCGAGCATTGCCATAGCCGCAATATTGCGATGTGTAACTGAAACTGTATAACTGTAATTCAAATAATCGCCGTCCTCATATACGAGGTCAAGAAGTTTAAGTGCTTTTTTCAGTATTCCAATTCTTTCAGCAGTAGTCATTGTTTTATCCTTGTATCCAAGGTCTGCCATATTTCTTAAATCACACCAGAATACGCTTGTATAATATTTAACTGCTTGCTGCAGGTGTAATTTCTGCTGTTCACCTTCATAAATATCACCAAGAATTACCGTACTACAAGCACCTATATCAGGGAGCTTTTTCGCATACTCAATAGCTTTTTCAGTTTCACCAAGCCTTGAATAGATATAACACAGCTGCTGCGTTGTGCGGTTAATTATCTCACAGTCAGTACAGCGTGATAAAATTCGATTTCCGACTTCAACAGCCTCACGGTTAAGAGCATTTATTTCATCTTCCTCTAAACCTCTGCCGTCCCTGTACTGGCAGAATGTAAGCTGGTTGACAAGCCTGAACTGAAGCTGATGGTCTGTAGGATAAGTCTTTACAGCCTCACGCAAAAGCAGAATATTCTCATAAATCAAGCCCTTATTTCCGTTTTCATCAAGCTTTGCAATCAATTCTTTCAGCTGTTCCTCGCTTTTTAAATCCTCCATTCCCATAAGCTCGTCAAGCGTTATTTCAAAATAACCTGCAATAGTCGGGAGTAAGGTTATATCAGGGTAGGTAGTACCATTCTCCCAGCGGCTGACAGCCTGTGCCGATACGCCGAGAATATCCGCAAGCTGTTCCTGCGTCAGCTCACGCTTTAGTCTGAATTTTTTGAGATTTTCGCCAAGTTTAAGCATAGTATTATCCTCCGTATGTTTATTGGAGCTCCTGTTATAATAATACTTGTTTTTTTCTTATTTGTCCACCGCTTGTTTGTTGAGAATGACTTAACCAAAGTGAGAATTGCAATTATATACAAAAATCCCGTATCTGATATACATCAGATACGGGACTCTTTACTTATTCACCCAACATCAAGACAAACCCTTACGGTCAAATCTTTCCATTGGTTTTGCCGGAGATAGGCGTTATGTGCTTTTCTCCAGTTTTTCGCCATTTCGTATGTGATTTTAAAGTCCCATACGAGTGCGAATTCAGGTTTGACTACCTTAGCGTAATGCAGCCTGTGCAGCAGCCAGTCTAGCGATCGGAACACGGAAGGGAGAGCAGGAAACGTATGTCAGACCAAGCTTGTGGCAGAACTCAACAGAGGAAGGATCGCCGCCGTGCTCGCCGCAGATACCTACGTGGAGCTCAGGACGTGTAGCCTTACCAAGCTTGATAGCTGTCTCCATCAGCTTACCAACGCCGATCTGGTCGAGCTTAGCGAAGGGATCGTTCTCGAAGATCTTTGCATCGTAGTAAGCGTTCAGGAACTTACCTGCATCATCTCTGGAGAAGCCGTATGTCATCTGTGTCAGGTCGTTCGTACCGAAGCAGAAGAACTCAGCTTCCTTAGCGATGTCATCAGCAGTGAGAGCTGCACGAGGAATCTCGATCATTGTACCAACTTCGTACTTCAGCTCAACGCCAGCAGCAGCGATAACTTCGTCAGCAGTCTTAACAACTACGTCCTTAACGTACTTCAGCTCCTTGATCTCGCCAACGAGGGGGATCATGATCTCGGGAACGATGTTCCAGTCGGGGTGAGCCTTCTTAACGTTGATAGCAGCCTTGATAACAGCAGCAGTCTGCATCTTAGCGATCTCGGGGTATGTTACAGCCAGACGGCAGCCACGGTGACCCATCATGGGGTTGAACTCGTGCAGACCGGCGATGAGAGCCTTGATGTCAGCAACTGTCTTGCCCTGTGTAGCAGCAAGAGCAGCAATGTCAGCCTCTTCTGTGGGAACGAATTCGTGCAGAGGAGGATCGAGGAAACGGATTGTTACAGGGTTACCCTCAAGAGCCTCGTAGAGAGCCTCGAAGTCAGCCTGCTGCATGGGCTCGATCTTAGCAAGAGCAGCCTCACGCTCCTCAACTGTATCGGAGCAGATCATCTCGCGGAATGCAGCGATTCTGTCAGCCTCGAAGAACATATGCTCTGTACGGCAAAGACCGATACCCTCAGCGCCAAGCTCTCTAGCCTTCTTAGCGTCAGCGGGTGTATCAGCGTTTGTTCTAACCTTCAGAACTCTGTACTTGTCAGCCCAAGCCATGATTCTGCCGAACTCGCCGGCGATTGTAGCGTCTACTGTGGGGATAAGACCGTCGTAGATGTTACCTGTTGTACCATCGATAGAGATGCAGTCGCCTTCGTTATATGTCTTGCCTGCGAGTGTGAACTTCTTGTTTTCTTCATCCATCTTGATGTCGCCGCAGCCGGATACACAGCAAGTACCCATACCACGAGCAACTACGGCAGCGTGAGATGTCATACCGCCACGTACTGTCAGGATACCCTGAGCAGCCTTCATACCTGTGATGTCCTCAGGAGATGTCTCGAGACGAACCAGAACTACCTTCTCGCCACGGTCAGCCCAAGCAACAGCGTCATCAGCAGTGAATACTACCTTACCGCAAGCAGCTCCGGGAGAAGCGCCGAGACCCTTACCGGCGGGTGTTGCAGCCTTAAGAGCAGCAGCGTCGAACTGGGGATGGAGCAGGGTGTCCAGGTTTCTGGGGTCGATCATCAGAACGGCCTCCTGCTCGGTTCTCATGCCCTCGTCAACGAGGTCACAAGCGATCTTCAGAGCCGCCTGAGCGGTTCTCTTACCGTTACGGGTCTGGAGCATGTAGAGCTTCTTGTTCTCTACGGTGAACTCCATATCCTGCATGTCGCGGTAGTGGTTCTCGAGGATCTCGCAAACCTTCTTGAACTGCTCGAATGCCTCGGGGAACTTTTCAGCCATCTGAGCGATGGGCATAGGCGTACGAACACCTGCAACCACGTCCTCGCCCTGTGCGTTTACAAGGAACTCACCCATGAGCTTCTTCTCGCCGGTAGCGGGGTCACGGGTAAATGCAACACCGGTACCGCAATCGTCACCCATGTTACCGAATGCCATT
Source organism: uncultured Ruminococcus sp. (assembly GCA_964435155.1). Taxonomy (GTDB): domain Bacteria; phylum Bacillota; class Clostridia; order Oscillospirales; family Ruminococcaceae; genus CAG-115. The sequence goes on along the minus strand of CAYSYF010000062.1, from coordinate 10 downwards.
GCCTGAACGT
>CAYSYF010000061.1:0-14723 GCA_964435155.1 uncultured Ruminococcus sp. | reverse complement strand
CGAACTGGGGGTGGAGCAGTGTGTCGAGGTTTCTGGGGTCGATCATCAGAACAGCTTCCTGCTCTGTTCTCATGCCCTCATCAACGAGGTCACAAGCGATCTTGAGCGCAGCCTGAGCTGTTCTCTTACCGTTACGTGTCTGGAGCATATAGAGCTTCTCGTGCTCAACTGTGAACTCCATATCCTGCATATCTCTGTAGTGGTTCTCAAGAGTCTTGCAAACTTCCTGGAACTGCTCGAAAGCAGCGGGGAACTTCTCAGCCATCTGAGCGATAGGCATGGGAGTACGAACACCTGCAACAACGTCCTCGCCCTGTGCGTTTGTAAGGAACTCACCCATGAGCTTCTTCTCGCCTGTAGCGGGATCACGTGTGAATGCTACGCCGGTACCGCAGTCGTCACCCATGTTACCGAATGCCATCATCTGTACGTTTACAGCAGTACCCCAGGAGTAAGGGATATCGTTGTCGCGGCGGTAAACGTTAGCTCTGGGGTTGTCCCAAGAACGGAATACTGCCTTAACAGCGCCCATAAGCTGCTCCTTAGGATCGGTGGGGAAGTCCTGACCGATCTTGGACTTGTACTCAGCCTTGAACTGGTTAGCAAGCTCCTTGAGGTCGTCAGCAGTCAGGTCAACGTCCTGTGTAACGCCCTTCTTCTCCTTCATCTCGTCGATAAGCTCTTCGAAGTACTTCTTACCAACTTCCATAACTACGTCGGAGTACATCTGAATGAATCTTCTGTAGCAGTCATAAGCCCAGCGAGCATTGCCGGAAGCCTCTGCCATGTACTCTACAACGTCCTCGTTCAGACCGAGGTTGAGGATTGTATCCATCATACCGGGCATAGATGCGCGAGCACCGGAACGTACGGAAACGAGCAGGGGGTTTGTCTTATCGCCAAACTTCTTGCCTGTAACCTCTTCCATCTTTGTGATGTACTCGTTGATCTCAGCCTGGATCTCGTCGTTGATCTTACGACCATCATCGTAGTAAGCTGTGCAGGCCTCTGTGGAGATTGTGAAGCCCTGGGGTACGGGCAGACCCATGTTGGTCATCTCTGCCAGATTCGCACCCTTGCCGCCGAGGATCTCACGCATATCAGCGTTACCCTCAGAGAACAGATAACAATATTTCTTTGCCATTGGATTGTTCCTCCTGAATTTTATTTACGCCTTGTCCGCCGATAAGCAAACGCGGCTTTTTTAACTTTGCTTGTGCCAGATATTTCCTTTAAAAAGGCATGATCCGCCACATTCTCTATTATAACAGATAATTATGAAAATTGCTAGTGTTTTTTTAATTTTTTATAAACTTTTTATCGCGTGACAAAATATCTCGTTTTTTTGTGCAAAACGCTGAAAATACGGGCTTCGATCTTGCATCAAAGCCCGCATTTAAACTCGCTGTATTTTTAATTCCGACTAAGCTCAACAAGCGCAACAGCTACAATGACAGATATTTTATAATGCGTTTTTCATGTAGCGCCTCGTCAGCCGAGAATCTCCACACCCTTTGGCGAGATCAGCACATTCGTACCGCTGTTCGGGCACTGCTGTAAGGCTTCACTGTCGCCGCCAAGCTCCCTGAACGCAAACCACTCGCGCAGCCTGTCTATGTTTTCGGGTCTGCTTACGCAGAAGCTCTCTCCTTTATGGTACACCGCAACGGGTGAGCCTGCCCCTGTCAGCTTTTTTGCCAGCGCGAATGCCTGTTCAGCGCAAAGGCTGTCCGAATCCGCGCTCAGCATTATATTAGTGGTTTCTGTCGCTGTACTCTCGTCCAGTCTTACCATGAGCCTTTGCTTTTTTGCGGAGAGCTTATAATTTATACGGCGGGGAGAATCCCCCGCAGCATACTCCCTGTGCTCGTAGCCTGCCATGCCGCCGAAAAGCGAGGTCCTGCTCTCCTCCTGCTGCTCCTCGTCAGTCGGGATACTGCTCGGCACGACAGCAGGACCTTTGTATTCGATAACGCGCGGCACTACGCCTATCGATGAGGTCTGAGCGACCTTTCTCTTAAAGCGTGCCGCTCCGAAAAAGTCTGCAAGCTGCACTTCGCTTACCGTTATTTTATTAAGTCCGCATTCCGTCGGTCTGAAAGACAACTCGACAACAGAGCTTTTATTAAGCATGAGCGATAGCTTTGCCACAAACGGTTGACCTGCAAGCTCGCCGCTTATCGTCACAAACGGTACAAAGCAAAAGCCTTTTTTGCTGACCTTCAGCCTTGCTGTCGTCTTTTCTCCGACCGAAGTCATACCCGAAAAGCCGTCCATGGATACCGTCACGTTGCTGCGCGAAAATATCACAGGCACTACCGAAAGAACGACCGCGGCAATCACAGTATACATAAGCAGCCAGCCCGTTTCTCCGTCAATAAACAGCATGATAACCGCAGAAAAGAACAGCGTCTGGAGCAGCCCTGATGCTACCTTCATCGCTTCAGCACCTTCTTTCTCCTACATATACGCCTGAAGCAGCGATACAGCTCATCTGTATCGAAATCAGTCGTAGCGTCCGAGTACATAAGCTTATCCGCCGCATTGCAGATGGTGTCAGCCTCATACGGGAGTGATAACATATTCGCGATCACAGTACGTGTTTCACCGCAGGTAGTCACCTCTTCGTCACCGTCGCTCAGCTCACAGGCTATCGCTCTCGTGCGGAAATATACAGCCTTCACGCGCGCAGCCTTGCCGCGCATACGGTATGTCACCATAAACAGAAGCATACCAAGACGCTTGCGGAATACAAATATCAGAACTGTTACGATGACCGCCGCTATAGTTACCAGCAGAGCTATCAGCGCGATTTGTTCAGCCGACGCCTCGTCTGCCACCTCGACATACTTTGTTGCGTCAAGATTCAGCCAGCCGCAGCCCTTTACATACACCTGCGTATAAGCATGCGCCTGCGCCGCCGTTACATTATAAACGCCAAGCTCGTCACGGCAGTCCTCGGACAGCGCAAAGCCCTCCGTATACCGTGCAGGCAGTCCTGCCGCCCTTGCAAGCAGCGTTGTTGCCGTCGCAAAGTCACTACAGATACCGCGTTTGCTGTCGAACACGAAATACTCGACCTCGGCGCTCTGCGGAACGAATTCAAGATCGTAAACAAAGCCGTTTTCCCCAAACCACTCTTCTATGGCTAGATATTTTTCATAGTCGCTCTCGCAGCCTGCGGTTATCTCCTGTGCAAGCTCGTATATCTCGGCACTTATTCCGTCAAAGCCCGTCAGCTCATAGTATTCAAGCGCATGGGCATAGTCCTCGCGGAAAGCGTTGTAGGTGCTGTAATCAATAACGCCCTCGTAGTGTGCGTCGCCTAACAGATTAAGAAAATCAACTCTCTCCATTATCTCGGAATGCGCTGCGTCGGGTATATCCGCATAATAGCTCACGACATACTTGCCTTCCGTAGCAACCACAGCCGAGAACATCTCGCCCTTGAGCGTGCGATATATATTGATAACATTCTCCTGAAACTGCACCGAATACACATTTACAGGGTGCATGATCACAGCGGTTGCGCTCCTGTCGTCAACCACTCTTATATAGACTTCAGCGGTAGTTGCTCCGTATTTTTCGAGTCCTGACAGCTCGTGCGCATACTTACTAAGCTTACCGTCCTGTGCGCCATTTATCAGCTCCTTGAACAATGCCGCATAGCTGCGCTCCTTTGCGCTTTGCTGCCAGTTTGCATAGCCCGTGTTGTACTCTGACGGTATATAAGTCCAACCCTCCGCACCCATATACACATCGAACGACCATCTGTCCAAATAATACGGAACACGCGTCTGAGCCACAAAAAGCACTTCGTCCGACGGGTTGTTATCGCCTGTATTCACAGATGAATTAGACGAAAAGTTACCGAGCACCGCTCCGTCATAGAAGCCCCTGTTGCTTTGAAGCATAGTATCAAGATAATGTCCCATCGGTGTGGCTTCACTGCGCGGTATCACAAGTGCCACAGTCAGCGACACAGCTCCAAGCACTATCGCCGTCACAAGGCGGGCGCGCTTCTCATTAGTGCCGCCAAACACCGCAGCGTCGGCTTCTTCGCATTTGTGCGCAGAACAGCATACCGCAGAAACAAATGTGCCAAAAACGAGCGCCATCAGCGGCAGCGCAAGCTTTCCTGCGGTACGCGCCGCGAGGATTATCGGGATAAACGCAGGCAGCAGAAGATAATTCGTTCGCGGCAGCACAGCAGAGAAATAACAGCATATAAAGCCAACTACAACGGAAAACATCAATATAGCGGCAATTGCATAAAACCAGTCGAAATATGCCGATGCCGAAAAAAGAAAATGCGCAAATCCGCGCACCTGCGGATCATTGCTGTTGCCTGTAAGCTCTACGGCAGCGATAAAATCCATAAACGAGAATGCCACCATTGCTATCGCGCCAAAGCAAGCTATGAGCATCAGCGAGGTTACCACCTTAGCACCTATCTTGCTGCTCTGTGCCTTGTACACCAGCATATACACGCCCGTCGCAAGCGCACACATAAGCGCCGAGCAGACAAACACCTGCTCGCGGCAGATGGTGTACATAAGCGATATGCTTATCACCCAGACATAAGGAAGCACACCCAGCGGCTGCGCACCCTCATATCTTATCTTCTGTTTTTTCGGTTGTTGTGTCATTTATTTAAAATAAGAATACAGGCGGCAGAGCATCATTCCGTTGTAAAGCTTGCGGTTTTTGTCTGCCTTTTGTCCGAATGTGTCTTCAAATTCCTCGTCCGGAGTGATGATGTAAAGCTGATTTCCGTCAAGCGGAAGCAGCTTTTCGCCCATTGTGCGGTATATCTCGCGAGCCTCGGATATCTCCAGCATACGCTCGCCATAGGGCGGATTTGTGATCATCTTAAGCGGCTGAGAGGGCGCTGAAAAATCGCTTATCGCGCGCTTTTCGCAGGTTATCTTCACGCCTGCCTTCTTTGCGTTTGCCGCTGTAAGCTCAACACAAGTGCCGTCAATATCATAACCGAACGCTCTGAACTCCGTGCCGCGCTTTATCTGCTCCGCAGCCTCGGCGCGCGCCGTCTGCCACAGCTTTTCGGGAATAAAGCCGAATTTCTCCGCCGCAAAGCTTCTGCGAAGTCCCGGGGCAATGTTGAGCGCTTTCAGCGCAGCCTCGATAAGCAGCGTTCCCGAGCCGCAGAACGGGTCGCATATCACGTCGTTCTCGCGCACCCTTGCAATGTCGATTATGCCTGCAGCAAGCGTTTCCTTGATAGGGGCAGCGTTGCTGTCGCGGCGGTAACCTCGCTTGTGAAGTCCTACTCCGCTTGAATCAAGCATCAGCAGCACCTCGTCCTTCATGATAGAAAAGCGTATCTGGCATACCGCGCCGCTTTCGGGCATGGTATTAAGCCCATAAGCCTTACAGAGGTTAACTGCCATTGCTTTTTTGATTATCTTCTGACACGCTGGAATGCTTTTCAGCACGGAATTCAGCGAATGTCCCGTATTCGGGAATGCGTCGTAGCGTCCGATGTATTCCGACAGGGGCAGCTTTTTTATGCTCTCAAAAAGCTCGTCAAAAGTCTTTGCTCTAAACTGCCCGAGTACTATTCCCACGCGCTCCGCAGTGGAAAGGCAGAGGTTTGCCTTAACACACACCGAAGCGTCGCCGCTGAACATAACTCGTCCGTCGCTGACCGTGATATCCTCGCCGCCTATCTTTTTCACCTCGAATGAGAGGGTCTTTTCAAGTCCGAAATGGCAGGGTGCCATGAATCTGTATTTTGTCATTTGTTGTTTCCTTTCAATGTGTTTCACAGTGATATATTATCTCTTTGCCGTTTCTCTCGGCATATTCTATTTCTTTTTTCACCGATTCCCCGATATAGCCGCCGATATTTACAACATAGATCCCGTCGCTAATATCTATTTTGCGGTAATGTGCGGCTTTGAGCAGCTCTAATTCTTCCTCTGTCGGCTTGCCTTTGCAGTAAACGCACTGGAGAACATTAAATCCCCTCTGCGCTTCAAGCATATAAGCTATCTCTTTCATCTCCTCGGCAAATCTCATGCTGCCGCAGATTGTCAGCGTTTCCATAGAATTACCTCGATCCTTTATAAATGATATGTATATTGTACCATATAAATCGGAAAAAGTCCACACTTTATAAACAAACAAGCGTTTGTGAAAATTGCCTATATAAACCGCAAAAACTTCGTTATGATTTGCCAAAATTGACAGCTTGGCTTAAAACTTGTTGCAAAAAAAGAAAATATAATATATAATAGAATTACACAATTATCTGCGCAGCTCTAAACATATATAAATATACCTGCGCACCCGAAAGGAGAACATCAGAAATGGGCATCAGATTTGATGACAAGCACCTTGAAAGCTTTGTTTCCGCTCACGAGCTCCAAAACATCGCTCCTCAGGTAAAGACAGCACACGACCTGCTGGTAAGCCGTACAGGCCCCGGCAATGACTTCCTCGGCTGGATCGATCTTCCCGTTGATTACGACAAGGAAGAGTTTGAGCGCATCAAGAAGGCTGCGGCTAAAATCAAGAGCGACAGCGAGGTGCTGATCGTTATCGGTATCGGCGGCTCCTACCTCGGCGCAAGAGCAGTTATCGAGGCTATCAAGTCCACACTCTACAACAACCTCAAGAAGGATACACCCGAGATCTACTTTGCAGGCAACTCTATCAGCCCCACATATCTCAGCGAGCTGGTATCCATAGTTGAAGGCAGAGATTTCTCTGTAAATATCATTTCCAAGTCGGGTACGACCACAGAGCCCGCTCTCGCATTCCGCGTATTCCGCGATCTGCTGATCAAGCGCTACGGCGAGGCAGAGGCTAACAAGCGTATCTACTCCACCACCGACAGAGCAAAGGGTACTCTGAAGGAGCTGTCCGACAAGAAGGGCTACGAAACATTCGTAGTTCCCGATGATGTAGGCGGACGCTTCTCCGTACTTACAGCAGTTGGTCTGCTCCCCATCGCCTGCGCAGGCTGCGATATCGACGCACTGATGAAGGGTGCTGCCGATGCTCGCGAGGAATACTCCGTTTGCGACCTTGAGAAGAATGCAAGCTACCGCTACGCAGCTCTCAGAAATATCCTCTACCGCAAGGGCATGAAGGCTGAAATGCTGGTTGCTTACGAAAACAGCTTCGCAATGATGAACGAATGGTTCAAGCAGTTGTTCGGCGAGTCCGAGGGCAAGGACAACAAGGGTCTGTATCCCACTTCCGCTGTCTTCTCCACAGACCTGCACTCTCTCGGTCAGTTCATTCAGGACGGCTCCAAGATCCTGTTTGAAACAGTTATCCAGTTCGATAAGCCGCAGAAGGAGTTCTTCCTTGAGGACGAGCCCGATAACATCGACGGTCTTAACTTCCTGTCGGGACAGAATATGTCCGTTGTAAACAGAAAGGCATTCGAGGGCGTCGTTATCGCTCACACAGAGGGCGGCGTTCCCAACATGGTGCTGGAGGTTCCCGTTCTTGACGAATACAACCTCGGCTACATCATCTACTTCTTTGAAAAGGCTTGCGCTATAAGCGGCTACCTGATGGGTGTAAATCCCTTCGATCAGCCCGGCGTTGAAAGCTACAAGAGAAATATGTTCGCACTGCTCGGCAAGCCCGGTTATGAGGCTGCAAAGGCAGAGCTTGAAGCAAAATTAGGTATAAATTAAGGTTTCATTAAGGTCCCTTAATTCAATATAAAAACACGGAGGTCACCACTATGATTAAACTTATCACAGGCAGAAGAGGTTCCGGCAAGACTAAGGTTCTGATCGACGCTATCCACGCAGCGGAGAAGGCTTCCAACGGCAACGTTGTAGCTATCCAGAAGGGCTCTTCCCTTAACACAGACATCACTCACAAGGTTCGTCTGATCAACATCGAAGATTACAACGTTGAAGGCTACGATGCTTTCTACGGCTTCATCGCAGGTATCCTTGCTTCCGACCACGACTGCACTGATATATTTGTTGACGCAACACTGAGAATCATCGGCAGAGATTATGAGAAGGTTGGCGAGATGTTTGAAAAGCTGGAGAAGATTTCAGCAGATACAACAATCACTTGCACAATTTCCGCTGACAATTCTGAAATTTCCGACAATATTAAGAAGTTTGTTGGCTGATTTTTAAGAAAACTCTTGACAAATCGATTTCCGCATGATATAATGTTATTCGTGCCTATAAAAGAATTCGGTTTGGCGGATTCTTAAACGATTAACACTACATTAAGGGGGTGCAATAATGGCAGTTCCGAAGAGAAAAGTATCTCGTGCAAGACGTGATAAGAGACGTTCCCAGGTTTGGAAGTTATCCGCACCTGCTTTCTCACGCTGCAAGCAGTGCGGCGAGCTTAAGCTCCCTCACAGAGTTTGCGGAAATTGCGGTTATTACAATGATAAGGTTGTTATCGCTAAGGAAGCATAATCAATTATATCTTATGTAAAACTAAACGATTCGTTTACGAGAAACGACCCCGACCGAAAAGTCGGGGTTTTGTTTTGCTAAAAAGCCTGTTTTCATCAATAAAACACATTATTTTTTTTAAAAAAGTCTTAACATTCACGCAAATATGTGATATACTATATAGTAGTGTATTATGTGGTATTATGCATATACCGCAAAGCATCAGCCCTTTATCAAAACAAGGATATGGTGAACATGGACAATAAGAAAAAAATCAAATACATTAAGATCAAGGACGAGGAGCAGCCCAAGCGTAAGACTTCAAAGAAGAAAAACAGCAAGGTGTGGAAAAACATAGGTCACGCGCTGACCATTGTCGGAACGACCTTCTCAGCTATGCTGCTTATTGTAGTAGTAATGCTGTGTATAGTTGCTACAGTTCTGACTGTATATGTTCTCGATTTTGCTGATACCAGCTATGACGCTAACCTTCGCGATGTCGAGATGAAGTACACCAGCTTTGTGTACGCTTATGACGCAGACGGCAACGAGGTCGAAATAAAGCGCCTTGCTTCGGACGAGAACCGAATTTGGGTAAACTACGAGGATATGGCGCCCTGTCTTATCGACGCGGTAATAGCCGTTGAGGACAAGCGTTTCTACGAGCACGAGGGTGTTGACTGGCGACGTACGGTTGCGGCTCTGCTCAAAAACGGCGACGACGGCGGCGGTTCGACCATCACACAGCAGCTAATCAAAAACATCACGGGCGACGACGAGGTGTCATGGGAGCGTAAGCTTCGCGAGATATTCCGCGCACTCAGCCTTGAGGAAAAATACACCAAGATCGACATTATCGAATCCTACCTGAACCGAATATGGTTCGGCGGTATGATATACGGCGTCGGCGCTGCATCGTCCTATTATTTCGACAAAACGCCTGCGGAGCTTACAGTCGGTGAGGCGGCAATACTCGCAGGTATGATACGAAGCCCCGGAAGCTACAATCCTTATGCAAACCTTACGCTATGCAAGGAACGACAGATATATGCTCTGAAATGTATGTATGAGCAAGGTCTTATAAATACTCAGGAATACGAAAGCTTCCGCTACAACAAAGAAAAGATATATTTCGCAAAAACGGTCTACGGCGATGATTTCGGCTATGTGGACGAGCGCTCTGTTGAAAGCAATGACGACGACATACTGGAAGAAGAGATATTCGCCGATCTCGAATACGAGGCATACAAGTGGAACGGCGACTACACGGTTTCTCAAAACTGGTACGTTGATGCAGCCCTTGAGCAGGTCATAAGCGACTATGCCGAGGAAAAAGGTATCCAATACACCTCCGCCAAAAAGGAAATATACAACGGCGGCTATAAGATCTATCTCAACATGGATATAGCGGTTCAGGAAGAGCTTGAACGAAAATATCAGGATCCCTATACAGTTCTTACAAGCTATGATCCAACCATGGCAAAGGAAGAGCTGTTACAGTCCGCTTTCGTTATAATGGACTACTCCGGCACCGTAATTGCGCTTGTCGGAGGTCTTGGCGAAAAGGAAGGCGACGGCACCTTCAACCGAGCAACACAGGCTAAACGAGCCCCAGGCTCTACCATGAAGCCTATCTCGGTATACTCAAATGCGATAGAACGCAATCTTATAACCTATTCCACTATGATACCAAATTCGGGTATCGAAGTGCCCGATATAGATTATCCATGGCCCAAAAACTACGGCGATCTTCTGGGAGATAATCAGCTTTACCCCGTTTGGTACGCAGTCCGTAAATCCACAAACACCGTTGCGGTACGAGTTGCTCAAATGCTTACTCCGCAGGTATGCTACAACCAGCTTACGCAGAATTTAGGTCTGACTACCCTCACCGAGAACGACATCGCATACTCCCCCATAACGCTCGGCGCGCTTACAGAGGGCGCATACCTTATGGAAATGTGTGCGGCATATCAGATATTCGGCAACGGCGGATATTATTACGAGCCTATGCTTTACAGCAAGGTGCTTGACAGCAAGGATAACGTAGTGCTTGAACAGAATTTCTACGGTACGCAGGCGATAAGCAGCGATACCGCATGGATAACGAATCGTATGATGAAGACCGTTGTTACCGACCCATACGGCTCAGGTATCAACGCTCAGCTTGAAAATGTCGAGGTTGTCGGCAAGACAGGTACCTCAAACGACGAGTCGAACCTGCTGTTTATCGGCTGCACTCCCGAATATGTAGGCGCAGTCTGGGTAGGTCGAGATAACAATGACGAGATACAAAAGGGCGATGGCTGGAGAGCGCTTGCATCTATATGGAAAACCGTAATGCAGGACGTTCAGGACACCTCACAGCCGCTGTACTTCTCGCCCGATTCCTCGACCTTGGAGCGCGAATACTGTACTCAGACAGGACTTCTCGCCACAAACAAGTGCAAGGATACTGAACTTGGATACTATCGTCAGGAGAATGTCCCTGACTACTGCAACGGCGACCATGCCGCCATTCAGGCACAGATACTGAAGGACGCAGGAGTCATCGAGGAAGAAACTGTTGAGGTCATGGAAGCTGACCCTGACTAAATCAGAAATTGAAAATTCCGTGCTTAAAAGCACGGAATTTTTATTATTCAAGAAAATACTCAAAGTATAAAACGATATATTTTATACAAAGCTTATATTTCTATATCCAGATCCTCCAACAAACGGAGCACATCATCAATTCCGCTAAGCCTTATCCCCTCCTCCAGCAATCTCGCATCGGCTGCGCTTATACTTTCATCAGGCAGCGAAAATACTGCCATTGGCTGATCGCTGCCCTCCTCAAAAAGTGCAATGCCATCTTCAGCACCGCGAACTATATAGCATGCTGTCACAGAAGCAAGCCTGTTTGCGCTTGCGACCACTCCGTTTCCCACATCTGCAATATAAGCTGCTCCTCCTGCGACTATTGCCGCCGAAAGCAGCAGACCTCCCAGTTTTCCGTATAGCGACATACAAACCCTCCTTTTCGGGTAGTATGCCGCATTGGCTTAAAAATATGCCGCCGCATCTTAATTTTGCCACAAGCAAAGCTTTAACATTATCTAAACAACTCATGCAAAACAGGCGTATGCATCTCGCATACGCCTGTGATCTTATTATTAGATGAAACCGTAATTGGACTTACCGCTCTTCTTAACCGCGTACATCGCGTCATCAGCCTTACCGATGAGATACTCAACACGTGTGTTGTAGTCGTCCTTGATAAGCGCAATACCAATACTTACGCTGACCTTCAGATGATCTCCGCTGTCGCAGGTAAAGCCCTCATCAAGTCTTGCAATGATGTCCTGAGCTGTTCTTGCGGGATCGTTTACCTCTGCGTTTCTTACGCAAGCGATAAACTCGTCACCGCCGTATCTTCCTGCAAAGCCATATTCACCAACTATGTTGTTTACTGTCTTAGCAACAAACTTCAGAACCTGATCGCCTGTTGCATGGCTGTACTTGTCGTTGAAGTGCTTGAAGTCGTCTACGTCTACGAACAGAACTGCCATCTCAGACTTTCTTGCCTCGGACAGTGTGATCTCATTGTTGATCTGACTCTCGACGGTTTCTCTGTTGTAAAGCTCTGTAAGAGCATCGTAGCTGGCACGAGCTGTAAGCTGCTGCTCACTCTTCTTGGCACGGTCGATATCCACCATAACGCCAACGATCTTGATGGGATTGCCCTCTTTATCACGGAGAGTAGCTGTTCTCATAAGCAGCCAGATGAAGTCGCCGTAGATATTCTTCATACGGTACTCGTTGCCCTTGAACTCCTCGCCGTTGCCGAGCTTCTCAAGGTCAGCCTTGTAGCGCTCAGAATCGTCGGAGTGGAGCTTAGCCTTCAGCAGGAAGCTGTCGGCAAAGTGATCGGAAGGAGCACGATAGCTGAACTTCTTGTTGAAGTTATTGGAGAAGAATACCTCGTTTGTCTTGAAGTTCCACTCGAAGATGATGTTATCAGACATCTCAATGATGGTTCTGTATCTGTCCTCACTAACTACGATCTCGTCAACAAGATTGTTGAAAGCACGGGAGATCTGACCATACTCGTTGTTGGATACAGTGGGGATACGAGCCTCATGGTCGCCGCGGCGGATCTTGATGAGTGTTTCTTCGATAACGTTAAGGGGCTTTGTAACAACGATAGAAACAATGACTGCGCCTACGATGGCGAGAATAGCAAGAATAATCAGTGCTGTGATCACACCGGAAGTAGCGCTTCCCGCAACAACAGAAGCATTGTTGGGGCAGCTTGCAAGTACTACCAGTCCGTCAGAGCCGCCTACACGTGCCATAACAGCAATTCTCTTCTCGCGACCTGTAAGAGCACCTGTGTTAGCTGCTTCATATTCGATGATATCGGAAACGCCGTCCTCAAGAGTAGCGATCATATTAACGATCTCCTGAGAATACTGCTCGGGAAGATTTGTTGCAACAGACTCCTTTGCAATACCGTTAAGGTTGCGGTCAACTACCATCACAAGATATGCGGAAGGCGCATTTGAGGGGATCTTGCAAAGGAAGGTGTCCAACTGGATATTATAGAAGACCACAAGGTTGTTTGAGCCGATCTTGTTCTTTACAAAAAGCAGCTTGTTGTTGGAATTGATATAAAGGCTGTTATCCTGATATGCTCCGAGAGCCGCAAGGTCAACACCGGGATCGGTGGGAAGCTTTCCGCAGATCAGCGCTCCGCTGCTGTCAACAATCGCAGCAGAGTTTATGGCGGAGTTCTCGGAAGAAGCCTTTACAAGCAGATTGCCTGCCGCATTCTTGTATGTGCTGTCAGAGCCTACCATTTGGATCTCTTCCATATTCATCAGCATCGTGTTCTGTAGCTGAACGGTGTCGATGTATGTATCAAGCACCTGCACCTGATTTGCAACGACGTCCTGAAGCTGCTTGTGCAGTTCCTCCTTGCCGTTTGCCGAGGCTGCATTGCTTACATAGACCACATAGATTATCATCGGAATGATTGCAAAACAAGCCGCAGCGATCATTAACAACGTTTTGATCTTCATGATATATTCCCCATTTCCATTCGCGCTCAGCGCGAATTAAAGATAATAATACATAATAATAGTATTTATATTATTATAACATACAAATACTATTCTGTAAACACATCTGACATAATTTTGAAGGTATATCCGCAAAATTCATTAAAAATCACCAAATCGCCAAAAATCATTTTGTTCAGATTATCAGGCAAAAATCTTTTTTCTCACTTAGCTATTGATTATGGCTGAATTTTGTGATACAATAATAATATATAATGTATTTTTATGCTTACGGAGGGAAATACATGGGATCGACAGTAGTAAAACGCAATACATATCGTCTGGTAGACAGCAATTCCTTTGAGCTGCCTGTACCATTCAGATTTGAAGTGATGAAAAAAGACATAATCGTTGCCGAGTATGAAATAATCGACAGCGAGAATATTATATGCAATATCATAACCAAACACAAGGAGGATATGCTTACCACCGTACATCGCCCCCTTGTTATCTCCGATATACATTTTCTGTTCTCATGCAGAGTGTTCCAGGATTATACTCCCTATACTCTCAATATGCTCGAACGTGTGGGACTTCAGAAATACAATGTGCTTGATATACTTTATAAGACGCACGGTGTTATCCCTTATGATAATTATTGGATAAGATTTGAGGAGGAGCAGCTCACGTTTGAAGACGTCCAGCTACGTTTCAATAAGATGATGGCTGACCCCATTCCTCCTGCCGCTTCGGCAGCAGCGGCTCCTTCCGCCGCCGAATCCAAGCCCAACGTCGATGAAATACTCAGCCAGCATACGATCGATATAAGCGGTATCGTTGCACAAAATGATCCCGCTCCGCCGGCAGATGCCGAAAATATGCTTCGCACAGCAGTCGCATTTTCGCACCCCGAAGCCGAGGAAGAGGATATTAACAACAATAAGATGAGCGAAAACGAGATCGAAGCGCTGCTTGTAAAGGCAGGAATAGCTTCACCCGTTATGTCTGCGTCTGAGATAGACGCGATGTTCGCTGTTAATGACCAGCCCGAGGAGCTTGCCTCTGCGCCCACAGCCGATAACGGCGGCGGAATGATGTCCGAGGACGCAATCGCGGCTCTTTTGGCTGCAAATGCAGCTCCCGAGCCTGTTTCGGAACCCACCCCCGCTGACAACGGCGGTGGTATGATGTCGGAAGAAGCTATCGCAGCTTTGCTTGCTGCCAACGCAGCACCCGAAGCTCCTGCACAGCCCGAGCCTGCTCCCGTTGA
>CAYSYF010000060.1:0-15709 GCA_964435155.1 uncultured Ruminococcus sp. | reverse complement strand
GAGCAACCGGCTCATAACCGGTCGGTCCGGGGTTCGAGTCCCTGTTGGCGCACCACCAATAGGGGTATAGTTCAGTTGGTAGAACAACGGTCTCCAAAACCGTGTGTCGTGGGTTCAAGTCCTACTGCCCCTGCCATGATAATTCACACCGCTTATTCTAAGCGGTGTTTTGGTTTTTTAGGGGATTTCGTTGCGGTTGGGTATTTTGCATATTGCGGTATATATTTCAGGACCTGAACAGACCATGACTTTTTTTATGAGCAGTATTGAGTTTTTGATGCGTATGTAGTAAAATAAACGCAAAGCGTTTGAAGAGATAAACAAATTCCAATTTATCTAGCCCCAAATATCAAGCCGTGCGTGGATCTGTGCTTTCACTCGCCGCCTTGTTCAGAGTTTTTGGTGAAAATCCCCTTTGACAAGCGGTCAGAAAACAGATATAATAATATACGATGTGTAGCTTTTACGGCATAAGTCCAATCGAAAGCTGCACATCTTTTTTATTCTTGTGCTGTTTAAGAGGCTCTATAAAAAGAAAGTAACTTTGTTCACCAAGTGAAAATCTATACGTAATAATGCAAAAGGCGGAGCTGAGAAGATTCAGCTTCGCCTTAAATTTATGCAAATCACCCTGCACCGAATCGCGGTGCTTTTGCTATGCCATTATTCCTATTAACAAATTAAAGAAAAATATGTAGTAAAAGATCACGAACAGAAAATTAACACCTATTACAATAAGCCCCGAGAGCAGATATGTCTTTCCTGCTCTTTTTTGACCGTCGGACATTTTTATGATGCCAAGTATAATGCCAACTATCGGTATTATGATCGACAGAGCGATAAGACCACCGTTAGCTGGGGGATCGGGATCGACGTATTGCATCGGAGGATATGGGGGAACATAATATCCGCCGGGCGGTGCATATACAACGGGTTGAGCCTGCTGTGAGGGCATAGGCTGAGGAGGGGGCATATTATTAACAGGTATATCTATCTCTCCTCCGCAGTTGGGGCATATCGTATCTCCTTGAATTACCTCTTTACCGCAATATTTACAAAACATCTCTGCGTATCTCCTTACAAAATGTTAAGTCAAAGCTCCATCGTTTTTTCTTGATGGAGCCTTACTGTTATCAATAATAGTAGTAATATGGTGCAGAAGAAGCAAACGCAATTCCGATGATAATACCGATAAGTACGTATACACCGATTGTGATCAAAGCGGCGATAAGATATGTTTTACCTGCTTTTTTCCTGCCGTCCGACATATTAACACAGCCCAAGATTATGCCAACGATAGGGATAAGTATAGCGAGCGCGATAATACCGCCATTTGCAGGCTCGTCGGGATTTACGGGCTGCTGGTAAGGCTGCTGATAGTACTGCTGCTGATAAGGCTGCTGGTATTGACCCGGCTGCTGATAAGGCTGCTGGTACTGTTGTTGAGCCTGAGGCTGCTGATATTGCTGCACAGGCTGCTGATATGCGGGCTGCGCAGTGTTATTGGCATTTGCGGCATTGGGTGTGGGAGCACCGCACTGCGCGCACATTGCTGCGTTATCTGCAATTTCTTTGCCACAATTCTGACAGAACATAATAAATTACCTCCAATTAAGCTTTGTTACGTACATTATATACTACGCCGACATAATTTGTCAAGCACTTTGTATATTGATATACTATATTTGAAAAAGTCCGCCTTGCTATGCAAAGCGGACCTTCAATTGAATTATTCTGTTCTGAGAGCTACAACGGGATCTTTCTTTGCGGCTATCCTTGACGGGAACAGACCTGCAATGAGAGTAAGCGCCATACTGATAACTACCAGGATTATCGCACCCTGCCACGGCAGCACAGCCATGCCCGCAATTCCTGTGATAAGCTCGATGATAGCATTTATCGGGAATATAAGGATAATGGTAACAAGAATACCAATAAGACCTGCGGCAAAGCCTACGATAAGAGTTTCAGCATTGAACACGCGGGAGATATCGCGCTTGGAAGCACCGATCGCACGGAGAATACCGATCTCCTTTGTTCTTTCAAGTACGGAGATATAGGTAATGATACCGATCATGATAGAGGATACGATCAGCGATATTGCGACGAAAGCTATAAGTATATAGGAGATGGCATCGATGATATCGCTTACAGAGGAGATCATAAGACCAACATAGTCGGTGTAGTTGATAACGTCTTCCTGCTTATCTTCAGCTTTTTTAGCGTCGTTATATGCGGTAATGAAGTTTGTTATTGCTTCCTTGGACTCAAAATCCTTGGCATAGATCTTGATAGCGCTGGGCTTTGCGAGGTCTGCAACACCCAGAATGGTGAGGTTGCCGTCATAAGTCGCTTCTGTCTGAGGCAGGTATTTTTCGAGCATTTTGAGCTGCTCCTCGGGAATGGAGGAAAGGCTCTGAAGCAGCATATCCTTGGAGGATACAGTAATCTCAGGCTCTGTACTGTCAGAGGGCAGCATACCAAGCTCACTCATCTTGTTCATGAGGAACATCTGCTGCTCGTCGGGGGTCATGCTCGCCATCGCCATAAGCTCGTCGGGAGTAAGCAGAGCGGTGATCTCGTCAGGAATAGCGGTAACAGGCTGATCGTCAGGCTGTACAGTCATTTCATATTCAGCTTCGGGGGCGGCAGCAGTTCCCATCATGCCCGACATCTGTGTGAGCATTGCGGCTGCTTCTTCCTCTGTAAGGCTTTCAACATACTCCGTGATACGGTCAAGAGCAGTTTCATTCGGATCGTCCACGGGGAACTCAACACCTGTGAACACGTCCACAAGCTCATTTTCCTTCTGCCTGATAACGATCTCGCTGCTGTTTACGCGGTCTATCATAAATTCAGTAAGCGCGTGAGTATATCCGATACCGCCTGACTGGTTAGCGGACGAAAGCAGAGAATCGCCGCAGGGACGGATTATTCCGACGATCTCTATTTCGGGAGCATTCTCCATCTTTTCTGCGATGTAGTCTGTATCCTCGCGCATATCCGTCCATGTGCCGTCATCGTTCTCCTGATAGAAATCGGGGGCGGTCAGCAGGCGGAAGGTCTTGCCCATAAAGTCATCAAATGTAAAAGTAAGATCGCCTGTTTCAAGCTCGAAGCTCTCGCCTGCCATGATGCTGTGCATCATGCCTGTTACTTCCTCCTGATCACGCAGACCGAGAGAATAAAGCGTTACATCGGAGAGCTCATTTCGCTCGTTTACGATAAGCACCACTTCATTATAGCTTTCAGGCAGCTTACCGCAGAGGATTTCGTACTGTTCTTCCAGCGCTTCAGCACCAAGCAGCTCGGACCAAGCGTTGTATGCGCCGCTTGCGTCGCCCATCAGCGAGCCGTAGCTTTCTGTCATCTGTGTCATCTGCGATGACATCTCGTCGCCCATCATTGCCGCCATAACAGTAGAGGGGTTCACCTGGATAACATTGTCGTTTACATCGTGACCGAAGATGTAGAGATTGGGGGAGTAGCTGTATTTTATCTCTCTGATGTTGTCAAGGATATTATCGGGATTGCTTTCGATGTATTCTTTAAATTCCTCAAGGTTATTTGTCTGTATCTCAGACAGCATAGTCTTTACCATTTCGGTAGAGATTGAATTTGTATAGATGGTATTGGGATCGCGTTCATCTTCTTCACTATCTCTGATATCCATCATAGAGCTCATGAGGCTGGTGTAATCAACGGTCTCCTGCTGTATAGAGATAGGATAGGACGAAAGCGTAGAACGTTCAATACTGTCGATATAAGCCTGAACTCCGTTCGACAGCGAAAGGATAAGCGCAATACCGATGATACCGATACTTCCCGCAAAAGAGGTAAGGAAGGTACGGCCTTTCTTGGTAAGCAGGTTGTTTTTGGAGAGAGAAAGAGCGGTGCCGAAGGACATAGAGGTTTTCTTGCCCTTTTTGACCTCGGATTTCTTTTCCTTTTCAGCGTTACCGTCAAAGGGGTTGGAGTCAGCAGTGAGCTTTCCGTCAACGAGGCGTACTATACGAGTGGAGTAAAGCTCGGCAAGCTCAGGGTTATGCGTTACCATAATTACCAGCCTGTCCTTGGCTATCTCCTTGATAAGCTCCATGATCTGGAAGCTTGTTTCGCTGTCAAGCGCACCTGTAGGCTCGTCTGCAAGCAGGATATCGGGGTCGTTTACCAGCGCTCTTGCAATAGCTACACGCTGCATCTGTCCGCCCGACATCTGATTTGGCTTCTTGTTGATCTGATCGCCAAGACCTACTTTTTCAAGTGCTTCCTTTGCACGCTTGCGGCGCTCCGATTTAGAAACACCCGAAAGCGTGAGGGCAAGCTCAACGTTTGAAAGCACGGTCTGGTGCGGGATCAGGTTATAGCTCTGGAAGATAAAGCCTACCGAGTGGTTACGGTAGGTATCCCAATCCGAAGCCTTGTACTGTGTTGTAGATTTTCCGTTGATGATAAGGTCGCCCGAGGTGTAGCGGTCAAGACCACCGATGATATTGAGCAGCGTTGTCTTGCCGCAGCCCGAGTGACCGAGGATAGATACAAGCTCGCTTTCGCGGAAGCTGATAGTCACGTCGCGAAGTGCGTGAACTACCTCATCGCCTGTAACATAATCCTTGTTTATGTTTTTGATCTCAAGCATTGCGTTGTTCCTTTCTTCATTATGATGATCGTTTGATCTCGTTTAGTACTTGTGAAACTGCTGATGTAAATCGTGTGTAAAGCCGCAGCATGGTTTCCAGCTCTTCATCGGTGAACTTAGCCAGAACCTTATCCATGGCATCTGTAATGTCGCGGAAATTCTTCAGCAGGACATTCTCGCCCTTTTCTGTAAGAGAGATATGCACGATGCGCCTGTCGAACGGGTTTGCGGTGCGCTGCACATATTCCTTTGCCTCAAGATTTTTGAGGGTACGTGATATCGCAGGGACAGACACATTCAGCATCGACGCGATCTCCGCCACGGTGGGCTTTAAGCCGTCATTTTTCATCATTGATGTGTAGACACAATAGCAAAGCGACATTTCACTGGGTGTTAAGTCTGCTGCTTTATCACAAAATCCCGTGCTGCATATTTCCTGCATATTCTTAAAGAACGGCATATACTGTTCCTGTGACAAGCGGTCGTATAGCTGGGGCTTTTCTTTTGCCAGCAGTTCAAACATAGGATACATTTTTATCACCTGCCAAAAGAAATTTAACATGGTTATTTAACCTTGTTTTTATATTCTATCACCATGTTAAACTTATGTCAATATACAACATGGCATTTCAGCGTATTGCATAAATATAATCAACTTTTGCCAAGCTAATAATATCGCGGTCGTGAAAAGTTGGTGATATTACGTGAAAAAGAGCAAGGATATATACTGTTTACTGCTGGTGCTGATAGCAGCAGTTGCAGCAGCGTCAGCCGTCTTTCTGCCTATGCTGCTGCCTGCGGTGATATTATTAGGCGTATGGTGGGTATTGTTTTACCGCAGGCTCAGCTATACTCTCACATCAAAAGAGCTTGTAATAAACAGCGGAGTGTTTTTCAGAAAGGTGCGCTGTGTGCAGCTTCGGAATATACAATGGGTAATGAGGTTAAAGCTGCCATTTCGTGAGTCCGCAGTGTTATCGGCTTTACACACTTCTTCGGGAACGATTGTTATATTTGCGGGCTTTTCAACAATTAGTTGAATTTGTGTTGAAAACTGCGCTGTTAAGCCATGTTTTCAACGTTTTCAACCATGTTTTTAACAATATGTAAAATTTGCGGCCGATATACTCGACAGCTTTCGCCAAAGCCCGGCAAAGCCTTTTGAGCGGCTGTTTTGCAGCCGCTCGGCATTATCAGTCCTCAGCCTTTTTATCGGACGGCATGGGGATAAAGTTATACACATCGTCATAACTTTCAAATTCGTCGTCGCTCAGCGGCGCTGATGGGATAAGTCCTGTACACTCGCAGACGGTAGCGCTGTTTGTGTAATCCTCGGGATCAAATCCGCTTTCTGTCCGCTTTTTGTCGTAAGGGAAATCCTGTTTCGGCATCACAGTCACCTCGCTTTCGGTTTTATTTTTTGCATATATCAGTCTAACTATGCAATGTTTGCTTTGGTTGACTTTTACGTTTGCGGTATGATATAATCATTTCAGAAAAATAAACGGAGGAATGGTCATGAAATTTGAAAAGCAGCATTTCCATATAGGCGAAGAGGAGATACGCAGCGGCATTATACAAAAGGTAATAGAGCCTTTGTGGTTTACCGTAAGTATATACGATGATCATGCAAAGTACAATGCAGACTTGCAGAAATTTTCATTGCCGCAGAGATATATTTTTGCTATACAGTGGTACTTGGCAGAAACGTATAATGGCGGTCACGATCAGTTTTTCTTCAATTCCACAGGCATTGTATGGAAAGACGCGCTGGAGGGCTTTGGTGTGATAGGCTTGGACGAGTGTGCCGAAATTCTTTCCGAAGCGGCAAGGCGCATGGGCGGAAGTCCGTCTTTCGACAGAGAAGAGCGCTGGGAGCAGCAGGAGAAACACAACGCAGAATTTGATGATCTCGATAAACGCTTATACAGTATTGATGAGAGCAGCATATACGCGCTTATGATGGACTATATACTTAAAAATATAGAGAGCTTTTACTATGACGGAGATATCGAAATGCCGGTATATGAGCAGGGGGATAGCGATATCTTCGGCTTTGAGGTGTAAGCTGTCGTTTTTGCGGTCATTTCACACAAGTTTCGTTCTACTGCGGTTGACAAAAGCGGTATGTTGATGTATAATGTAATGTGAGTATTTATATAATTGCATAATTGTATAGAAAGCAATATCAAAGAGAAAGGGACATTAAAAATGGGTTTATTCAAATCTTTATTCGGCACTTATTCTTCTAAAGAGCTTAAAAGAATAGAGCCTATCAAGCAGGCTGTGCTTGATCTTGCGGACAAGTATGCCGCAATGGACGATACAGAGCTTAAAGGACAGACCGACATACTGAAGGGACGTCTTGACGCAGGAGAAACGCTTGACGATATCCTGCCCGATGCTTTTGCCGTATGCCGTGAGGCTTCTACAAGAGTTCTGGGTATTCGTCACTATCCTGTACAGATCATCGGCGGTATCATTTTGCATCAGGGTCGTATCGCAGAAATGAGAACAGGTGAAGGTAAGACCTTTGTGGCTACTCTTCCCGCATACCTCAATGCGCTTACAGGCAAGGGCGTTCACATCGTAACCGTTAATGATTACCTCGCAAAGCGTGACAGTGAGTGGATGGCTAAGGTCCATCGCTTCCTTGGTCTTACTGTAGGTCTTATTACTCATGATCTCAACAACGACGAGCGCCGCGAGGCATACAAGTGCGATATCACCTATGGCACAAACAACGAGCTGGGCTTTGACTACCTGCGTGATAATATGTGTATGCGCAAGGAGGACAGAGTGCTGCGCGCACCCAACTATGCTATCGTGGACGAGGTGGACTCTATTCTCATTGATGAGGCAAGAACTCCTCTTATCATCTCCGGCAGAGGCGCACGCTCCACAGAGCTTTACGAGAAGGCTGACGCATTTGCAAAGACTCTCGTTATGAACAAGGTAGTTGAGCTTAACGATAAGGACGACTACGACAGCGAGTTCACAGGCGATTACATCGTTGACGAGAAGGCTAAGACGTGTAACCTGCTTCCCAATGGCGTGAAGAAGGCGGAGAAGTTCTTCCATGTACAGAACCTCATGGATCCCGAGAACACCACTCTCTTCCATCATATCAATCAGGCTATCAAGGCAAACGGTGTAATGCGCCTTGATATCGACTATGTAATAAAGGACGGCGAGATCGTTATCGTTGACGAGTTCACAGGTCGTCTTATGTTCGGCAGACGCTACAACGAGGGTCTGCATCAGGCTATCGAGGCAAAGGAAGGCGTTAAGGTAAACCGCGAGAGCAAGACTCTTGCTACCATCACATTCCAGAATTTCTTCCGTCTGTATGCAAAGCTTTCCGGCATGACAGGTACAGCTATGACAGAGGAATCTGAGTTCCGTGAGATATACAGCCTTGACGTGCTTGAGGTTCCCACAAACAAGCCTGTTATCAGAATTGATCATCAGGATCAGGTTTACAAGAACGAGCGCGGAAAGTTCAACGCGGTGATCGCACAGGTCGAGGAGTGCCACGCAAAGGGTCAGCCTGTACTGGTCGGTACTGTTACGATCGAGAAGTCCGAGCTGCTTTCCAAGCTGCTGAAGGCGCGCGGAATCCAGCATGAGGTGCTCAACGCAAAGAACCACGAGCGCGAGGCTGAGATCATAGCACAGGCAGGCAAGAAGGGCGCTGTTACGATCGCAACAAACATGGCGGGTCGTGGTACGGATATCCGTCTTGGTGGTAATGCCGATTATCTTGCGCGTCACCAGATGAAGAAGCAGGGCTATTCCGAAAGACTTATTCAGGAGGCTACAGGCTTTGCTGAAACCGATGATCAGGAGATCATCGAAGCAAGAAACAAGTATCAGGAGCTGAACAAGAAGTACGAGGAGAAGATAGCTCCCGAGGCTGAAGAGGTCAAGGCAGCAGGCGGTCTGTTCATTATCGGTACAGAGCGTCATGAGAGCCGCCGTATCGACAATCAGCTACGCGGACGTGCAGGACGTCAGGGCGACCCCGGTGCAACTCGTTTCTATATCTCGCTTGAGGACGATCTTATGCGTCTGTTCGGCGGTGATAAGGTAATGGGCTTCATGGAGAGCATGAACTTTGACGAGAACCAGCCCATCGAGGCAGGCTTCCTCACAAACACCATCGAAAACGCACAGAAGAAGATCGAGGGCAGAAACTTCACTATCCGTAAGAGCGTTCTGGACTTTGACGATGTTATGTCCCAGCAGCGTATGACTATCTACACCGAGCGTACAAGAGTGCTTGACGGTGAGGATATCAGCGAGAATATCCAGAGAATGATGAACGACAGCATTGAGGCAAATGTAAATATGTATTGTGCCGACAGTATCGCTGAAAACTGGAATCTTGACGGTCTGCGTGCGCATTATATGAATCTGTTCCTTATGGACAGCGATCTGCGCTACTCCACAGAGGAGCTGAATACGGTTTCCAAGAAGGACGTTATGAACTTCATCAAGGAGCGTGCTGACCTTATCTTCAGAACAAGAGAGGCTGATATGGGCAGCGAGGCTATGAGAGAGGTGGAGCGTATCTGTCTGCTGAAGACTGTAGACAAGTACTGGACGGATCATATCGATGCTATGGAAGAGCTAAAGCGCGGTATCTATCTGCGCGGTATAGCTCAGAAGGATCCCGTTGTAGAGTACCGTTTTGAGGGCTTTGCAATGTTCGATGATACGATCGCTACCATTCAGGAGGAAACAGTTAAGATGGTGCTCACTATCCCTGTTAAGGTACGCAAGGTAAGCAAGCCTCAGGATAACGCATAATAAAATGATATACGATACCGCAGCACCGTTTCAAGCGCTGCGGTATTGCTGATAAAGGTGAATGATATGAACTCAACAGAATTCAGAAAAGAGCTTACAGAGGATATAATCCCTTTCTGGAGCAAGCTCCGCGATGACGAAAACGGCGGTTTTACAGGTTTTATGGACAGCGAGCTGAAGATTGACAAAAACGGAGAAAAGGGAGTAATACTGCATTCCCGCATACTTTGGTTCTATTCCAATGCTTATATGCTGTTAAAGGACGAGGCGCTGCTCGACAACGCAAAGCACGCATACAAGTTCCTTACGGAAAAGTGCGTTGATAAGGAGTACGGCGGTGTTTACTGGAGTATGAACGCCGATGGCACAGTAAAGGACGATATCAAGCATACATACTGTCAGGCTTTCTTCGTTTATGCGCTGTCAAGTTATTACAGAGCAAGCGGCGACAAGGACGCGCTGAAGCTCGCCTATGATGTTGTGGAGCTTATCGAAAAGCACGCGACTGATGATGTTGCGTATCTTGAAAAGCTGTCCCGTGACTGGAAGAGCGAGCTTGCAAATGACGAGCTTTCCGAAAACGGTCTGATGGCTGACAAGACCATGAATACAACGCTCCATCTTATGGAGGCATATACAGAGCTTTACCTTGCCGACAAGAACGACAAGGTGTTGGAGCGCCTTAAATTCCAACTGGAGCTTACCTATAATAAGATATTTGACGAGCAGGGCAATAAGCTGCTGGTGTTCTTTGATAAGAATATGGACGTTATCGGAGATATCCACTCCTACGGACATGATATCGAGGCTACATGGCTAATCGACCGCGCCTGTGATGTGATAGGCGACAAGGCGCTCTCCGATAAGTTCGCTGCGATGAATAAGCGCATAGTCCGCAATATCGCAGATATCGCTTATCACAAGGAAACTGGCTCGCTGCTTAACGAGCGCGAGAATGACAAGGTGAACACATGGCGTATATGGTGGGTACAGGCTGAAACTATCGTCGGCTTCCTCAATGCTTATGAGAGAGGCTACGGCGATACCGAATACCTTGATATCGCTGCGAATGTATGGGAATACACAAAGAACAATATCATTGATCATCGCGAGGGCGGCGAGTGGCACTCACAGCTTGACGAAAACGGAAAATTTGCAGCATTCAAGCCTGTTGTGGATCCGTGGAAGTGTCCCTACCACAATGGCAGAATGTGTATAGAAGCTATCCAAAGACTTGAGAGCAAGGCTTGACGAGAGGATCGGTTATGATTAAAAAAGCAGTAGCGCTGCTACTTTCACTTGGAATGGTCGTTTGTGCAGCTACGGGCTGCAGCAGTGACAGCGCGGCGGAAGAGGAGATAAAGCTTCCGATCTACGGCGCTGAGGAGATCAGCTATGAGGTCGCTGTGGCGCAGTATATGGATATAACTCAGGTCGAGAGCATGGGCGCGACTATTGGTTATCCCTATGCCGATAATCTGTATTATCCTGCTGACGCGCAGGTGATAAGCTACAATGCGGTAAAGGGCAGAGATGTGCTTGAGGGCGATATTCTGGCTGAGTTGGATTCGGCGGATCTTGATTATGAGATCAGCAACCAGCAGACCATCGTAAACACCGCGTATGCAGCATCTCTTTCGGGCGGACAGAGCGCAGTTCTTCAGTATCAGATAGAGCAGAACAAGCTTGATATGATGCTGGAGGAAAAGGAGAGCTATATAATCCGCGCTCCGTATGACGGTGTCATAACAAGTATCAATCGTTCTGCGGCAGGCGATCGGATTACGGGCGGTGATGTATGCTGTTCGGTCGCGCCTGCTGACAAGATAGAAATATACATTGACGGCAGTGATGCAGAAAAATTCCGTTTTGGTCAGGACGTTGTCGTAAAGATAGACGGAGTACGGTATGACGCAACGGTTGCAATGGCGCCTGATGTTGCACCCGCAACAGCAAGCGGCTCAGCGGCAAGGCGTGCTGTCTTCAAGCTTGAGGACGGTGTACTGGATACCATTCGCGAGGAAAACCCGCTTGCCATTACTGCGGGCTGGGCTACGGTGTATCTTACGACGGAGAAGAAAAATGTGCTTGCAGTTCCTGACGCTGCGGTAAAATCTACAGGCACCAGTACCTCTGTCACTATCGTTGATGGCGAGGAGCGCTACAGGCTTCCCGTGACCGTCGGAGCAAGCTATGGCGGATATACCGAAATACGCGACGGCATCGCGATGGGTGATATTGTGATGGCGGACGGCAGCGGATTGTTTACAACGGATATCCAGCAGGAACAGAGCAGCGAGGAGAGCTTCGGTGATTTCGGCATTCACATCGACAAAGCTATGCTTGAAGGCTGGGACGGCGTTGTGGACGACGAGTTCCTTGCGCAGCTCAATATCGATCAGCAGATGCTCGATGCATGGGGCGTTGACATAAACTCGCTCAAGGGCATGACCTTCAGCACTGAGGATATCCGGAGCTGGGACGGCAATTTAGACCCTAGAATGATCGGTGAATGGCTGAATAAATAATTATATCTATCAAAACCCTGTTTCGCTGAAGCAGGGCTTTTGTATATTTTGGAGATTTTTGCATTTTCATGTCACTTTTTACTGCTGATTTCGGTTTTAATAATAGGGGTATTTTCCCTCGGTGGCAGTGAATGTAATTCATTTGACAAATATGCACATAATGTGTATAATTAAAATGTATGTGTTTCAGTGGAAGTGTTGACATAACCGCATAAAGGAAAGACATTATACAATATGTAGACTACAAACTGTATAAAATTCTTAAAAAAAACTGAAACTTTTTCAAAAAAACCGCTGACTTCTAAAGTGTAGGCGGATAAGTGAGGTGAGATCCGCGTGGAGAACAATGACATCGACAGCTATTTTGACACCGTGTATGCCGAAACGTTTGACTCTGTTTCGCGCTTTGTTGTAAGCCACGCGGCACGTTTTCAGGACGCAGAGGATATCGTTCAGAACGTTTACACCCGCTTTTACAAGAGGCTGAAGGACAAGGGCTGTGAGGATATCGACAATGCGGAAGCATTTGTCATCAACATAGCAAAGTTTGAGTGCAAGAGTTTTTTCTCGGGCTTTTTAAAGCGCAAGGAAAAGGTGCTCAATATGTCCGATTTCGACGAGGAGCAGTCGGCTTCGCTTGAGGCGGAGCTTTCCCGCGATCAGAAGTGTCTTGAGGATATCATGTCCGACAAGATACTTGCAAAGCAGATATTCGATGATATCATGTCTGACGACGAGACCGTCGGAAAGATATTTTATATGCACTTTGTGTGCGACATGAAGCTTGACGAGATCGCAAACAAGCTCGATCTCAAGCTTTCTACGGTAAAGACAAAGCTTTATCGTACTATCGAACGTCAGAAGAAGAAATTCAATATCTGACATATACTATCTTAAAACAGATCACAAGAAGGGAGGTTATGCTTTGTGAATAAGCACGATTTTTACAAAGAGCTTATGAGTGAATATTCATTTGACGCTGAAAAGATCAGAACAAATGCAAAAAAAGGCAAATATGCAAAGCAGAAGATCTCCCCGATGGCTATAGGTCTCACGGCAGCCGTTGCTGCCTGTACAGTGGCCTGCGGAACGCTTGCGTTCAGTATGCTGGGCTCCAAGAGCGGTGTTGAGCTTGTTGATACAGGCTCTCAGTCGTTGTCTGCGCTGTCCTCGTCCGAGCGCGTAAGATACGCTATAGAGCAGCAGAACAAGGAGCAGAACAGCGAGGCTATTCACGATGTGCTGGTAACATTTGCGCAGCCGCTCCGTTCCGAGCAGGCGAAGTCTATCATTGCCGAATATACCGATGTAAATATACCTGTGAAGGCAGTTTATCTTGCTGACGGCAGCAAGGTTTCGGGAAGCGAGCAGGTCGCTGACATATTCAGCGGAGAGTACAGCATATCCGCCCTTTGCATACAGTGTGCAGGCTCGGCTATGTCACAGCTTCAGAACGCTCCTGAGATTTTCCTTGTGGAGCTGATGTCCGAGGCTGATCTTGACACTGCTGTTCCGATGGATCCCGAAGCGGTGGAAACCGTTGAAGCAGTAATACCTGACTTTGATCCTGATGATATTTATGATATTCCTGAGCAGTCTACTTCTTCCGATAATGCCGTGATCGTTATTCCGAATGAAGAAGAAAACACTGTTCCCGATGATATTGAAAGCGTCGAAACAGATGAGAGTACAGACGCTTCTGAAAGCACTGAGGCTACAGATACCGAAACTATCGAGTCCACGGAGTCTGCTGAGGCGGACGAAACCGTAGAGCCTGCGGGTTCTGCAGAGGCTCCCGATACCACGGTAGAGGCTGATGAGCCTGATGCTCCGCCTGTAAATACAGACGCGCTTCCCGATGGAGTTATCCTTCCCGTTGATCCCGAGAGCTATGTTTATGAGGTTAAGGATATCAAGGCGCAAAGTGCATATTTCGTGACTGATGATATACTCTTTGCCATCACCGAAGATACATTTGCACTGTATGGTTTTTACACCGGCAGCGAAATGCCTATCCTGACAGTAGAATGCAGCGGTGCTGTTGTTCATTGGATCGACGATGACGGCGGCAGGCTGATCGTATCGGGCATTGGCGAAAACGGCATGAGAAATAAGCTGTGGCTGGTAGATGCATACTCCAAATCGGCATTTGATCTTAAGGCAGAGGACTCCGTAATGGAGGGAACTCTTGCGGGCGTAGGATATAATGAGGACGCTGAGATCCTTATCCTCAATGTAAAGCAGCAGGGTGAGTATTATATCGCGGCGTATACGCTCAGCGGTACTAAGGCTGAATACATCAACGAGCCTTTCCACACAGATGCGAAGGTTTCGCTGCTCGGCTATCACGGCAGCACGGTATATCTTGCCGCAACTGACGCTTCGCTTACGCAGATCTATGCTGTTGATGTCTGCACGAGCGAGTTGAGGATAATCAACACTTATGACAACAGACCTGAGATCAGCAAGAATTATGCGTTCACTCATGGACTGATAACACCTTCTGATACTGCTGTAACGGGCAAGATTGAGATATTTGACCCTGCCACCGAAAGCTTTATTGTGACCGATTATTTTGACGAGGCTGTAGTATTCGGCGCAAGCAAGCATTCCTTCTATACCGAAGACGGTATCTACACTATCGCAAACGGTATGATACAGCGTGCTACCGATATTTCGGAGCTTGCCAAGATCGACTGGAAAAAGAGCCTGTCAGAGCGTTATGCGGCTGTAGCAACAGACGAGGGGATAAAGATAACCGAGAGCGTATACAGCGATAAGAACATGACCTCCGTTCTTGCGTGGGGCAAGGTCGAGTCGCAGTGCGCGGCAGAGTTTTCTGCGGCAGTTAACGGCGCTATCGGTGTAAACAATATGCTTGCATTGTCGCAGTGCAAGGACGCAGGCGTCAAAACGCCCGAAACACTGCAAAAAACATTGGCTGTATATTATACAGAAAATGCAGCGGCGCAGCTCAGAGAGCTCTGCAATATTTCTTCGGCAGGACTGCTCACATACAACAACGGCGGTCTTGACGAGATACGCGCGGGGAAGACAGCGCTTGTGATAAACAGCAATGACGGCGCTTCGGCGGAAGGAAAGCTGTATATCAGGATCGGAACACTATGCGGTACAACTGCATACCGTGTTGTCGACGTTAAATTCCAATACGAAAACGGTAGCTGGAAGCTTGACACTATAATTGGGAAATAATAAGATATCCGCCCTTTGAAAGGGCGGATATTTTTGAGGTGTTGCAAATGAATAAAAAAATGATCGTTGCGACAGTCGTGCTTGCGTTGATCTGTATCGGGGGCATTGTCGCATTTGTACTGATGAAGCAGACAACGGCAGACGGTGCGATCGCAAAGATAATTGTTGATGGGCAGACGGTGCGAGCTGTGCCGCTTTCGCAGGATCTGACGTTTGATATTGATACCGGGCATGGTCATAATGAGATCGAGGTAAAGGACGGATGTATTTCAGTTATAGCAGCAGATTGTCCTGATAAGGTCTGCGTCAGCACAGGCGCGACAAATTCCTCCGTAGTACCGATAATATGTCTTCCGCACCGTCTTGAAATACGTATAATATCGGCAGACGAAGCGAAAATTGATGCTGAGATAAGATAAAGGAATGACGCTATAAAAACTAAAGTCCACGATCAAGTGGACTTTAGACCGTCGAAAAAGTCCCGTTGGGACTTTTCCGCCGAAACATCCGCACTGCC
>CAYSYF010000059.1:0-15825 GCA_964435155.1 uncultured Ruminococcus sp. | reverse complement strand
GATAGAAGTGTTTTTTGGTGTGGCAAAGCCACACCAAAAAAGTTATCAAAAAAGCCCGCTTTGCGGGCAAAAACAAGGTTTTTGAACAAACTGAGGGACACGGCAAGCCGTGTCCCTACATTGTATCACTATATATCAGCCGTTGTTCTGCTGAGCGGCTCTCTTAGCCTCGATGTCAGCGAGAGCGTCCTTGCGGGAGAGGTTGATTCTGCCCTGCTGGTCGATCTCCATAACCTTAACGATGATCTCGTCACCGATGGAAACAACGTCCTCGACCTTCTCTACGCGGCGGTTCTCAAGCTTGGAGATGTGAACCATACCGTCCTTGCCGGGAGCGATCTCAACAAACGCACCGAAGTTCATGATACGAACTACCTTGCCCTTGTAGATAGCGCCGATCTCGGGGGGATTTACGATGGTTTCGATAACTGTTACGCAGGCCTTTGCCTTCTCCATGTCCAGACCGCAGATGAATACATTGCCGTCGTCGTCGATGTCGATCTTGACCTCGAAGTCGGCGCAGAGCTTCTGAATGACCTTGCCGCCCTTGCCGATAACTTCGCTGATCTTGTCCTGAGGAACCTTTGTGCCGATCATCTTGGGAGCGTACTTGCCAACCTCCTTGCGAGGCTCGGGGATAGCCTTCAGCATGATCTCATCAAGGATATAGTTACGAGCCTTGTGTGTGGACTCGATAGCCTGACGGATTATCTCGGGGGTAAGACCGTCGATCTTGAGATCCATCTGAATAGCTGTGATACCGTCATGTGTACCGGCTACCTTGAAGTCCATATCGCCGAAGAAGTCCTCAACGCCCTGAATGTCGATCATTGTATCCCATCTGTCGCCCTCTGTGATAAGACCGCAGGAGATACCTGCAACGGGCTTCTTGATCGGAACACCTGCGTCCATAAGAGCAAGTGTGGAGCCGCAGATAGAGCCCTGAGATGTAGAACCGTTGGAGGAAAGCACCTCGGATACCAGTCTGATAGCATAGGGGAACTCCTCAACGGAGGGAATTACGGGAACAAGAGCACGCTCAGCCAGTGCGCCGTGACCGATCTCACGTCTGCCGGGACCGCGGCTGGACTTTGTTTCGCCTACGGAGTATGCGGGGAAGTTGTAGTGGTGCATATAACGCTTGCCGTCTTCCTCGTCAAGACCCTCAAGCTTCTGAGAATCGCTTACAGGACCGAGTGTTGCGATAGTCATAACCTGTGTCTGACCTCTTGTGAACAGACCCGAGCCGTGTACTCTGGGGAGTACGCCGACCTCAGCAGCGAGGGGACGGATCTCGTCCATTCTTCTGCCGTCAACACGCTTGCCCTCGTCCAGCAGCCAGCGGCGAACTACAAACTTCTGCAGCTTGTAGATGCACTCGTCGATCATGCCGATCTGCTCGGGGTACTGCTCATCGAACTTAGCGTGGATATCGTCAACGATGGGAGCAAGGCGCTCCTCGCGGATATTCTTGTCGTCTGTATCAAGCGCGTACTTAACGCGGTCAATAGCAAAGTCGGAAATAGCCTCGAACATATCGTGGTCAACTTCCTGGGACTCAAACTTGAACTTGGGCTTGCCGATCTGAGCCTGAATGTCCTTGATAAAGGGGATAAGGCTTGTGGTGATCTCCTTATGACCTGCCATGATAGCCTCGATCATCTTCTCATCGGGAACCTCGTTAGCGCCTGCCTCAATCATAACTACCTTATGCTCGGAGGAAGCAACTGTCAGTGTGAGGTCTGTCTTAGCGCGCTGCTCAAGAGTGGGCATCATAACGATCTCGCCGTCAACAAGACCAACGGAAACTCCGCCTATAGGTCCGTTCCACGGGATATCGGAGATAGATACGGCGATGGAAGCGCCGATCATGCCGAGGATCTCGGGAGAAGCGTCGGGATCAACTGCGAGAACTGTCATTGTGATAGCAACGTCGTTTCTCATGTCCTTGGGGAACAGAGGACGCATGGGACGGTCAACTACACGGGAGGTAAGGATAGCCTTCTCGGAAGGACGACCCTCTCTCTTTAAGAAGCCGCCGGGGATCTTACCTACGGAGTACAGTCTCTCCTCGTAATCAACGGCTAAGGGGAAGAAATCCACGCCGTCGCGGGGCTTAGCAGAAGCGGTAACGTTTACCATTACAACTGTTTCGCCGTACTTTACCCAGCACGAGCCGTTTGCAAGTCCGCATACCTTACCTGTTTCAACGGTAAGCTCTCTGCCTGCGAACATGGTCTTGAATATCTTGTGATTTTCAAACATTCTTTTCATTTCCTTTCATTTTTTGTCGGGTCAGCTCAAGCAGGAGATGACCTCATTTGAAAGGTGCGCAGCTTTAGCAATAAGCTCAACGCCCGAAAACGGACGCTCAGTTTAATGCTAACCTCTGCGTACCTTTAAGCTGTTAAAATGTAATTTAAAAGGGCAGAACTGTTCTTCAGCCAGCGCTGCCCTTTTATTTACATTCGTGCGGTAATTTCCGTGGAAATTACTTACGGATACCAAGCTTAGCGATGATAGCTCTGTAACGCTCGATGTCCTTCTTCTGCAGGTAGTTGAGGAGGTTTCTTCTCTTACCTACCATCTTCAGCAGACCACGTCTGGAGTGGTGATCCTTCTGGTGAACCTTGATGTGCTCTGTCAGGTCGTTGATTCTCTTTGTGAGAATAGCGATCTGAACCTCGGGAGAACCTGTGTCGTTGTCAGCAAGACGGTTTGCCTCGATAACCTGTGCCTTTTCTTCTTTTCTTAACATGATACACCTCATATAAAATTTATTCCGTTATCGTAGATGTGGGAAAGGTGTCTTCCGCGCTCCAGGAAAACGGTATGGCTGTGCATAGCACAACATAGGTATTATATCACATAAATTTCGTTTTGTAAAGGGGTTTTTGAAAATTATTTTTTATTAAAACAATATAATTCAATCAAAGATCAAATTCTTATAGTCCGCAGTAAGCTCTTCCCAGTTTTCAAGCGCAAGCCGTGCTATCTCAGGGTCGTACATGATGCCGATGTTCTTCTCAATCTCGCCGCGGACTACCTCCAGCGGCAGTGCGTTTCGGTAGGAGCGCTTTGAAGCCATCGCGTCAATGGAATCGCATATCGCTATCACTCTTGCGCCGACAGGTATCTCCTCGCCCTTTGCACCGAACGGGTAGCCCTTGCCGTCCCAGCGCTCATGGTGATGCAGCAGTATCGCAGCTATACGGGTGAAGCGCTCGGACTTGCTCATTATTTCCGCACCGATCTGAGGGTGCTTTTTCATGAGCTGCCATTCCTCGTCGTCAAGCTTACCCTCCTTTAGCAGCACTCTGTCGGGAACGCCTATCTTTCCTATATCGTGCAGATGCCCCGCTATGTGTATCTCCTGCACCTCGGACTCTGTCATTCGCATTTTGCGGCAGAGAAAGCACGCCATATCACTTACTCTGCGGGAGTGATCGCCGGTGTACGGGTCGCGGGCGTCCAGCGCAGAGGTTATACATTCTACCAATTCGTGGTTTTCATGGGTAATTTCACAATCGCAGTTCATATTGCCTCCAATTGTATTGCATTTTATTCAGTTAGCAAAAACTAACCTGTTCTATTTTACACCCAAAAAGCAATTTTGTCAACACTGTATACGTCAGTGTTGACAAACCGTACTATTTAATAAATGACTTCACAAAATCCACTGCCCACTTCAACCACGAGGGTACAAATGTTTCGATGTTCTGATACAAGTGCTGACGGTGTACATCATCAAGAGGAGTAATATAGGTAAATTCTCCGTATGCCTCTGATATACCGATCGCGATCTGAGCAGTAGCGCTGTCGCCTATCGCAAGGTATTGTCCTGATGCGGCTCCGCCTACAGCGACAAGACCCACCGAAGCCCCGCCTACAGACAATACACCTACCGCCAAGCCGCCAAATGCTATGTAGCCGATAGAAATGCCGCCGAATGCAACAAGTCCTGCCGCCAACGAGCCAAAAGCAAGCAGACCT
Source organism: uncultured Ruminococcus sp. (assembly GCA_964435155.1). Classification (GTDB taxonomy): domain Bacteria; phylum Bacillota; class Clostridia; order Oscillospirales; family Ruminococcaceae; genus CAG-115. Next base: position 11,832 of record CAYSYF010000059.1, on the reverse strand, counting down.
AAGCTCACAAGACCGAACGAGAAGATACCCATTGAAGCCAGACCGCATGAAAACACGCCCCTTGCAACCAGTCCAAGAGCGAATATTCCCTTAGCAGTGCGCCCCGGACCGATATTTACGTGCCACAGCGGTACTCCGCGAACCATACGCTTGCTTTTGCGCTCAAAGCAAAAGCTGTTGAGGTTGATAAGCGCATAATTCTGCTGTTCTTTCGAGCTGATCTCCTCGGGCTGCTTATCCTTGATAAGATAGTCAAGCGAGCAGTCGTACAGCTCACTTAACTTAATGAGCTTCTCCGTTTCGGGATATGCAAGATCGCTCTCCCACTTGCTTACCGCCTGTCTTGACACCCCGAGCAGCTCCGCAAGCTGCTCCTGAGTGTAGTTGTTCTGCTTTCTGTATGCTGCGAGTTTTTCGCCTAATGTCATGGTAATGTCCTCCTTCAATTTGGTAAGCTCATGATAGCATTTTTCTGAAAAAAGCTCCACCAATTTCGGATTTCTTTATGTAAGCTTTGGGTTGCATTGGCTTAGCAGTGCGGTTTTACGAGGACATTCGTTTCGGACGGCTCGGGGGCTTCAAACATTCCCTGAAACTTCTTCATAAGCCCCTCATCAACATAATATGCCGATACCTCGCCCTGCTCCACCGCCTGATTGCGCTTTTCTATGCGCAACTTCCATAATTCGTCGGAAACCTCAAGATAATGCAGCTCATGATCTATTCCATGCGACGCGAAAAACTCGCGCGCCGCTTCCCTGTCCGACTTGCGCCAAAAGCCCCAGTCAAGCAGCACATCAACGCCGTTCGCGGTTATTTCGACAGCTTTTTTTAGCAGATAGCGCTTTATGCGCTCCACCATATCGTCGTGCTTTTCTCCGAGGCTGCCGTCAAACAGCCGAAGCGTTATCTCGTCGCAGGAGAGCAGCACTCCGCCGCGCTCGGAAATGAGCTTATCACAATATGTAGTCTTGCCGCTGCAAAGCTTGCCGCAGATAAGAATAGCCTTTCCGTTCATAATAAACCTCACAAACAAAATGATCTATAATCAAAACAGCTCATACCAATTGCCTTGCGGCAACTGCACCGTTTTAATTATAGCACAAAACCGACGTCACTGCAACATTTTGGCGCAAAAGGTGTTGAAATATCATTTGCGATATGGTAAAATAGTTATATTATTTCGAGGAGGTGCTCTATGGATATTTGGACATACGCTTGCTGAAATATTTTTTAGGAGGCGTTGATATTGTCAAAAAAGAAAACAGAACACGTCCTTTTCGACAGGGACAGAATACCAAAAAGAACGATACACTTCGGCAAGGCAAATCGGAGTGACAAGCCGCGGCGCAAAAAACGTCATGCACCGCACGAAATATACATTCAAGGAGAAAAACATCATGATCGCTAAAACACCACCTATGGGCTGGAACAGTTGGGACTGCTACGGTCCTGCGGTAAACGAAGCCACTGTCCGCGCTAATGCGGAGTTTATGGCTAAGCACCTTAAACAGTACGGCTGGAACTACATCGTTGTGGATATCCAGTGGAGCCAGCCTACCGCTACAAACCACGAATACCACCCCTTTACCGAGCTTTGCATGGACGAGTATTCGCGCCTTATCCCTGCCCCTAACCGCTTCCCCTCGTCGGCAGGCGGAAAGGGCTTTGCGCCCCTCGCGGAGTACGTTCATTCGCTGGGACTGAAATTCGGTATACATATAATGCGCGGTATCCCCCGTCAGGCTGTACATCAGAACACCGCTGTCAAAGGCTCGGACAAGACAGCAAGACAGATAGCAAAGACCTCGTCTATATGTGAATGGAACACCGATATGTACGGTGTTGACCCCGAAAAGGACGGCGCGAGAGCCTACTACGACAGCCTTTTCGAGCTTTATGCCGAGTGGGGCGTTGACTTCATCAAGATCGACGACATCTGCCGCGAGCTTCCCCATGAGGAGGCTGAGCTTGTTATGGTAAGCAAGTCTATACGCTCCTGCGGACGCGATATGGTGCTGAGCCTCTCCCCCGGTCCTGCGCTGCTTGAAAAGGCAGAGCTTTATAAGGAATGTGCCAATATGTGGCGCATTACCGACGATTTCTGGGACAAGTGGGAGCTGCTTTACAATATGTTCGACCGCGCAGAGAAGTGGTGCATACACGCAGGCGCAGGACATTTCCCCGATTGCGATATGCTGCCTATCGGCGCGATACTTCAGGACTATGACCCCGATATCCGCACAAAGTTCACCGAGGACGAGCAGATAACGATGATGACACTTTGGAGCATCATGCGCTCCCCCCTCATTATCGGCGGCGAGATGACGAAGTTCGACGACTTCACCATGTCGCTGCTGACCAACGCAGAGCTTATCGAGGTGCTGAACAACACGCACTCCGCGCACCCGCTGTTCAGAAAGACCGTTGACGGAAACGAGCAGATAGCGTGGTTCGCTTCACACAACGACGGCAAGAGCTACTACGTAGCGCTGTTCAACTGCGGCGAAAACGAGTGCGAAATAACCGCGGAGCTTCCGTTTGCGGCTGAATTCAAGGCTACCGATATTTGGAGCGGCGAAGCGCTCGGGGCTGTTTCAGACAGCGTTTCGGCAAAGGTAAAGCCGCACGGTGCAAGACTTATTAAGGTGGTAAGAGCATAATGGGATTTTTCGATATGATCTTTCGCAGGAAGGACAAGCCTGTTACGATAACTGTCGAGGGCAAAAAGACCGACGTTAACAACAAATTCGGCATAATGGCGGAAAATCAGGATCGCCGCGTTCCTGCGGAGCTCAACGCCGCTATGATGATGCTGGACGAGGCGTTCCAGAACGATGAGCAGTTCCTGACCCTTTCGCTGGAAAAAGCACTTTACGACGGCGTGTATTTCGTTCAGGCTGCGCGTATTCCGAGCGGAGCTATAAGCGTCCAGGTCGGAATTGAAAACGACGGCGGCACGAAGCTTGTGGAGCGCCTTACGGACGAAGTTACCTGTGCGAAAATTATGATGTATTTCCTTGAAACAGCAAAGGTCGAGTGTATTGACGACTATGAGGCAGTAAAGATCTGCAAGGTCTGACAGGAGGCGAAACGCATAACTATCAAAGGAATAGACCTCGGCGAGGCGCTTCGTTCGCTAAAAACAGCCGAGGGCAGAAAAGCATTTTTTGCAAAGCACCGCGAGATAATAATGTACATCATCTTCGGTGTCTGCACCACGATAATTTCGTTCGTGACATATTACCTGTTCAGGTGGATATTCCCCGACGAGAACAGCGTTCCCGAATGGCTGAAATGGGTGTTCAACATAACCTCGGCTATGGGCAAGGAAAGCGCGACCGCGCTGCCTGTGCTGCTGTCGTGGATATGCTCGGTAACATTCGCGTTCGTAACAAACAGGCTGTTCGTATTTCAGAGCGAGGCTAAAAAGGCAGGCGTGCTGCGCGAGGGCGTGACGTTCTTCCTGTCCCGCGTTTTCACGCTTATCGTTGACCTCGTGATAATGTTCCTGCTTGTCGATCTCACAGGTATCCAGAATGGGCTGTATGAGTTCGCGGCAAAGGTGCTGTCGAATGTAGTCGTGCTGGTGCTGAATTATGTGCTGAGCAAGGTGTTCGTGTTCAGGAAGAAGAAAGAGGAATAATGGCAAACGGCGAGGTGTGACCCTCGCCGTTTTTGTTATATATCAATATATCTCCATCTCCGCGCCGTTCTTCAAGAACACAGGAATTATATCAATCGGCGCAGGCACTGTCACACGCTGACCGCCCTTGTATACGATCTTTGTGTAAGCGTCTGTCCACACTGCGCCCTCGGGGAGGTAAACGCTGCGCTCTGTCGCGCCCTCCTCCATGACGGGAGCGACTAAGATATCACTGCCGAACATATACTCGTCCTCGGTCTCCCACGCGGTCTTGTCCTCGCTGAAATCGAAGAACAGCGGACGCATTACGGGAAGTCCCGAGGCGCTGCACTCGTCCATTGCCGCTCTGATATAGGGGCGCAGGCGCTCGCGGATAAACAGGTACTTTTTCAGTATCTCATAGTTATCCTCGCCGAAGCTCCACACCTCGTTATCCTGTCCCGAGGTAAGCTGACGAACTCCGTCAATAAATTCCTCCTCGCGCTCGTACCACGGGCTGCGCTCGCCGTGCATACGGAATACGGGGCAGAAAGCGCCCCACTGGAACCAGCGCACAAGCAGCTCGCGGAACTTTTCGTCGCTGATATCGCCGCCGAGGAAGCCGCCGATGTCGCTCGTCCACCACGGAATGCCCGCAACGCACATATTAAGTCCAGCCTGAAGCTGCTCCCTCATTGCGCGGAACGAGGAATGAATATCGCCTGACCATGTAAGCACGCCGTATTTCTGACTGCCTGCCCACGCACAGCGGACTAAGCTCAGCACGTCCTGCTCGCCCTCGGCTTTAAGCCCGTCATAAAAGCCCTTTGCGTACATCAGCGGATAGATGTTGGTGCATTGGAGCGCTGTTCCTGCGTAGTAGCGGTAGTTGTCGAAGTCGTAAGGTCCGTACTCGGGCTCGGCTTCATCAAGCCAGAAGGTGCGTATCCCCTTCTTGTAGTAGTTCTCTTTGCACTTCTCCCACACGAATTTCTGTGCGCCCGGGTGAGTTGCATCGTAGAATACGGTGTTGCCCATCCATGTCATGTGAAGCCCGTTTCCGCGGTCTGCCGATACAAGATAGCCCTTGTCCGCCATCTCACCGAAATTCTCGCTCTTTTCGTCGATGGTAGGCCATACCGAAACGACCGTTTCAATGCCGAGAGATTTCAGCTCCTTTACCATCGCATCGGGGTCGGGCCAGTCGCGCGGCTCAAACTTGAAATCGCCCTGTCGTGTCCAGTGGAAGAAGTCCACAACGATAGCGTCCATAGGCAGTCCGCGCTTTTTATGCTCCCTTGCAACGGCGAGTATCTCGTCCTGTGTGCGGTAGCGGAGCTTGCACTGCCAGTAGCCGAGTCCGTACTCGGGCATTCGGGGAGCTCTGCCGACAGCGGCGGTGTAGTTCTTTTCTATCTCGGCAGGTGTATCGCCTGCGGTGATGAAGTAATCAAGCTTCTGCGTACTCTTTGCGTACCACTCGGTCTTGTTCGTGCCGAAGGTCGCTGTGCCAATCGCGGGGTTATTCCACAGAAAGCCGTAGCCGCGGCTGGATATCATGAATGGTACGCTTGCCTGTGAATTTCTGTGAGCAAGCTCCAGTACAGCGCCCTTTTTGTCGAGGTGCTTTTCCTGATACTGACCCATACCGAATATCTTTTCATCATCGAAAGCCTCAAAACGCGCGGTCAGCTCATAATCAGTGCCGCCCTGACGGCATTTAAGCTCCCTTGCAACAACGCGAAGCGGCACGCAGTAGCGGTTTATGCGGTTGCGGTCGCGGTTGTATTCCTCGGTGAGCAGCTCACCGCGCTGATTGTAAAAGCTTATCCTGCCCTCATAGTCAACCTTTGCGGTTATCTTGCCGTTTGTGATGTAGTGGTTCACGCCTGTTTGGTGGTAATGCGCGAACTCCTCGCCCTTGTACCACGGGTCGGTGGTGTCTACGGTCTCCTCGCGGAATGAGGGTACGCACCATTTCACAGGCTCGCACAGCGCCCAGTCGTGCTCGTCCATCTTCGGCTCGGCGGTCATGCGCACGCGAAGCGAGTTCTCACCCCACGGCTCTATCCAGACCTGCGAATTGCCGTTTGCGATTATAAGTCGGTTGTTTTCGGTGTAGATCATATTTATTGTCCTTTCTGTGAGGTGAATTTGAAATATTCTATCCCTTGTATGCAATAGCATCTATTTGGAATGCAATTCCTTCTCTGATAAAATCAGAAGTGAATGCTTTTCTTGTTGGATATTTGCCATTGAAGTATTTTTTAATGATGGTAGATAAGTAATTAAGGTCATTAATGTCTTTGAATAAGCAATCCATTTTAACAACAGAATCCAAACCTAACCCAACTTTATTTAACCTTTCCTTTAATACTTGGAAAGCTCCTTCGATTTGTTCTTCTATTGATTTCCCCTCATTACCCATACAGTAGGCGATAAACACAAAGTCTCCTGCCTCAATAATTGTTGAATCAGCCCAGAATTCATCAACTTCAATTCTTTTAATTTCTTTCATTGATTTACCTCCACAAATTTCGATTTACCTAACCACACTCATTTTACCTCATAACGGAAATATTTTCAAGTACCACAATAAAATTTTCTCCGTGACACCGATTACACGCGGCTATTCTCTATTGCAAAAAAAGCGGAATTATGGTAGAATAATATAAAGTATTATTTTTTATAGGTGATGAAATGAACTATTCCCTGAACGCGGGCGAATGGAGCAGCGTTTTCGCCGTTCCGTCAAGCGTTGTTGATAAATACATAAAGCTTGCAGGCGGAAATTCGCTGAAGCTGCTGCTGTTCCTTTTACGCCACGGCGGCGAGATATTCACAGAAGGACAGCTCAAAGAGGCGCTCGGCTTCAGGCGCGAGGGTGAGCTTGAGGACGCGGCGCTGTTTTGGGTGCAGAGAGGCATTATCCGCGCGGATAACGGCTCGCTTACCGCTGCTGCGGACGATATTCCCGTACAGGAAACGCTCCCCGAGGTGGCAGAGCAACCCGTTCAGCCGCTTAAAACATCAGCAAGCGTCAGAGTTGCAAGCGATGGCGGCGCGGCTATCTACACTGCCTCCGATATCGCACAGAGGATAAATTCAGACCCTGCGATACAGTACCTTTTCTCCGAGGCTCAGACGCTTTACGGCAGGCTTTTGAAGCAGCCCGAGAGCCGCACGATACTTATGCTGGTGGACCATTACGGACTGCCTGCCGAGGTCTCGGCTATGCTGCTGAAATACTGCTTCAAGACAGGAAAGACCAGCTCAGGCTACATTCAGAGCGTTGCGCAGACTTGGGCTGACGACGGTATCTCCACCGCCGCCGAGGCTGACGCACTTCTTTCAAAGCTTGAAAAGCGCTTTACGATAGAGGAAAAGCTGCGTGAGGCTATGGGGCTTAAAACCAAATTCTCGCAAAAGCAGCTCGGCTTTATAAAGGTGTGGTCGGAGGACTGGGGCTTCAGCCTTGACATGATACTGATGGCGCATGAGATAACGCTTGACAATACAGGCTCGATGAGCTTCAGCTATACCAATAAGATACTGGAAAACTGGAAAGCGGCTAACATCTTCACAAAACAGGCTGCCGAAGCGCAAAGCGCCTCATACAAAGGTGCAAAGAACGCGAAAAAAGCAAAAAGCGACAGCGGCAGCTCCATTGATGTTGGCGGCATAATGCAGGACGTTTTACAGAAATACCGCAGTTAAGGACATAAAAAATGAATTTCAACGAACAATATTTTGACAAGGCAATGGCGATGCTTCAGGCTCGGCGCAATCAGAACAAGCTGACCGAGGAGCTGCGCCATGACGAGGTGTGCCGAAAGCTCCCCGAATACGCTAAGCTTGAGGAGCTTCTCGCCGATACCTCGCGCAAGCTTATCATGATAATCATAAACGACAAGGAAAATGCCGAGGAAAAGCTTAAAAAGCTTGAGGAGAGCAACCTTGGCATACAAAAGAATATGACCGCGCTGTTAAAACAGGGCGGCTTCCCCGAGGACTATCTTCAGCCGATATACACCTGCCCTCTTTGTCAGGACAAGGGTACAGCAAACGGCAGATGGTGCGAGTGCTTTCAGCGGCTTATGCTGAACGCTGCCGCAGAGGAGCTTAATTCCGTGTCGCCCCTGAAGCTGTCCACCTTCGACAGCTTCAGACCGGACTATTACTCGGACGATAACGACCCGAATATCGGTGCAAGCCCTCGTGCGGTCATGAAGCGAAACCTTGATTTCTGCCGCAGCTATGCGGAAAATTTCAGCCTTGACAGCAACGGCGTTTACATGAGCGGCGGCACGGGTCTCGGAAAAACGCACCTGTCGCTTGCCATCGCTGACGCGGTGATAAAAAAGGGGCACAGCGTTATCTACGGCTCGGCGCCCGAGCTTCTTCGCGTGCTGGAGCGCGAGTATTTCGGAAAGTCCGATGAGGACACGATGGACGCACTTACAAAATGCGATCTTCTGATACTGGACGACCTCGGCGCGGAGATGGAAAAGCCGCTGTACACCTCACTCGTGTACGAGCTTATAAATGCAAGAGTAAGCCGCGATCTGCCAATGGTGGTAAGCTCAAATCTCAGCGTGACAGAGCTTCAGCAGCGCTACCACGACAGAATATGTTCAAGACTTTTCAGCTTTGAGATGCTTATGTTCATCGGAGCTGATGTAAGACGTAAAATATCTCGATAACAAGGAGGATAAAACTATGGGAAAACTGAGGATCGGTATGCTTACGAGCGGAGGCGACTGCCCGGGACTTAACGCTACGATAAGAGGCGTTGCAAAGGCTACCTATGAGGCGTTCGGAGAGGATAAGGTGGAGATAATCGGTATCCATGACGGCTACCACGGACTTATCCACGGCATTCACAAACAGATGAAGCCCTCGGATTTCTCGGGTATCCTCACACAGGGCGGCACTATCCTCGGCACTAAGCGTACTCCGTTCAAGATGATGCAGATAATCGAGGACGACAAGGTGGACAAGGTAAAGGAAATGAAGCAGACCTACAAGGAGCTGAAGCTTGACTGCCTGTTCACTCTCGGCGGAAACGGCACTCACAAGACCGCGAATATGCTCTCCGAGGAGGGCTTAAACGTTATCGGTCTGCCCAAGACTATTGATAACGATATCTTCGGCACTGATGTTACATTCGGCTTCCATTCCGCCGTTGACATCGGAACGGAGGTAATCGACCGCATACACACAACAGCTAACTCGCACAGCCGTATCATGGTCATCGAGATCATGGGCAACAAGGCCGGCTGGCTCACACTGTACAGCGGTATCGCAGGCGGCGCTGATATTATCCTGCTTCCCGAGATACCCTACGATATCGAAAAGGTTGCCGCCGCCTGTCAGCGCAGAGCCGACGCAGGCAAGGATTTCTCTATCCTCGCAGTCGCAGAGGGCTGCTTCGACAAGGACGAGGCAAAGCTCAAGAAAAAGGAGCGCGCAAGACTGCGTGCAGAGCAGGGCATGACTACCGCAACAGCGCGTATCGCAAAGGATATTCAGGCTACGACAGGTCTTGAAACAAGAACAGTTGTTCCGGGTCATATTCTCAGAGGCGGCAGCCCCTCGGCTTACGACCGTATACTTGCAACGCAGTTCGGTGCGCACGCTGCACAACTGCTGAAAAAGGAGAAGTTCGGTTATACTGTTGCGATGGTTGACGGAAGGATCACAGAAAATCCCCTCGGCGATGTTGCTATGAAGACAAAGTTCGTTCCCGTAGACAGCAAGCTTGTGACCACCGCAAGGGATATCGGAATCTCGTTCGGAGATTAAAATGAAGAAAAAACTTATGTTGGCAATGAGCGGCGGAGTGGACAGCTCCGCTGCACTTGTGCTGTTGACAAAGGACTACGAGGTAGTCGGCGGAACGCTGTCGCTGTTCGATAAGGAGAGCGATCAGGATATAAAGGACGCAAGGGCTGTTGCCGAAAAATTCGGCGTACAGCACCATGTATTCGAGATGAAGGAACTGTTCAAGGCTCGCGTGACGGACGATTTCGTGAACACCTACCTGTCGGGCGGCACGCCAAACCCATGTATTCAGTGCAACAAATATATCAAGTTCGGCGCTTTGCTTTCCGAGGCTGTGAAGCTTGGCTGCGAATACTTCGCAACGGGTCACTATGCAAGAGTGGAGTATGACGAAAAGCGCGGCAGATACCTGCTGAAAAAGGCGCTTTGCGGCGGCGGGATAAACCCAAAGGATCAGAGCTATGTGCTGTACAACCTCACTCAGGAGCAGCTTAAGCGCATTATTCTTCCGCTCGGAAACATGAATAAGGCGCAGGTGCGTGAGCTTGCGGAGAGCGCGGGGCTTGTAAACAGCAAAAAAGGTGACAGTCAGGACATCTGCTTTGTTCCCGACGGCGACTATGCAGGCTTTATAAAACGCTGCACAGGCTGTGCTCCCGAAACGGGCGACTTCATAGACGAGGGCGGCTGTGTTCTCGGACAGCACAAGGGGCTTATACACTACACCATAGGTCAGCGCAAGGGTCTTGGGCTTTCATTCGGAAAGCCGATGTTCGTTGTCGGCAAAAATGCCGAGGACAACACCGTTATCCTTGGCGAGGGCGAGGCGCTTATGAAGCGCTCCCTCACCGCTGGAGATGTCAATTTCATAGCCTTTGACGAGCTTACCGCTCCCCTGCCCTGCAAGGCGAAAACGCGCTACTCGCAGATAGAGCAGCCATGCGTTATCACACCGCTTTCAGGCGGCAGAGTGCTGGTCGAGTTCAGCGAGCCGCAGCGCGCCATAACCTCGGGACAGTCCGTGGTATTTTATGAGGGAGATACCGTCCTTGGCGGCGGAATTATAGAAGGGAATCTCTAAAATAAAGAACAAAAGACATCAGGAGGTACACTATGTTCAACATAGCAGTAGCACAATCAGGCGGTCCTACCGCCGCGATCAACGCGTCCCTGACGGGAGTATTCAACGGCGCGGAGGCTTGCCCCGAGGTAGATGAGATCTACGGCGCGGAAAACGGTATCGAGGGCATTCTCGGTGACAGGCTGTTGAATCTCCGCAATATCCTCATGGACGAGCGCGATAAAGACCTGCTTATGAAGACCCCGTCCACGATACTCGGCTCCTGCCGCTTCAAGCTTAAGGACTTTGAGGAGGACGAGGAAAGCTATCTGAAGATACTCGACACCTTTAATAAGCACAATATCAAAGCGTTCTTCTACATCGGCGGTAACGACTCCATGGATACCGTAATGAAGCTGAACCGCTATTTCACCGCTCAGGGTATCGACATCAAGGTGATCGGTGTACCCAAGACCATCGACAACGACGTTACCGAAACAGACCACACTCCCGGCTTCGGCTCGGCAGCAAAGTACGTTGCTACCTCGCTGCAGGAGATAATCCGCGACTGCCGCGTTTACTCCATTCCCTCCGTCACCATCGTTGAGATAATGGGACGTGACGCAGGCTGGCTTGCGGCTTCGTCCTGTGTGCTTCGCGCAAACGGCGAGCCTGCACCCCACATGATATATCTGCCCGAGGGCGACTTCTCCCCTGAGAAGTTCCTCAACGATATCAAGCAGGCACAGCTTCGCTACAAGGCGGTAATCGTTGCCGTTTCCGAGGGAATAAAGCTTGAGCTTGAGGACAGCGCAAGCGCTGCCGTTGACGCATTCGGTCACGCAATGCTGGGCGGTATCGGAAAGCAGCTTGAAAAGTTCGTTTCGGCTCACATCGGCTGCAAGGTGCGTTCTATCGAGCTTAACGTAATGCAGCGCTGCAGCTCGCATATTGCCTCTCTCACCGACCTTGAGGAGGCTGAGCGTATCGGCAGAGAGGCTGTCGCAGCAGCTATCGACCGCGGCGAAAGCGGCGTGATGATGTGCTTCAAGCGTATAAGCAACAATCCCTACCGCTGCGAGGTAGTGACTGCGGACATCTCAAAGATCGCAAATCAGGAGAAGAAATTCCCGCGCGAGTGGATAAACCTCGAGGGCAACAACGTTACCGTTGACGCGCTGAACTACTTCCTCCCCCTCATTCAGGGCGAGCCGACGATCGAATACAGAAACGGTATTCCCGTTCATTTCAGACTTAATCAGTGATAATTTCCGATCTGTCACACAAAAAGACCCGAGATCTCTCTCGGGTCTCAGACCGTCGAAAAAGTCCCGTTGGGACTTTTCCGCCGAAACATCCGCAC
>CAYSYF010000058.1:0-16472 GCA_964435155.1 uncultured Ruminococcus sp. | reverse complement strand
ACATCATCAACGCTATCAAGGTTGCTAAGGAAATCGGTCTCGGCAACAAGACAAACACTGTTCTTCAGTCCGCATTCTTCTCTCTTGCTAACATTATCCCTGCTGCTGAGGCAGTTGAGTACATGAAGCAGGCTGCTTACAAGTCCTTCGCTAAGAAGGGCGACGAGATCGTTAACATGAACTACGCTGCTATCGACAGAGGTGCAGGTGAGGTCGTTAAGGTTGACGTTCCCGCTGCTTGGGCTAACGCAGAGGGTGAGATGCCCGTTGTTAAGGCTACAGGCGATGACAAGAAGCTTGTTGATTTCGTAAACAACATTCTTATCCCCGTAAACGCACAGCGCGGTGATTCCCTGCCCGTATCCACATTCGTTGATATGGCTGACGGTACATTCCCCCAGGGCGCTGCTGCTTATGAGAAGCGCGGTATCGCTGTTGACGTTCCCGAGTGGATCCCCGAGAACTGTATCCAGTGTAACCAGTGCTCCTTCGTATGCCCCCACGCTGTAATCCGTCCCATGATCCTGAACGACGCTGAGGTAGCTGCTGCTCCCGCAGAGACACAGGTTAAGGACGCTACAGGTCTGCCCGGCATGAAGTACACAATGGCTATCTCCACACTCGACTGCACAGGCTGCGGCGCGTGTGTACAGGCTTGCCCCGCAAAGACAAAGGCTCTCGCTATGAAGCCCATCGAGGAAATGCTCGACAAGAAGCAGCAGGAAGTATTCGACTATGCTGTTAAGTCCGTTTCCGACAAGCCCGAGGTATTTGCTAAGTTCTCCGACACAACAGTTAAGGGCTCTCAGTTCAAGCAGCCCCTGCTCGAGTTCTCCGGCGCTTGCGCAGGCTGCGGTGAGACACCTTATGCTAAGCTGATCACACAGGTTTGCGGTGAGAGAATGTACATCGCAAACGCAACAGGCTGCTCCTCTATCTGGGCAGGCTCCGCTCCCTCCACTCCTTATACAAAGAATAAGGAAGGCAAGGGTCCCGCTTGGGGCAACTCCCTGTTCGAGGATAACGCAGAGTTCGGTCTTGGTATGTTCCTTGCTCAGGATACACTGAGAACAAGAGCTATGAAGCAGGTTGAGGCTCTCAGAGAGAACGCTAAGCCCGAGACACAGGCTCTCATCGACACATACCTCTCCACAAAGGACGACGCTAAGGCTAACGCTGCTGCTACAAAGGCACTTGTTGACGCTCTGTCTGCTTGTGACTGCGACGGCGCTAAGGAGATCCTCAAGGCTAAGAACTACCTCTCCAAGAAGAGCCAGTGGATCCTCGGTGGTGACGGCTGGGCTTACGATATCGGTTACGGCGGTCTTGACCATGTAATCGCTTCCCACAAGAACGTTAACATCTTCGTATTCGATACAGAGGTTTACTCCAACACAGGCGGTCAGGCTTCCAAGGCTACTAACGTAGGTGCGGTTGCTCAGTTCGCTGCTGGTGGTAAGGACGTTAAGAAGAAGGACCTCGCAGGCATCGCAATGAGCTACGGCTACGTTTACGTTGCACAGATCGCTATGGGCGCTGACAAGAACCAGTGTCTGAAGGCTATCGCTGAGGCTGAGGCTTATGACGGACCCTCCCTGATCATCGCTTACGCTCCCTGTATCAACCACGGTATCAAGGGCGGTCTGACCATCGCTCAGCAGGTTGAGAAGGAAGCTGTAGAGGCTGGTTACTGGCATCTGTTCCGCTTCAACCCCGCACTTGCTGCACAGGGCAAGACTCCCTTCTCCCTCGACAGCAAGGCTCCCACAGGCGATTACAAGGCATTCATGATGAGAGAGGTACGTTACAACTCTCTGATGCGTGCTAACCCCGAGAGAGCAACAGCTCTGTTCGACATCGCTGAGCAGAACGCTAAGGACAAGTACAAGCACCTTGTTGAGATGGACAAGATGTATAAGGCTGAGTTCGAGGGTTAATTCCCTAAGGCGTTAAGGCTGAATAATAAAATGCAGGCGGCAGAAATGCCGCCTGTTTTTGTATATAACATATAAAATCATTTTGGGATTTTATTCAATACATAGATTTTATTGTAAATATGTTGACATTTAGAGATAAAAGTAGTAAAACATAAGTGAGGCAATATATTAGCCGTTAATAAATTCATTGTTATGGAGGAAAAAGTTACGAAAAGACTGATATCATGTTTCTTAGTGGCAATGATGGCAATTTTAACGGTAACAACAGCAAATGCTGTTGAGCTAACGCCATCAGAATCAATTGCAGATGATGGTTATGTAACGATGAGTGTAGAAGCATTTTCACAATTCGCTGAAAGCCAAGGCTTTATTGTTGTTTAAGGAGGGATATTTGTGAGTGCCAATAAAAAACGCCTGATAGCGGTCATATCTATACTGCTTTCGATAATTCTCGCACTTGGCACATTCCTTATTTGCAGATGGCAGTTCAGCTATACCGCCGATGTTCTGTGGGCTAATGATGATAACGGATATATAAATCCTATCAGTCAGCGCGATATTGCGTTGGCAACGCAATTGCTTGACGATAAGGGCATTGCTTATGAGTTGGTTAATAACAACACATTATTGCTGGTGCAGCAGTGCAACGAAGAAAAAGCAGTCGATCTCCTGCAATTTTGTAAATTCGACTCTTCTTATGTCGAGCATAAAGCCGACAAAGCTGTTATCGAATCTGCAAGGTCGGGCTTTCATACTCCTGTTTTAATGGGCAATGAAAACAATGACTACCATCTTCAGCCGTTAAGCAGCAAGGATATTGAACGAAGCGGCAAGATTTTGTCTGACAACGGAATAGAGTATGACGCTAAGATGTTTATGCTGTTAGTGCAGGAGAAAGACGCAGAAAAAGCCGTATCACTCCTGAGCGGAGTAGATTTTGATTCGTGCTATGTCTCCCAATTGTAATGATATCTTACTCCCCCGAGCTTTCTCGGGGGAGTTTTATCCGCAAAATTCAAAAACACCCCGTAACGGTATCGTCATCATACCGAAACGGGGTGTTTTATCTTAACCTCTCCCGATCCTGTGGCTGAGTCGTGAAAGGGTTATTTTAGCACTGTGCTACCTGCACCTTGCCGCTTGTGAGGGAGATGTTCAGCTTGTGGCAGTTCTCGCCGCCGAGAGTGCCCGAGGTGCCCTTGCCGAGGTTCATGAACTGACCCTTTGCCATGCCGATATCGGTACGTAGAGTTCCCGAAACGCCGTCAAACTTCACGTCGATACCTGCGCTTTCGGGGAGCGTCACTCCGATGCTTCCGCTTATCGCGCTGATGTCGAGGTCTGCGTTCCACTCGTCGTAGCGGACATCAACGCTGCCCGAGGTAACGGAGATCTTGCCCTTGCCCGAAATTCCGTCACAAACGGTCTTACCCGAGACGGAATGCAGGCTGAATGCTTCTGCCTTGTAGCAGCTTACGCTTGCGTTGCCCGAAACTGTGCAGACGGAGAGCGACTTTGCGGTAGCGATGCTCGGAGCGGTAAGATTTACACTGCCTGATGCAGACTGTATCTTCACGTTGTCAAAGCAAGCGTTTACCTCAATGCTGCCTGACGCGGTGTTGAGCTCGAACTCCTCGGCTGTGACCTCGGAGATATCAGCGCCGCCGCTCGCGGTGTTTATCTTCAGCTTTGCAAGCTTCGTTTTGGGTACGAATACCTCGATCGTGTAATCCTCCTTAGGCTTGGGGCATAACAGGCTGAAGGACATCTTCTCCTTGAAGGTGAGGGTAGTGCCGTTCAGCACCGCGCAGAACTCGGGTGTGTCCTTGGGGTTGCTGTACTCAGCGCGGAACTCCTCGCTCTCGTGCTGTCTGATGATTATTTTCGCTCCCATAGAGCACACTTCCAGTGCGGTTATCTCGTTTGTAAATCTGTAGATCTGCTTTTCCATAATGAAACTCCTTTCAAAATATGACTTTAATGTAAAAATATGGGTTTGTTTTAGGCGCACCTGTGGTTGGGGCTGAACTCCCCCGAGGGGGGAGCAGCTCCTTTCACAGTGTGCGGTTGTAACGTAACTTTTTTAAACTCTGATGTCGCCTACATCTACCTTGATGTCGCCTACATCGACTTCTACTTCGATGTCTGTGTCGGGTTCATCAACTGCAACGTCATCTATAAATTCTACGCTTGATATCGCAGTCGTCGCTGAGCTATCAACGGCGGTACTGAAATCCATAATGGGCATTTCAGGTACAGCAGGCGCTTCCTTTTCCTTTGCCTTATCGGTGATGTTGATGGCACCGGCGGAGATGTCAGCAAAGATATTGTATGTTCCTGTACCGATCACAACTTCCTCGTTGTCGTTGAGGTCGTTTCTGATATCGCCGTATTTTACGGTGACACTGCCTGCGGACTTGTCGCAGCCGATGGTTGCATTTATTCCATCAGGGAGGTTAAGGTCAAGGTTTCCTGCACTTGCATTGACGATTATCTCGCCGTTAAGCTCGGAAAGATTTATATTGCCGTTGCCTGCGGAAACATCTATTTCACCCTTACCCGACAGACCGTAAACGTCGATATTGCCTGCACTCATTTCGATATCGAATATATCAGCCCTTGCGTTGTAAACGGTGCAGTTTCCTGCGCTGAGATGAATATCAAGACTTTCTGCGGTCATGCCCTCGGGCTGTGCATAGGTAAGATTTCCTGCGCTGAGGTCAAGCTCTACCTCCTTTGCCGCAACATTTATCATTTCGGTGCTGCCTGCGTTGGAGTTTATAACAATGGTTTCGTACAATTCATCGGGAACATACACCTTTACGCAGTCCTTGTTGCCACCGTCAAACAGCGAGCCGAGGAAGCCCAAAAAGTCGGTGAATATATACTGGCTGTGGTCAAGCTTTATGACGAGCTTATCGTCCTTAATCTCGGCACTTACGGATTTTGCAAGGCGCTCGGTGGTGAATATCTTGGTAACATCGCCCTCTGTGGGGTAAACACCGATATTAGCAACGCTTGTTGTTATCTCAATATCGGAATAAGAGCCTTCAAGCTCCGTGTATTCGTGTATCAGAGCATCACTTGATGCTGCTTCTGTTCCGAGAACTGCAACGGAGATGCCGAATGCTATAAAGCAGAATACGCTGAGTGAGAGGAAAAACGCAATAATATGTTTCATTTCAGCACCTCCTTACAGATCATAGATGGCTTTGACATGACCGATAACGGCTGCCTTGATTATGTGGATAAAGCCTTTGACCATCTTTGTCCATACAAGGCAAAGAACGACCGACAGCGAGATAAGTCCGCCGCAAAGGAAAATTCTGCTCAGCAGGTGGAATACAGAGGAGACCGTGAACTGCGATATAGCAAATCCAACAAGCCCGAACACAACACCCGTCAGGAAATGCCAGATGAGCCATGCCAGTGCAGGCAGTGCCCAGCTTAGCACAAATACGTCTACGCAAAGCTGACCGACAAGCTTGGGTATATTTACATTAGGCTCTCTGCCCTTGATGTTGCTCCACTTGAAGCCGCCCTTGCCGTCGTCGTTGTCAACATGGGGAAGCTCGGCTTTGTGCTCGTCCTTGGGCTGCTCGCATGAGGGAGCTGCTTCGACGGGCTTCGGAGGCTCGGGGACAGGCGCAGGCTCGGACTTGGGAGCGGTCTTGATATTGTCATCGCTGCTGCCCGAAGGCATGGGGATAGACGAGGGCGCAGGCTGTTCGGGCGCGATATGCTGGGGAGTGATCACTCTCTGCGAGTCTGTCTGTGTATTGCTTTCAGCAGGGAAAGGTATCACAGGCAGCGCAGCGTGCGTGTAAGCGCCGCTTTCGGTGACCGCGGTATTAACGGGAGCGGTAGGCGCAGGCTGCTCGGCCGCGATATGCTCGGGGGTTATCTCACGGAGCGCTTCGGGCTGCTCTGTGATTATCTCGGTCTTGGGAGCTTCCTCAACGGCTGCCTCCTCGGCGGGAGCTTCGGCAGGCTTCGCTGCGGAAACGGGAGTGGAGCGACCGGGCTTTGTAAGACTTACATGAGGTCTGCTGTCCTCGATAGCGTTTGCAACGATACTGTTTATCTTGCTGCTGTCGATGTCGATGTAGCTTCTTGCTATCTCCTTTACGTCACCGAGCTTTGCGCAGGTCTCCTCTTCGGTGTAGCCCTGCTCCGCACTTGCGCGGAAATGCTCTTCAAAGTCCGCAAATATGTCTTCGTTATCTTCAATGCCTATTCTGTGCAGCTCGTTATGGAGATTGAACAGAAAATCGTCCTTGTTCTTAGCTGTCATTATCTAAATCCCCTTTCAGAAGTTCGTTTACACTTTTCACAAATTCAAACCATTCCTTGGAAAGCCGTTCAAGCTCTGCTTTGCCTGTTTCGGTGATCTTGTAGTATTTTCTCGGCGGACCTTCGGTAGACTCTACTATGTAGGAGTCGATAGTGTCCGAGTCCTTCAGGCGCTTCATCAATGGGTATATCGTGCCCTCCGTGACCTCCATGCACTGCGAGATCCTGTTTACAAGCTCATATCCGTAGCAATCGCTGCTGTTCAGTATAGACAAAACACAAAGCTCAAGCGTTCCTCGTTTAAGCTGAGAGTTCATTCATTACCTCCTATTTCCTGAGTCAAAACCACACGATCTTTGTGGGGTATTGCCTTTCACACAGTATTTTGTGTCGCAAGGTAGTAGGCTCATAAAAAACGGAACTTTTGTTCCTTGCTATTATTTTACCACAAGGTATTTTGTTTTGCAAGGTACTGTATAAACAAAAGTAGTGGGATTTTGTATGCGGTATTTGTGGATATTGTACAAAACAGCGCATCGTTCCTCTGCACAGCGGTGTCCTTGCATCGGTACGAGCGGAGATTTTTTGGTAATATCCCTTGTATAAAAATGAGTTTTATGGTACAATAATAATGTGTTATTATGTATTATGGGGATAGTATCCCTTAAGCGATAAAGACAGGATAAGAGATAGAGTATGAAAAAATGGTTATGCAACGGAATCCCTGTTGAAAGTGCGGAAATGCGCAGGGAATTCGGTGACTTTTTCGGCGGTCTGCTGCTGAGCCGCGGAATTACCGATCTGGAGCGCGCAAGAGAGTTTTTTGCCTGCAACAGCCTTTCCGACCCGTATCTGCTGCGGGATATGGACAAAGCCGCTGAGATGATACGCAATGCACTCGATGACGGCAGAAAGATCACTGTTTTTGGTGATTACGACTGCGACGGTGTGACCGCTACGGTGATGCTTTACGGCTATTTGGAAGCTATGGGTGCAGATGTGGACTTTTATATCCCTGACCGAGTCGAGGGTTACGGCATGAATATCGAAGCGCTTAAAAAGATCATCGCTGGCGGCACAGAGCTTGTCATAACCGTTGATAACGGCATTTCCGCGATAGAGGAAGCGGAATTTCTGAGGCAAAGCGGAGTTGATCTCGTCATAACCGATCATCACCAGCCCTCTGCCGACATTCCTGTATGCGGCGCTTGTGTAGACCCTCACAGGGCAGACGATAATTCTCCCTGCAAGGAGCTTTGCGGTGCAGGTGTGGTGCTTAAGCTGCTGTGCGCGCTTGAGGACGACGAGGAATTTGTAATGGAGCAGTATGCCGAGCTTGCCGCGATAGGTACTATCGGAGATGTAATGCCGCTTACGGGCGAAAATCGTTACATAGTCCGCAGAGGACTTGAAAATATAAGAAATTGTCAGAGCGTAGGTCTTGAGCGGCTTTTGCACGCTGCGGGAGTACGCCCCGAAAATATAACGTCAACTGCCATTGCATACTCTGTATGCCCCAGAATAAATGCCGCAGGACGTATGGCAAGCGCAGACGCTGCTGTGCGGCTGCTGCTTTCCGATAGCCCCGAGGCTGCTTCGCTTCTCGCAGAGGAGCTTGAGGAGCTTAATTCCAGACGCAGGTTTGCCGAGATAGACGTGCTGGAGGAGGTAGAAGCGAAGATCGCTGCCGATCCCAAGCTGCTCTCTCAAAGAATACTTATCATTTCGGGCGAGGGCTGGAATCACGGTATAATCGGTATCGTAGGTGCAAGGCTGCTTGAACGCTACGGCAAGCCTGTGTTTGTCATTGGCATAGAAAACGGCGAGGGCAGGGGTTCGGCAAGAGGAATTGACGGATTTTCGATATTCAAGCTGCTGGATCATTGTTCTTCTGTGTTTACCAAGTTCGGAGGACACCCCAAGGCAGGAGGCTTTTCGCTGCCTGCCGACAAGATAGAGGAATTTCGCAGCATGGCATACGAATACTGCGCACGCTGCTATCCCAAGATGCCTGTATATGCGGTGGGTGCGGATATAGAAACGGACTGCCGCGCGCTCACAGCGGAGAATATCACACTTATATCAAGGCTTGAGCCGTTTGGCGAGGGTAACAGACAGCCTGTTTTTCTGCTGAAGAACTGCACGGTGCGCGGGAAAAGGGCGCTTAAGGACGGCAGATACACAAGCTTTGAGGTGCAGTCGGGCGGAGCGACGCTGAAGGCGCTGAGCTTCAGAATACCTTTTGCGGAGTTTTACCCCGAGGTCGGCAGCAGCGTTGATATCATGGCGACAGCCGAGATAAATGAGTACAACGGCGTTCAGTCCGTAAACCTCAAGGTGCAGGAGATGCGCCCCTCGGAGTTCAACGAGGACAGATTTTTTGCCGCAAAGCGCGTTTATGAGGAGCTGGTGAGAGGCGAGGGCTGCGACAGCCGCCTTGCTCCGAGAGTTATCCCCGACCGCGAGGCGCTTAAAGGAATATACGATATGCTGAGGAAGAACGGACAGCGTATGTCGGCGGAGGATATGTGCGTATATGGCGGCGATATAAACTATTGTATGCTGCGTATCGCGCTGGACGCGTTTGCTGAGGCAGGAATGATAAAGCTTCAGCCTGACGCACAGCGCTGCGAGGTGATTCCGATAAAGGAAAAGCGCGATCTGTTCGCAAGCGGGCTGCTTTCAGAGCTTACAGCGCAGTTCCGCGGTTAAATTCAAGTAATAATCAGCGCCGTTTCAAGGCTTACGGTGTAATAAAAGGAGGACGTTCACAGTGTCGTGTAAGACAATAGAGGAGCTTGTTGAACGTATAAGATCAGTAGATAAGCAGTATGATGTTGATAAGATAATGCAGGCGTATACGCTGGCAAATGAGGCGCACAAGGGACAGGTGCGCTCGTCGGGCGATCCCTACATCTCACACCCCATAGCGGTAGCTTCGATCCTTGTGGACTATTGTATGGATACCGATACCATTGTATCCGCCCTGCTTCACGATGTGGTGGAGGATACCGATATTTCGCTTGAGGAGATAAGAAAGAAGTTCGGCGATGACGTTGCACTCATGGTAGACGGCGTTACAAAGATCGGTCAGGTGCCGCTGAACACCAAGGAGGAGCAGCAGGCTGAGAATATCCGAAAGATACTTATGGCTATGTCCAAGGATATCCGAGTTATCATTATAAAGCTTGCCGACAGGCTTCACAATATGCGTACTCTTGACGCAAGACCTCCTCACAAGCAGCGCAAGACCTCTCTTGAAACGATGAATTTCTATGCGCCGATAGCTCACCGTCTTGGTATGAGCGACGTCAAGGAGGAGATGGAGGATATCGCTATCCACTACCTCGACCCCTACGGCTGCAAGGAGATAGAGCGCCAGCTTGAGCTTCAGAAGGAGGAGCGCGACAGCTTCATTGACAGTATAAAAAGGCGTATCAGAGAGCGCATAACCGATATAAAGCCCGAGCCGATAATAGAGGGCAGGGTGAAATCCGCGTACAGTATCTATAAAAAGGTGTATGTAAAGAACAAGCCCTTTGACGAGATATACGACATCTATGCAGTGCGAGTTATCGTGCAGTCGGTCATCGAGTGCTATAATGTACTGGGCGTTATCCATGATATGTTCAGACCTATCCCATACCGCTTCAAGGACTACATAGCTACCCCAAAGCCCAACCGCTACCAGTCGCTTCACACAACTGTCATGGGCAGAGAAGGACGTCCTTTTGAGGTGCAGATACGCACGGTAGAAATGCACAACACCGCGCAGTACGGTATCGCGGCGCACTGGAAGTATAAGGCGGGTATAAACAAATCCACCGCGGGCGAGCAGCGCTTTGACTGGATAAGACAGCTTTTAGAGCGTCAGCAGGAGGCGGACGATGTTGAGCAGATAGCGGACGCTATCAAGACTGACCTTGCCCCCGATGATGTGTATGTATTCACTCCCAAGGGCGATGTTATCTCGCTGCCGCTTGGGGCTACTGTTATAGACTTCGCGTATGCTATCCACACGCAGGTCGGAAATAAGATGACAGGCGCGAAGGTTGGCGGCAGAATGGTGAGCTTTGATTATGTCGTAAAGACAGGCGATATCGTAGAGATACTCACCACAGGCTCAGTGAATTACGGTCCAAACCGCAACTGGCTGGATATAGCAAAGACCTCCGAAGCCAAGGGCAAGATACGCTCTTGGTTCAAAAAGGAGCGCCGCGAGGAGAATATCGAGCGCGGCAAGGTTGATCTTGAGCACGAATTCAGACGCAACGGCATAATCCCCGAGCCTGAGATGTTAAAGACCATCGCACAGCGACAGCGTTTTGATACGGTGGACGATCTTTATGCGGCTGTAGGCTACGGCGGAGTATCGCTTTCAAAGATAATCCAGCGTATAAAGGAAGAACAGCTCCGCCATCAGAAGGAGCAGGCGGCACTCAGCCCCAAGCCCTTTGAGGATATCGAGGCAAACAACCAGCGCAGCCGCCGCAAGGGTATCATAATCGAGGGCATCGACAACTGTCTTGTTAAGTTTGCGCAGTGCTGCAATCCGCTCCCCGGTGACCCTGTAATCGGCTTTGTAACGAGAGGCTTCGGCGTTTCGGTGCATAAGCTTGACTGCATAAACGTCATCAACAACATGGAGAGCGAGGAGAACAAGGAGCGCTGGATAAAGGCAAGCTGGGCAGGAGTGGATGACTCTACCTACCGCGCGACCATCGACATCATCACCGAGGACAGAACGGCAATGCTCGCTGATGTTACGGTTGCTATCGCGTCTTATCATATTCCCATTCACGAGATGAACGCTCACCAGCTCAAAAACGGCAACGCAAGCCTTGTAGTTACTGTCGAGGTAGCGGGCATGGAGCAGCTTACAAACCTTATGGTAAAGGTGAAGAAGATCCCCGGCGTTATCTCGGTAGAGAGAACAGGAAAGCAGTAATGGAGCTTACAGAGCGGCAGCTATGGCTTGTTGCGGCGCTGTGCGTGCTGGTGCTGATATGGATATGCGTTCATAACAGCAAGGGAGTTACAGCAGCGCGCTTAAGGAAGCGCATACGCTCGGGACGGTTTATTCACTACACCGATTTCGAGGAAAACTGGCGCACCGAGGCTGACGACGGCAGCAAGACAGGCTACAAATACAACGATTTTTCGGGCTGCTATGTTATCATGATATTTGAGAAAAAGGTGCATTTCAGGCGCTTTAGGAACTACGATAACATCTACATCGGGCAGTCGGTGAACGTCTGCCAGCGCGTGCATAACCATTTCAGCGGCAAGGGAAAGGGCGACGTCTATGCCGATATCAAGTACGGCATGGAAGCTTATGTAAGGATAATCCCCTGCAAGGTGAACAGGCTAAACAAGACCGAAAAGCGGCTTATCGAGGCGTTTGACGCTACGCAGTCCTATAATAAGACGAGGGGCGGCGCGAAGGTGACGAAGAAGTGACAGATCGGAAATTAGTGGGGTGATTTGTTTTGGTGAAAACAGCAACTAATACAGATTGTAACGCTTTAGCGGAATTGGCGATTAAAATGTGGGATAGCGCTTCATTGACCGAATTAGAAACAGAATTTTCAAAAATTATCAGTAGTCAGACTGCGGTATGTTTTATTAAATATCTTGAAGATATGCCAATAGGTTTTGCTCAATGTGGTTTGAGAAATGATTATGTTGAAGGCACAAACAGTTCTCCTGTCGGATATTTAGAAGGTGTGTTTGTTGAAGAAAAATACCGCAATAAAGGTTATGCGAAAGAATTGCTTTTTGCTTGCGAAAAATGGGCAAAAGATATGGGCTGCAGTGAATTTGCAAGCGATTGTGAATTGACCAATGTAAATAGCCTTAAATTCCATTTGTCAATGGGATTTGGCGAAGCAAATCGCATTATTTGTTTTAGAAAAGGTATTTGAAAATAACACAACAAATTCCGATTGTGCAAACACATAATTTAAGGGTTTCATTACCTGTTATAATTTATTGTTAAATTCTTGATAACCTCTTATAAATACTAACTTTTCTGCATGTGTGCTTTCCCCTATGTGTTCCCTTGTGTTATATCGTTTCGCAAGGATTTACGAACCCTCATAAGAGCAAAAACAAGGGAAGTAAAATCACATAACACAATAACATATCATTAAAGGAAGAAACAAATTATGAATAAAAAGGATGTAGCAAAGCTTCTGAAAGCATACAAGGAATTGTGTGAAGGGGAAGAAAGATACCCTGCTTCCTTGGTGGATTACCTTACTGAGGAAAAATCCAAATACAGCAAATATATGGGGGCAGACCGCACAACTGAATTTAAAATAGTATTTCTTATTGAAGGAGAAGGATATAGTCGTAAACTATTCGGGATACGGCTTTACGAAGCCTTTTCCAAATATGACATGGAAATGCTAAACAATGCACTATATGAAAACGCCCGACTTGCGCATTTGAATAATCTTGGGACCACCGATAACGACCATACCTATTTTAGCTATAATGTGATGCCGGATCTTTTGGCTGCCAATATGGTGAATCACATTCCCCTTCTCCTGCCTGAAGAAAGCGGAATGTGTAAGGGGAGTGTAACAGGTACTGCTATCACCAATCTATTTATGGCCATCTGGTATCAGCGAGAAGATTTTGCTAAAGAAGCAGTTCCTTTTGCGCAGAAGAAGCTAAGTCAAAAAATAAGAGACTATGACCATGCTTATATTTCCTATCTTCTGGCTCTTCTAAACAAGGATGTTTTCGAAGCCTCCATACAATTAGAACGTATGTGCAAAGGTCATCGCAAACTAAAAGACTGGGGCGTCACTAAATTTACTAGGTCTTTTGCCTTAGGTGCCCATGCTATGTACAACCTATCCCACTATGTTTATGATGGTGCATTGGACGGTCTTGTAAAAATGCCGGATGCAGACAATTTTTGTCAGGATTTGGTCATCTGGCAGAGAGAACATGACTACAAGTCGGGACAGATTGTAACCAAATATCCAGAACCGATTGAACTTATGAATCATATTATGCAGACAGAACCACCTACAATGCATCTACGTTTAGATGCTAAGGGCAATGCATCCTTAGACTGCAAGAGGTTTGAAACGGAACTGATTGCAAAGATTATGCGTACAATATGATATTTATGTCTAATAAATAACCTTTTCCATGTATGATACCAATAGTATGAAGAAGGTCGCTTTTCTGTAAAAAAGGAGATTTCAAATGAAGATATACGAATTCCCCCTCGGCGCATTACAGACCAACTGCTATGTTTTGGAGGGCGAGGACGGCAAGGCTGTCGTGATAGACCCAGCGTCCTCGGCTGAGGTCATCAGATTTCTGAACAGCAAAAACCTCACGCTCGGCGCGATAATACTCACGCACGGGCATTTTGACCATTTCGCGGGCGTGCCTGAGCTTAAAAGGCGCACAAACTGCGAGGTCATCGGCACTAAGCCCGACGAGGAGATGTTTAAAAGCGCTGCGAAGAGCTGGGCGGATTTCATGCCGTATATGCCTTTCGAGCCTGTAACGCTTGACAGGAGCTTTTCGGACGGCAAGGAATTTACGGCTTGCGGTCTTACATTCCGCGTTATGGGAACTCCCGGTCACACGAAGGGAAGCTGCTTGCTGTTCTGCGGCGACGTAATCTTCGCGGGAGATACTATTTTTTGCGGCTCTATCGGCAGAACGGACGGCTATTCCGCAAGCGGCGCGGAGATGCGCAGATCGCTTGACAAAATAGCGGCTATCGAGGGCGATTACCGCATTTACAGCGGTCACGGCGAGCCGACAACTCTTTCGTTTGAGAAAGATAACAATCCATTTATGTAAAAAACGGCGGCGTGAACTCATGCCGCCCTTTGATTGAGGAAGCTATGACGTTAATTTTTGCAGACCACAAATTCCAGTACGAGATAGAGCGCCTTTTCCGTGCGTTCTTTCCGCCGATAAAGATAGGACTTTCTACCGACAAAGCAGACGCAAACGGCGAATACTGCCTCACTGAGCGCACTTTTGACGGCAGCGAGGCTGTGCTTGCGGTACGGCTCTGCGCTGACGGAAAGGATATCAGCCGCGAAGTGCGCGTATCCGCTGACATTCCCGAAAAGGAGCAGGAGCGCGTTATATCGGTGCTGCTGTACAAGGTGCTGAGCGAGTATACAGGCGTTGAAATTCCGTGGGGAATACTGACGGGCGTTCGCCCTGTAAAGGTGCTGTCCAAGCTGTCCGAGAGCGAAGCGGCAGAAAAACTGCTGGTATCGCACGACAAGATAGCGCTCGCAAGGACTATCGACAGGATACAGCAGCCGATGATAGCGGCTATTCCTAAAAACTCATACAGCCTTTATGTTTCGATACCGTTCTGCCCGACAAGGTGCAGCTATTGCAGCTTTGTTTCTCACTCGGTGGACAAGGCGGCTGCACGTATGGACGAGTATGTAATGCGCCTTATCGAGGAGATGAAGCAGACCGCTGATGTTGCAAAGCAGCTGGGATTGCAGCTTGACACGATATATTTCGGCGGCGGAACTCCCACAACGCTGTCCGCGGAGCAGTTAAAGCGGCTTTTTTTGGCGCTTGATATGTTTGACCGCAGTCATGTGCGCGAATTTACGGTGGAAGCAGGCAGACCTGATACTATTACCAAAGACAAGCTTATTGCAATAAAAGAGGCAGGCGCTGACAGAATATCCGTAAATCCTCAGACTATGCGCGACAGCGTTCTTGAGGCGATAGGCAGACGTCATACAACGGCGCAGACGGAGGAGGCTTACCATCTCGCGCGAGAGGTGGGCTTCAAGTGTATAAATATGGATCTTATTGCCGGGCTTCCCACAGATGATGCAGAGGGCTTCAGATACAGCCTTGACAGGGTAACGGAGCTTAAGCCCGAAAACATCACCGTACACAGCCTTTCGCTGAAGCGTGCGGCGACGCTGTTCCATGAGCAGGACAGAAAAACTCAGGGCGGTGCGGCGGAGATGATAGACTACACTCACAAGCGGCTGCAGGGCGAGGGCTATCTGCCGTATTATCTTTACAGGCAAAAGAATACTGCCGACAATCAGGAGAACACAGGCTACGCAAAGCAAGGCACGGAGAGCCTTTACAATATGTTTATCATGGAGGAGCTGCAAACGATACTCGCGGTAGGCGCAGGCGCTTCCACGAAGCTTGTTGATACGGAAAACGGCAGGATAACGCGGCTTTGCAACCACAAATTCCCGTATGAATATTTAGACAGATTTGATGATACCAAATCCAAAAATGCAGAAATTTTTGACTTTTTTGTATAATTTAAAGCAAATTACAGCCAAAAAGTCCGCCGATAGTTGACAAAATACGTTTTTTGTTATATCATATTAGCATAGCGGAATGTGGCTCCGCGATAATTTTTTATTATATGGAGGGCTTCATTATGGATTCTAATGATAAGCTTTTTGGCATTCTGTCCTACCTTGGTTTCTTGGTACTTATTCCCCTTTTCGCAGGTAAGACAGATTTCACACGTTACCACGCAAATCAGGGTTTGGTTCTGTTCATTATCGATCTGATCCTCGGCGTGATCATCACTGTCTGCAGCATCGTACTCGGTCTGCTTGGCTGGATCGGTGCTATCATTGCGGGTATCATCAGCGGTGTGCTGAGCCTTGTTATTCTCGTTTTTGTTATCCTCGGCATCGTAAATGTTGCTAACGAGAAGATGGCTCCTCTGCCTATCATCGGCAACATCAAGATCCTGAAGTAATTCGGAATTTGAACACAAAAAAGGCTTCCGTGTCGGAAGCCTTTTATTTTTGCCAAAACAAAAGCCGATGCTTTTACGCATCAGCTTTTATAAGTATCGTATTATTACTGCTTCTTCTTTTTGAGGAAGTTAACAACAACAAGTGCAATACCTGCCAGCAGAAGAATGATACCGAATACGATTAAGCCTGTACCTGTACCAGGCTGACCGAAAGCCATCAGGAGCTGGGATTCCAGGCTGTTGTTCTGAACAGCACCGATTATCAGTAAGATAAGACCTAAAACACCTGCAATAGCGCCACCAATAAGTAACATCACATTTACCTCCATTTGTTTTTGACACACAAAGATACTTGAGTGTCTAAAAAAATTATATTACATAATTCGCCAAAAGTCAAGAGATTATGACAAATATTGACGGAATAATATGTTTTTCAAAAAAATAAATTTTTTTTAAAAAACACTTGACAAACCCGAAACCTTGTGATA
>CAYSYF010000057.1:0-16499 GCA_964435155.1 uncultured Ruminococcus sp. | reverse complement strand
TCGCCTTGCAAATCCGCTTCGCTATTGGCTTTGCGGTGTTTTGCTCAGGGCTAATGAAAATATATTAAGGAGCGGTACAATGAAGGAATTAAAGGCTGTCGTTTTTGACATGGACGGAGTTATCTTCGACTCGGAGCGAAAGGTCGTTGAATGCTGGATAGAAATTGCCGAGAAATACGGCATCAAGGATATTGAAAAGCTTTGCAGAATGTGCCTTGGAACGAACTCCACAGAAACGCGCAAGCTTGCACTGGAGTTCTACGGCGAGGACTTCCCGTATGACGAGCGCAAAGCTGAGCAGTCCGCGCTGTATCATGAGCGCTACGACGACGGCAGGCTGCCGATGAAAGTGGGAGTTCGCGAGCTGCTGGAGTTTCTCAAAGAAAATGGGCTGAAGATAGCACTTGCAAGCTCCACAAGGCGCGTTGTGGTTGAAAATCAGCTTCGTGACGCTAGTATACTCCCCTACTTCGACAAGGTCGTTTGCGGCGATATGGTGAGCCACAGCAAGCCGCACCCCGAGATATTCCTCAGAGCCTGCGAGGAGCTGTCTGTTGAGCCCGAATGTGCTATTGCAATTGAGGACAGCTACAACGGCATACGCTCCGCGCACGCCGCAGGTATGCGCCCGATAATGGTGCCCGATATGGCAGAGCCTACGGAGGAGATGGAGGGGCTTGCGGAGGTTATTCTGCAGTCGCTTTTAGAAGTTATTAAGTATATCGATAAAAGGTGAACAAGGAGAACACTATGAATAATAAAAACTTCACTGTGTGCGGAATAGTTGAGATAGACGGCAAGGTGCTGCTTGTGCGGCACACCTACGGCTCGGCAAAGGACAGGATACTGGTCCCGGGCGGCTTTGTGCAGGAAGGCGAGCTTCCTACAACTGCCGCTGAAAGAGAGCTGTTTGAAGAAACAGGCATTACCGCGAAAGTAAGTTCGCTTATGTCCATGCAGTTCAAACCCGAGCAATGGTGTGCAGTATTTATCATGGAGCATATTTCGGGTGAGCCGCGCTCGGACGGTTATGAAAACAGCGAAGTGCTGCTGCTCGACCCCAAAGAAGCAATTGAGCGACCCGATATTACTAATATGAGCCGAGAGCTTCTGAAAGCATATTGCGGCGAACACAGAACACTAGAGAAAAGCAGCTATGTTCCCGCTTCCTCTGCCGCAGATGATTATGCGCTTTTTTATTAGATCTAAAATTGCAAAACGGGCTACCAATGGTAGCCCGTTGATTTTATGTAGCAATTCCTGCGAACTGGCTCTGATACAGCCTGTAATAAGCGCCGCGCTGAGCAAGAAGCTCCTCGTGGTCGCCTGCTTCAAGCACTCTGCCCTCGCCGAGCACGATTATCTTGTCCGCGTCGCGGATAGTGGACAGACGATGCGCAATGATAAGGCTTGTTCTGCCCTTCATCAGTGCGATCATTGCCGCCTGAATGTGCATTTCCGTTCTTGTATCAATGCTTGATGTAGCTTCGTCAAGAATGAGTATCTTCGGGTCGGCAAGCACTGCTCTTGCTATCGAGATAAGCTGTCGCTGACCCTGCGAAAGGTTGCTGCCGCCTTCTGTCAGCATAGTGTCATAGCCGTCTGCAAGCTTTGCCGCGAAATCGTGAACTCTTGCAAGCTTTGCCGCTGCGATGACCTCCTCATCGGTAGCGTCTATCCTGCCGTAGCGGATATTCTGCGCTATCGTTTCGGAGAAGATGACGGTGTCCTGAAGAACTATTCCGATACTGCCGCGGAGCTTTTCCATCGGGATATTGCGGATATCCTGTCCGTCAAGAAGTATCTCGCCGCCGTCTATGTCATAGAAGCGTGTCAGCAGGTTTATTACGGTCGTCTTTCCGCTGCCTGTTGCGCCTACAATGGCTATCTTCTGACCGCTCTTTACCCACAGGTCGAAGTCCTTCAATACAGGCTCGCCCTCGACATAGGAGAACTTTACGTCCTTGAAATTGAGGTCGCCCTTTACGTTGTCTATCTCAAACGGCTCATTGCCGCCGACGTCCTCAGGCTCTGCGTCCATTATCTCGAAAACTCGCTCAGCGCCTGCAAGCGCGGACTGAAGCTGCGCATACTGGTTTGCGATCTCGTTAATGGGACGTGTGAATTGCTTGGAATATACGATAAACGCCTGAATAGTACCGATCGAAATGATGTCCTGAATAGCAAACCAGCCGCCGAATGCTGCAATGAGCAGGAAGCCGATATTGCCGATGCAGTTCATGCAGGGACCCATCGAGCCGCCAAGTATCTGCGCCTTGATTCCAATTCTTTTCAACTCATCGCTGGTGGAATTAAATTCCTCGCAGACCTTGTCCTCGCGTGTAAATGCTTTTACGGTCTTGTAGCCGCTTACAGTTTCCTCGATCTGACCGTTGAGCTGACCAAGCTTCTGCTGCTGCATGGGGAAATACTTTCTCATAAGCTTTGACAGATTTTTTGATACAACAAGCGTCAGTACGATAGTTACCATGCTTATAAGCGTAAGCTGCCACGAGTGTATCAGCATCATAACAAAGCAGCCGACTACCATGATTATACCCGAAATAAGCGAACCGAGCGACTGCGAAACGGAATTTGATACGTTCTCAACGTCGTTTGTCATACGGCTCATGATATCGCCGTGCTTGTGGGTGTCAATATAGCTGATAGGGAGCTTTGATATGCGCGCAAAGAGATCCTTACGCATTATCCGCACCGTATACTGCGAAAGCTTTGCAGCAAAGATGTTCTGGAAATAAGTGAGAACTGCGGAAAGCAGATACACACTGCCAAGAACTATAAGCCACTGCACAAGCGAGTTCATATCAACAGCGGGGTGCTCCTCCGTCACTGTGATGGTATCTATGGCAATAGCCTGAATAGTGGGAGCGATGATATTCAGCAGTGTTGCAACAAGCATTACTGCAAGCATCGCATACAGCAGGTGCTTGTTCTTTCCGATATACTGAAGTATCCTTTTAAGCGAGCCATTAACATTCTTCGCCTTTTCCTGCGGCATTCCCATTGCATGAGGACCGCCCGGTCCTCTGCCGCCGGGACGAAGATTTATCACGGGCTTATTGTTATTATTCTCAGCCAACCTGCTCGTCCCCCTCTCTCATCTGTGAGCTGTAGATATCCTGATATACCTCGCAGCTCTTCATCAGATTTTCGTGGTTGTCGAACGCAGCAAGTCTGCCGTCCTCAATTACAGCTATCTTGTCAGCGCCCATTACGCTTGCAACGCGCTGTGCGATCATGATAACAGTCGTATCACCCAGGTTTTCGCGAAGCGCTCTTTGCAGCTTTGCGTCTGTTGTGAGGTCAAGCGCCGACATACTGTCGTCAAAAATGAGTATCTCAGGCTTTTTGACTATTGCTCTAGCAATGGAAAGCCTCTGCTTCTGACCGCCTGAGAGCGAGGAGCCCTTTTCGGTCACAATGTCCTTGTAGCCGTCTGTGAAGCCCTCGATGAAATCCGCAGCCTGTGCTATTTCCGCAGCAGAGCGTATCTCCTCGTCGGCAGCGTCGGGCTTTCCCCAGCGGATATTATTTTCAATGGTATCGGAGAAAAGCTCGCTCTTTTGCAGCACGAAGCCTATCTTTTTGCGAAGCGCGTCAAGGTCGTACTCCTTTACGTCAACGCCGTCAACAAGCACTGTACCCTCGGTAGCGTCATAGAAACGTGTGATGAGGTTTACAAGAGAGGTCTTACCGCAGCCTGTAGCGCCAAGGATAGCCACCGTTTCACCCTTGTTTACCTTGAAGCTGATATCGTCCAGCACATTGCCTGCCTGAACGCCCGGATAACGGAAGGATATATTGCGGAACTCGACAGTTCCCTGCTCCTCTGTATTGCCGTCAAACTCGCCGCTTGCAATAACGGGATCGGCGTCAAGTATCTCCTTGATACGCTTTGCCGAAGCGGAAGCTCTTGTTACCTGCTGGAACATCATGCCTATCATCATTACTGACATGAGTATCTGAGTTATATATGTAATGCCTGCCATTATCTTGCCGACCTCAAGGCTCTGTGCCTGCACCTGAAGTCCGCCCATATAGATAACTGCTAGCACCGAAGCGTTCATAAGTATGGACAGCACGGGAGTAAGCAGTGCCATAAGCTTCTGAACGCGCAGGTTCGTGCTGCAAAGCTCGTCATTAGCCGCACCGAAACGCTCTATCTCATACTGCTCACGAGTATATGCCTTAACTACTCTCGCGCCCGAAACGTTCTCCTGCACGACAGAGTTTACTCTGTCAAGCTTGCTCTGTACAACGCCGAAAAGCGGCGCACCCTTTTTGAGCACCACCGCAACGATTATAAGCTGAACAGGAAGCGTTACAAGCAGAACAAGTCCGAATACAACGTCTATATTCAGCACCATATAGATACCGCCGACAAACTGCATCAGCGTGCGCACCATCATTCTGAGAGCCATTCCGACAAAGTCCTGACAGGCTGTGATATCATTTGTAAGCCTTGTTACAAGTGAGCCTGTAGTGAACTTGTCCGTCTGCTGGAACGACATCTTCATTACCTTTGAAAATGCGTCCTTGCGCAGATCGTTTGCAAAGCTCTGCGCAGCAATATTACCAAACACACCCGAAAGTATACCGCCGATACAGCCGATCACCGTGAAAATGATCATCTGTATTCCCACATTCAGGATCACTTCCATATTCTCGGCAAGAACGCCGTTGTCCACGATCCTTGCCATAAGGTCAGGCTGGATAAGATCCATGCTGACCTCAAGTATCATGAACAGCGGCGACAATGCTGCGATATACCAATATTTCTTTAAATACTTTAACACCTTAACCAATGAAGTCTTCTCCAAGTTCGTTTTTAAGATTTGCTGTCATCTTTTCAATAAGCTTGCCGACAGCGTCAAGCTCCTTTTCAGATATACCGGAAAGCATCACCTTTTCTGCCTTGTCATAAGCCTCAAGAATCTTTGCGTGCATCTTTCTGCCCTTTTCAGTGATGAATACATGAGTTTCACGGCGGTCATTATCGTTCTTCTCACGGCGAACGATGCCCTCGCGCTCCATGTTGCGCAGCGTAATGCTGATAGTAGGCGCCTTAAGCTTTGTGATATTTACAAGCTCAAGCTGGGTGAGTCCGTCATTCTCCATGAGCGGCTTCATCACATGGCGGTACGAAGCTCTCATGCCAATGCTTTCGAGCTCGTTTCCGACAAAGACTCCGAAAAGAAAAGACGCATCATTGACACTGCGTATGGTTTCGTTTCCTTTAAAAAGATATGTGTTGTTATTGCTGTTTTTCATGATCATTTCCTTTCAGATAAGATAAAAGCCCGAAAGCCTTTAATGTCCGTATAGCTAAAAAGCCGATATAAGTAAGTGAATGTTATTATATCGGCTAATTTAATTATACCCGATTTTTCGTTAATGTCAATAAATTTTATGTGAAAAAATGATGAAATTATACAAAAAAAGCGTGACGGAGCTGATATTTTGCACCTATAACAATGGCTTTTATATGCCCTGTCTTGACATTTTTCTACAATTCACGTATAATATTAGACAAGCTATACTTATAATAATGGAAGGAGCAATAGTGTGAAAAACAAGCTTTTGGCTCTGTTGGGAGCAATAATAGCTTTCGCTGCGATCTCTGTTACGGCTTCGGCGGCGGGGAGCGTTGCCTTCTCGCATGAAAGCGGCAGCTATAACAGTACTCAGATAGTACGCATCAGCGCTGCGGAGGATATTGACATTTACTATACCACCGACGGCACACTGCCTACGCAAAGCTCTGAGCTTTACGGCACAAAGCCCGTTATCGTCAGCAAGAACACCAAAATACGCACCGCGGCATACATGAACGGAGAGCTTATCGGCTATGACAGCATTACTGTAAAGATATGCACGGCAGCACCTAAGGCTTCGGTCGATTCGGGAGAGTACAGCGAGCCATTCACAGTGACGCTTTCATGTATCGACAAAGAGGCAAAGATATATTACACCACCGACGGCAGCGTTCCTACAAAAAACGCAACTCTCTATACCGGTCCTATCAAGATCACTGAGGATACGCAGCTTAAATATATCGCGCTCAGAAGCGGACGAAATTACAGCAAATACTATACAAGGAATTATAAGATAAGCAGCGATGTCTATGCAGAGCCTCAGCGACAGGAGATGCTGGAGCTTGTGAACGAGCTTCGCAGAAGCTATGGGCTATGTGAACTCCAGACTATGCCTGAGCTTTCCGAAATAGCTCAGCAGCGCGCCGAGGAATGTGCAAGCTACTATTCTCACTGGAGAGCCGACGGCACAAAATGGGACTATCTGCTCACGCTCGCAGGGCTTAAACGAAACGTCCGCGCCGAAAACCTTGCATACTACTACCCTACCGCAAAGCAAGCGCTGAATGCGTGGCTTGACGACAGCTACCATAGGGCTAACCTGCTGAACCCCGATGCGCGTTACATCGGTATAGGCTTTTACAGCAACGGCTACACCAACTACTGGGCACAGCTTTTCATCGGTGAGGAATAATGGCTATATTTCATTACAACGAACAGCATACCGAGCTTCTCACGCAGCGCGATGTGAGGCTCGGTGCTTTTATTTCCCGAAAGGGACATATCGAACGCACGGTGTTTGACGATCTTTTCAGCGGACTGTGCTATAATATAGTAAATCAGCAGCTTTCAATGAAAGCCTGCGATACTCTGTGGTGTAAGCTCAACGCCGAGCTGCATGAAATAACACCGAAAAACTGTCTTGACTCAGCAAGGCTCAAAGCCTGCGGTCTTTCAAAAAGCAAGGCTGACTGCATTGCGGAATGTGCAAGGCGGTTTATTTCCGAGGAAATATCAGCCGAAACGCTAAAATGTATGACCGATGAGCAAGTCACCGCGACGCTGACTTCGATAAAAGGCATTGGCGCATGGACGGCTGAGATGACCCTGATATTCTGTCTTGGTCGCATGGACGTGCTTAGCCTTTCCGACTTCGGAATACGCAAGGGGCTTTCCCTGCTTCATGATATCGACATCAAGGATATCAAGGAAATGAAGAAATACAAAAAGCTCTATTCGCCTTACGGCACTATTGCCTCGTTTTACCTATGGGAGGCGGCAAGGGAGCTTTAAAAGGAGATAAATATGCTTAAAAAGATACTTCAGCCCCAGTCCTGCGGCAAATGCAGGATCTGCTGCGGCTTTGACGAGAGCGACAAGTGGGAGATCCCGCTGATATTCGATGAGCTTCGCGCTTACCTCAGCGAAAATTACCCTGAAACAAAGCTCACCCCACGCGGAAACGAATATGTTTTCGATATGCAGTTCAACGGCGATGAGGTGGTATTCTGCCCTATGCTGACAGAAAAGGGCTGCAGGCTTGGCGATAACAAGCCGTTTGACTGTAGGATATGGCCTTTCCGTGTGAATGACCTTGACGGCAGACGCGTGATAACCGTTTCCCCCGTCTGCGATACCGTGTCGCAGCTACCGCTGAAAACGTTATGTGACTTTGTGAACAGCGAGGGCTTTGCTGAAATGCTGTTTTCCGCAGCTAAGTCGCACCCCGATATGGTAAAGCCCTATATCAGCGGATATCCTATCGTTGCTGTTCAGGAATAAAATGTTATAAAACGGTGGCGAAGTAATAGTTTTCCGCCGTTTTCTGACTTTTTCCGAAAATGTTAAGCAAAAATTACATTATAGCAATTGCAGGTTGGTAGAAAAACCATTAAGATTGCGTTATAATCAATACATGAGGTGAGAAAATGGCAATTAAAGCTAACAATTTCAAACTTTTCCGCAAAAAGAGCGGTTTCACTCAAGAGGACGTTGCTGAAAAGCTGGGCGTTTCGCGTCAGGCTGTGGCGAAATGGGAGAACGGCGATACTACTCCCGATATCGAATTCTGTATCCAGCTTGCGGAGCTGTACGGCACTACGCTGGACGCTCTTGTATGCAAGGAATACCTCAGCGAGGATCCCGAGAGCGGAAAGCACGCATTCGGTATTGCGAGAGTGAACGATAAGGGGCAGATAACGCTCCCAAAAAAGGCACGTGAGATATTCAATATCAAGGCAGGCGACTCGCTGCTTGTCCTCGGTGAGGAAGGCAGAGGCATCGCCATAATCAATCTCGGTGACATTCCTGAATAACTATTCGGAGGTAATTATATGAAGGCAGTTGAGGCTGTAAGCCTTACCAAAAAGTACAAGACAAAGACCGCTGTCAACGGTATCAGCTTCCATGTCGATGAGGGTGAGCTGTTTGCACTGCTGGGCGTGAACGGTGCGGGAAAGACTACAACAATACGAATGCTGTGCTGCCTGTCGCAGCCTACCTCGGGCGACGCGATAGTATGCGGTCACAACACAATGACCGAGGGCGACAGCGTCAAGCAGATCATCGGTATCTCGCCGCAGGATACCGCTATCGCGGAAAATCTTACAGTTCGCGAAAACCTTGTACTTACTACAAAGATCTACGGCTTTTCTAAGGAAAAGTGCGAAGCCAAGATAGCCGAAATGATAGATATCTTCGGCATGGACGAGGTACAGAACGACCGCGCAAAGACCCTTTCGGGCGGCTGGAAGCGCAAGCTTTCAATTGCAATGGCGCTGAT
Source organism: uncultured Ruminococcus sp. (assembly GCA_964435155.1). Classification (GTDB taxonomy): domain Bacteria; phylum Bacillota; class Clostridia; order Oscillospirales; family Ruminococcaceae; genus CAG-115. The sequence continues at coordinate 7,883 of CAYSYF010000057.1, read as the reverse complement.
ATCCGAGCCTAAGGTGCTGTTCCTTGACGAGCCTACTCTCGGTCTTGACGTACTGGCAAGACGCGAGCTTTGGCGCGCGATAGAATCCCTCAAAGGCAAGATAACCATTATCCTCACCACACACTACATGGAAGAGGCTGAGAGCCTTTCCGACCGTATCGCTATCATGCTGAACGGAAGGATATCCGCAATAGGAACGCTTTCAGAAATAGAAGCTATCGCAGGCGAACAGGGGCTTGAGGCTTCCTTTGTAAAGATAGCAGAAATGACAGAAAAGGGGGAATTGTAATGCAGCGCTGCTTCGCTTTTGCTGAACGTAATCTCAAAGAGCTTCTGCGTGATCCGCTGAGCTACATATTCTGCCTTGGATTTCCGCTTGTTATGCTGGTAGTCATGACGCTTGTGGACTCAAGCATACCTGCCGAGGCAAACATGACGATCTTTAAGATAAACAATCTCGGCCCCGGCATTGCGGTGTTCGGACTTGCATTTGTAATGCTGTTCACCTGTCTTAATGTTTCCAAAGATCGCTCAGGCTCTTTCCTTGTAAGGCTTTACGCGTCACCTATGAAGTCGTCTGACTTTATCCTCGGCTATATCCTGCCTGCCTTTATACTGACACTGGTTCAGATGGCAATAACCTTTGTATGTGCGATCATCATAGGCGCTGTCACTGGCACTTCTCTTAATATACTCGGCTGTCTTATTGCGATCATCGCGCTTATTCCGCCGGCAGTGCTGTTTATCTCATTCGGACTGCTGTTCGGTACGCTGTTCAGCGATAAAGCTTCACCCGGTCTTTGCTCTATCATAATATCGCTGTCCGCTTTCCTCGGCGGTATATGGTTCGACTGCGAGGCTACAGGCGGTGTAATGAGCGACATCTGCAACGTGCTTCCCTTCTTGCATGGAACAAAAGCCGCAAGAGCTGCTGTTGCAATGGATTTCAGCGGTGATTTCTGGATAGATATTGCAATAACCGCAGGCTACGCGCTGGTCGTGACCGCTGCCGCTATCCTGCTGTTCAAGCGCAAGATGAGAGCAGATCTCAGCTAAAACAATAATTGCAATAAGATCAGGGGCGGAAATAAATTCTGCCCCTGATCTTATTGCATACAAAAAGCTCCCGTACCGAAGTACGGGAGCAGTTATTTTACTCAGTTGTATAATTATCGAAGTAGCCCTGGATAAATACGATAGGTGTTCCCTTATCGCCCGAGCCCGAAGTCAGGTCGCACAGCGAACCGATCAGGTCTGTAAGACGACGGGGCGTTGTACCCTCGGATACCATCTGACCAACAAGGTTGCTGTCCTTCTCCTGAATCTTGTCCTTGATAGCTTCCTTCAGAGCGTCGCCCGAAAGGTCGGAGAAGTCGTTGTCTGCGAGGTACTTCAGCTTCAGCTCGTTGGGAGTACCCTCAAGACCTGCTGTGTATGCGGGAGATACAACGGGGTCAGCAAGCTCCCAGATCTTGCCGATGGGATCCTTGAATGCGCCGTCGCCGTATACCATTACTTCAACGTTCTTGCCTGTTGCAGCCTTAAGCTTTGCGGCAATAGCGTCAACAACGGGCTGGCACTCTCTCGGGAACAGCTTTACCTGATCCTCTGTAGCCTTATTGGAGCCGAGCAGTCCATAATTCTCATTGTAGCCGCTTCCGTTGATGGGAGCATTCATGATCTCATCAAGACCAAGAACGATATCAGCGCCCGCAGCCTTCAGGATACGCTTTGTTCTTGCACGTGTGTGGATATCACAGCAAAGAACATTCTTTGTATAGTCCAGAACAGCCTTGGGGTTGTTTGCGAAGATGATCTCGCAATCAGCACCCGACTCGCGGATAAGGCTCTCATAATACTCTACATAGTCAACACCTGTAAAGGTATGCTTCTCATAGCCGAAAAGCTCACGGTACTTTGCAAGCGAAAGTACATCGGTATAAGGATTTATTCCCTTTTCGTCAAGCGCGTCAAGGCTTACAAGGTGGTTGCCTACCTCATCAGAGGGATAGGAGAGCATAAGAACTACCTTCTTTGCGCCCTTTGCAATACCTCTGAGGCAGATAGCAAAACGGTTACGGCTGAGTATCGGGAAAATAACACCGACTGTTTCACCGCCGAACTTTGCCTTAACGTCAGCCGCAATGTCGTCAACAGAAGCGTAGTTACCCTGCGCTCTTGCGACAATAGCCTCTGTCATCGCTACGATATCTCTGTCACGGATCTCAAAACCGTCGTCCTTAGCAGCCTCAAGCACAGAATTTGTAACAATATCAACAATATTGTCACCATTTCTGATGATAGGCGCCCTTACACCTCTAGACACAGTTCCGATCATACGACTCATAATGAACACTCCTTAAATTCAAATACGACCGACTCATATCAATCGCAGCTTATATTTTAACACACTTTCAAGCAATTTTCAATAGTATTTTTCAATTTTTTTCCGATTGTACGAATTTTTTTATATACCGCATAAAAACTATTCTAAAATCAGATGAACATACAGCATAATAAAGACTGCCGAGCCACATATTCGGCAGTCATTACAAGCATTTTACACTATTTTCAGTTATTTGAGAGCTTTACGATAGCCTTGATGAGATCGGCTGGCTTCTCCTTCATCAGGCGTACCGCCTCGGGCAGCTTATCCCAGCCCTCAAAAACATGAGTGCAGAGATGGCTTACGTCTACCCTGCCGTTTGCAACGAGCGAGCCAAGCTTCTCCATACGCAGCCTGCCGCCCGGCATAAGACCGCCGTTTATAAGCTTGTGACCCATTCCTACGCCCCATTCAACTCTTGGGATCTTTACATAATCAGCGCCGCCGAGGTAGTTTACACTGCCGATCCTTCCGCCCGGCTTCACACACCTTACAGCGGAGGCAAATGTGTCCTCGTCACCGCCTGCAATAATAACGCAGTCAACACCCCTGCCGTTTGTGAGCTTAAGCGTCTGCTCCTCTATACTGCCGTTTTTGTAGCTGATAAAATCGGTAGCGCCGTACTTTTTTGCCGCTTCAACGCAAGCGGGACGCGTTCCCACTGCGATTATCCGCGAAGCACCTTTCAGGCTCGCACCTGCCACAGACATAAGTCCGACAGGACCTATGCCTACAACAAGCACCACATCACCGTACTGAACATCTGCAAGCTCCGCACCATGGAAACCTGTAGGCACCATATCAGACAGCATACACGCATCGACGATGTTGATGCTGTCAGGCAGATGTGCGAGGTTTCCGTCGGCGTCGTTGACATGGAAATACTCGGCAAACACACCGTCCTTGATGTTGGAAAATTTCCAGCCTGCAAGCATTCCGCCTGAGTGCATGGAATAGCCTGCCTGCGCCTCAAGAGAGTTCCAATCGGGTGTTATCGCGGGAACAAGCACCCTGTCACCTTCCTTGAAATCCTTAACCAGCGAGCCCACCTCTGTAACGACCGCACAGCATTCATGGCCGAGAATAAGATTGCTGCGCTCGCCGATAGCGCCCTCGTAAACGGTATGGATATCCGATGTGCATACTGCAACCGCAAGCGGACGGCAGATAGCGTCCATTGGACCGCAGGCAGGCACTTCCTTTTCGATCCAGCCCGCTTCACCGATTTTTAACATTGCAAAAGCCTTCATAACTTCAAATTTCCTTTCTTTTTTTCAGATAGTATGAGCATCAAAAATAAAATTATTCAGACTGCTGAAAATCTTATTGACATAAGAGCGGAAGTATGCTATCATGAGGGTGATTTCTGACAGAAAGGATCATGTCGTATGGCAGCAGTAAATAAAAACGCATTGCCCGAGGTAAATTCCGTACTTGAATATCTTGACCGTATAAAAGGAAAAGGCGTAATTACAGGTCAGCACACGCAGACTATGGAGCAAAAGGAGCTCAGCTATATCCGTAACGTGACGGGAAAGCTTCCTGCTCTGTGCGGATTTGAGCTGCTTGGATATTCGCCAAATATAAACTATGACACCTGCGACGAAGCAGCCCTTACTGAGATATATGAAAATCGCGGCACGTTGCAGCGCGCGTATGAATGGGCTGAACGCGGCGGTCTTATCACCTTTACATGGCACTGGTATTCGCCTTTGGGCGGTAAAGACAAATCTTTTTTCTCTAATAACACCGATTTCGACGCAGATAAGGTGCTTATAGACGGTACGCCCGAGCGCAAAGCATTCTTTGCTGATCTCGATGTTATGGCTGAGCTGCTGCAGGGCTTTAAGGATAAGCATATCCCTATTCTATGGCGACCCTTTCACGAATCTGAGGGCAACTGGTTCTGGTGGAGCGCAAAGGGCATGGATACAGCCTGTGAGCTTTTCCGCCTGATGTACAGATACTACACTGAAACCAAAAGGCTAGACAACCTTATCTGGGTGTGGAACAATCCGCGTCCCGAGGGTTATGTGGGTGACGAATACTGCGATATACTCACTGCCGATTTCTATCCGCCCGCGCACGAGCATACCTCGCTGAAAGCGCAGTATGATGACCTTGCAAAGGTCACCGCCTGCAAGCCGCTTGCCATCGGAGAGCTTGGCACATTCCCCGGCATCAGCGAAATGGCTGAAAATGACGCGGACTGGCTTTGGTTTATGATATGGAGCGGAGAATTTGCGGCAAGCGAAAACTATGTCACCAAGGAAATTCTTCGCGAGCAGTATGCGCACCCCTATGCAATTACTCTTGACAAGCTTCCTAAATTATACTGATACAAAGCCCTCTGAAACATAAACAGAGGGCTTTGATAGATATATTACCGATCTTGTGGTAAAATGATAAAAAAGGAGTTGAAACGGTATGGATTTTAAAACGGAAAATAACAGAATACTCTGTATTGAAAACGGCAATATCGTCGGTGAGGTGACTTTCCCCGAAGTAAGCTCGGGAACATACAATATCAACCACACCCATGTTGACGGAAGTATGCAGGGCAAAGGGATCGCGGCGCAGCTTGTAAGGCTTGCAATAAATGAAATAAACAAGCGTGGCGGCGAGGTCATAGCAGACTGCTCCTATGCAAGCAAATATATCAAGAAGCATGGGCTGCGTCCTGTTGTGATATGCCACATGGTAACGAGCATAGACGGCAAGGTAACGGGAGATTTTCTTTTCAGCGAAAATGGCGTTCAGGTAAGCGAAAGCTACTATGAGATAAATCGCAGACTGAAAGGCGACGCCTTCGCCTGTGGACGCGTCACTATGGAGAGCAGCTTCACAAATGGCTTTGCTCCCGAACTACAAACATTCAGCGACGCGGATATTACGTGTGAGGATTATATAGCCATGAAGCACGACTACTATGCCGTTTCCTTTGACAGGCTGGGCAAGGTCGGCTGGTCTGACAGTAAGATACACGACGAGGACGATGGCTACAACAACTGCCATATAATTGAAGTACTGACCGAAGATACCCCTTCTGAGATGCTTGCCTATTACAAGAGCATTGGTGTTTCATATATTTTCGCGGGAAAGGACGATATCAACATCAATATCGCACTGAGCAAGCTTTATAAGCTCTTTGGTATAAAAAAGCTGCTGCTTGAAGGCGGAAGTATCATCAACGGCGCATTTCAGCGCGAGGGGCTTGTTGACGAGCTTAGCCTTGTGGTAGCTCCGATAGTTGCAGGCAAAAACGACAAGCCGCTGTTTATGGATTCAGTTATGAGCGAATTCAGGTTTATTTCAGCCGAGCCGCTGAAGAACGGTGCTGTATGGCTTAGATACGCAAAATAAAAACTGTTGCAGGAATTGTCGAAACAATGAATATATTCCCGCCAAGCGGTTACAATATCTGTGCAGACATAAAAACAAGTTTTTCTATGAAAGGAAATGAAATATATGAAAGCAACAGGAATCGTACGCCGCATCGACGATCTCGGCCGTATCGTTATCCCTAAGGAGATCCGCAGAACAATGCGTATCCGTGAGGGCGACCCGCTTGAGATCTACACCAGCCCCGAGGGTGAGGTCATCTTCAAAAAGTATTCACCCGTTGGGGAGATATCGGGGACAGCTTCGCAATATGCCGATGTTCTGTCAAAAGTAGGCGGCTGCCCTGCAGTTATCTGCGACCGTGACCATGTTATCGCAGTATCGGGAATGTCCAAGAAGGAGGTCATTGAGCGCCGCGTTTCGGGCTCACTGGAGGACCTTATCGAGCAGCGCAAGACCCACGTCTACAAGAGCAAGGAGGACAAGCGCTTCAACCCCATTGAGGGCGTTGACCGTTATGCCATTGCCTGCGCTCCTATCCTTTCGCAGGGCGATGTAAACGGTGCGGTGATCATGCTTGCAGGTGACAGCAACGAATTTGCTACAGGCGAGCAAAGCGCGCTTTGTCAGGCGGCGGCGATGTATTTCGGAAAGCAGATGGAAGAATAATAATCAAAACCACCAGTTGAACCGATGGTTTCAGCCTATCGAAAAACCCCATCTTGACCGCAAGGGAAAAGATGGGGTTTTTCGATAGGCTGAGCTCATTACTTACGCAATGAGCTTTTTATATGTTTATGTTGAGTGATGTTCGGGCGTTTGCGAGCATAATCAATAGAAATGAAATTGTTCGGTTACATAAGGCATTATTTGACTTTTCAATTCCTCGCCGCCGTGTTCTTTTACATATCTGATCAAGATATCATGGAAAAACTTATTTTCATCTCCGAAAGCATACAGGCTGTTTCTGATTTTATTTTCTTCAACAAATTCGTAGTGAGAATCGTTTGCCGCCTCTTTATCTAGCGAGAATGTTTCAAAGCTGCCGTCATCACTGACATACACACTTAAATACCACAGTTGTTCATCATCTAACTGGACTCGCAAGTGCCATTTTCCCAGAGAGCGGTCATATCTGACACAGCAAGCGCCTGCGCCTATTTCTTCTGATCGGCATTCCTGTTCCTTGATATATTCCAGTGTATATTGAGGCTTCTGATCATAAGAAAGAAAAGCACTCATCAAGCGGTACAGATTCCCGCCTGCAATTGCGCGAGAGATCAAAGAACCGTTGCTTACATAGTCCGAACGGATCTCCAAACAAATGCCACGGATCAAATCAGCCTCTGTTCCGCTCAGCGCAGCTTCCAATGTATAAGCGGAATACGGCTTCCATGACAGGATTTCCGTCATAAAACTGAGTTTATAAGCTTCATTCATAAATCCGTCATAGATCATTCTTTCTAGCTCACGATGCTCTGTGTTTTTCTTATACGCCGAATAATTGCAGCACCATCGGTTCAGCTCCTTATCCTTATACAGCGCCTCCAGCAGAATAATATACTTATTGCAAAACTCGGTCATTGCTTCCATGATCTCCTTTGTTATCGGAGAGGAAGAAGCCTTGCTTTGCAGAGCAGAGGTCTTATTTCTCTTTGTCCAATGCTTTTTTGATTTAAACAAAACATATTCCGCCTTTCACATAAAGAAGAACAAAGAAAAAAGAATAAATAATACAAATACGCCCTCGAAAAATGTTTATTCTTTATTCATTACTCTTTATTAATTTAGCCCATGTGTTAACATGGGGCGCATTTGTCCATGTTGAGCAAAATAGATTTTACGGCTCGGGCAGAGGATAAAAAAATACCGCCAGACTACTCACAGAGCGATCTGACGGTACTGGTGCCGATGACCGGGGTCGAACCGGTACGGATTATTAGTCCGAGGGATTTTAAGTCCCTTGTGTCTGCCTATTCCACCACATCGGCAAATATTACTGTAATATTATACTACTTATCACGCGATTTGTCAAGCCGTTTTCAGAAAACCAATATAAAATTCTGTTGAATTGTCAATGATAGGTGACACTTCGCTCCAAAAAAAATATTGTTAAGCGTATATGAAGCAAATTTTCATTTTGTAGGAGCCGTAG
>CAYSYF010000056.1:0-16621 GCA_964435155.1 uncultured Ruminococcus sp. | reverse complement strand
AACGCCGAGGATAAGCATATGCTCAGCCATCCAGCCTTCCTTCCAGCCCTGATAGGAAGCGATACGCAGTGCGAAGCACTTCTTGCCCAGCAGAACGTTGCCGCCGTAAGCGGAGTTTACGGACCAGATAGCGTTGTCCTCGGGGAACTGAACGATATATCTCTTCTCGGGGTCAACGTCAGCCTTGGAGTGCAGGCAGCGAACAAAGTCGTTGGACTCTGTGCCGAAGCTGTCGAGAACGTCCTTGCCCATTCTTGTCATGATGTTCATGTTAAGAACAACGTAGATGGAGTCAGTGATCTCAACGCCGACCTTAGCGATGGGAGAACCGATGGGTCCCATGGAGTAGGGGATAACATACATTGTTCTGCCCTTCATAACGCCATCGTACAGGGGAGTAAGCTTTGCATACATCTCCTTGGGGTCCATCCAGTTGTTTGTAGGACCTGCGTTCTCCTTCTCTCTGGAGCAGATGAAGGTTCTGTCCTCTACACGAGCTACGTCGTTGGGGAGTGTTCTGTGATACAGACAGCCGGGGAGCTTTTCCTCGTTGAGACGGCACATAGCGTCCTTGTTGTCAGCGGGGAGAGCGCAAACCTCTGCGGTCAGCTCATCAAGCTGCTCCTTGGAGCCGTCGATCCATACAACGGAATCGGGCTTGCAAAGGGCGATCATCTCGTCAACCCACTTTGTGATGTTGGGGTTCTGTGTTAAAACACCGGGATTTCTTGCCATAATATTATATCTCCTTTTCAAATTATTTATTGGATCACGGAACGCTTTTCATATCCTGTGATTTTTTTGACAACCACAAATAAAACGTTCCCCACATATAACATTATACATTATATTTTGCAATAAGTCAATAATAATTCCTGTGTTTCGAGGCAATTATTTTCTGTGATTTATACAAGTGGCGGTAATTAGATATGTAAATAATGACAAACTAAAAAGAACACGACATCTTGACTTGGATTGTCATATATTGTATAATTGATTTAGCAACTTTTTGTGAGGAGGATTTACAATGAACATACCCAAAATACCCAACAACAGCCTGACGGAGGAGATCAAGGAGATAGTAAGTTTATGCCAGCAGCTTGAACCCAAATACGGCGCTAAATCATTTTCTTTTGCACCACCTGCTACCGAAGAAGAATTCTCTAACTGGGAAAATAGAAATGGCATTTCTATTCCCGAGACCTATAAAGATTGGCTTAGGTTTTCTAACGGCTCAGATATTCTATCAAGCCTAGCTCGCTTTAATGGCTTGCAGAATTTCGTTGTTAATTCCAAGATAGTACCTGATGATATAGTTATTATAGGCACTTTGGTTGGCGATGGCGAATTGTTATGCTTTTTAAAGCAAACGGGTGAGATTGCTCGCTTCTTAGATGGGGAGATAAAAATTACTGATTTTAAAGCTTGGCTGAAAAACATTTTGATAAGAATTCTTCGTGATGAAACATATTGACAAATAAGCAAAACACCCGAGAAGCCGTACTTCTCGGGTGTAATTTATTTTTTATCCTTCGACTTACACAAATTCCTCAGCACGCAAGCCTCGCACTGCGGCGCTCTTGCCGAGCATACTCCGCGCCCGTGCCATACAAGGCGGTGGCAGAAATTCAGGCTCTCCTCGGGCGGAATGACCTCTCTGAGTTGCTTTTCAACCTTGCCCGCGTCCTTTGTGTCGGACAGCCCAAGCCTGTTCGTCAGCCTTATAACGTGCGTATCGCAGACGTATGCAGGCTTGCCGTAGAGGTCGCCAACGATGAGGTTTGCGGTCTTTCGTCCCACGCCGGGGAGCTTTGTAAGTTCCTCGATGCTGTCGGGGACTATGCCGCCGTGGATATCGCGGAGCATTCTGCACATCAGCACGATATCCTGCGCCTTTGTCTTGTAAAGTCCGCAGGTGCGCACAAGCTCTTCAACCTCTGTAATATCAGCCTCGGCAAAAGCCTCAACGGTCGGGAATCGCTCAAAAAGCGCAGGAGTAACCATATTCACGCGCTTGTCGGTGCATTGCGCGGAAAGGCGCGTTGCAATAAGCAGCTCGTGCGGCTGGGTATATGTAAGGGCGCATTTCACCTCGGGGTATTCTGTTTTCAGCAGCGCTATTATCTCGGCGCTTGCCTTTTTGCGGTCACGGCGCATGGGGAGCTCCTTTCTGATGTGTTTATATGTTTCAATCTCTAAATAAGAGCCCGAGGCGATAGCCTCGAAGCTGCGACAGCAGCATAACGCGATAGCGTCAGGCTCGTCATTCAATGAAAACAGCGCAATTGCGAAGCAATTGAAATAAGCTGTTTTCATTATACCACCAACCCCGACAAAAATCAATCAACAAAATATAGAAAGCCGCCTGCAATGCAAGCGGCTTATATTTATTCTTCCTCCTCGGGATTTTCAGCGACAGGCTCTGCCTTTGAGGCGCGTACCTTTAAAATACAGCGATCCTCGATATGCAGTGCAACAAGGTGAACTCCCTCATAATCCACACTGGGCGGAACTATCTCGTCACCCTCGGGGATATATCCCAGCTTGTCTGTGATAAAGCCCGCGATGGTCTCGTATTCGTGCTCCTCGGGAAGCGTTGCTCCGAACAGCGCGAATACCTCCTCGGGGTCGGTCTCGCCGTCGATATCATACTGCTCCTCGCCGATCTTTACTATCTCGGTCTCCTCGTCGTCGTATTCGTCCTGAATATTGCCCATGACAGCCTCAATGATGTCCTCGAGCGTAACTATGCCCGCAGTGCCGCCGTACTCGTCCACGACCACCGCCATGCCCGATTTGAGCGAGGTCAGCGACTGGAATGTATCAGAGCAGGGACAGGCCTCAGGGATAAATATGACATCGCGCAGAAAGTCGTTCAGCTTGAAATTGGACAGGTCGTTTTCTCCGACAAGGCACAGCAGGTCTTTTACGATTATAATGCCGATTATCTTGTCGATGTTTCCGTCATAAACAGGTATTCTGGAAAAGCCCTTGTCAAGCGCGAGGTAGATTATATCGTCAAGCGATACGTCCTTGTCTACGCCTATGATATTGGTGCGGTGGGTCATTACGTCCTCGGCGGTAAGGTCATCAAACTCAAAGATGTTGTTTATCATCTTAGCCGAGGCTTCTTCAATGCCGCTTTCCTCGCCGTCCTCGTTGGGTGCTTTGGCGAGCGCGTCCACCATGTCCATTACCTCGTCCTCGGTGACCTCCATATAGTCGTTGCCGAGCGCTTTTTTCAGCAGCTTTGTAATTCCTTTGTTAAGCGCAATGAGCCAGCCCAGAAAAAATCTGCGCACCTTATGCTCCTTAGGCTTTTCTGTGGTTTCGGCTGTGTTTAAACTTCGACTGTCAGCGTCCATAGTAACTCCTTTGTAGTAAATTAAGCGCGAGCCGTCGGTTTATACCCCGAACAGCCTTTCCGCGTTCTCTCTTGCTGTATCTATCATTTCCTCAGTGGAAACGCCCTTGATCTCAGCCATTTTAGCGGCTGTGAACTGTATCATGGAGCTGTCGCAGCGCTTTCCTCTGTGCGGAACGGGCGCCATGTACGGACAGTCCGTTTCAAGCAGCAGCCTGTCAAGCGGCACAGCCTCGCACGCAGCAAGCGCTTTTTTTGCATTCTTGAATGTAAGCACTCCCGTAAAACCGATATACATACCGAGCTTTACGACTTCGGCGGCGGTTTCGGCGCTGCCCGAAAAGCAGTGGAGAACTCCGCGCGGCTTGTACTTTTTCAATATATTCATAGTGTCCTCGCACGCGTCGCGAGAATGGATTATAACAGGCAGGCTGAGTGTTTGCGCAAGCTCCAACTGGCGCTCAAACACATCTGCCTGAACTACCTTGTCGGTGTTGTCGTAGTGATAATCAAGTCCTATCTCACCGAGGGCGCAGACCTTTTCGTCCGCGAGCATGGTTTCAAGCTGACTGAGCCAGTTTTCGGGAAGCTCATAGCAGTTTTCGGGGTGGATTCCCGCTGCCGCATAGACATATCCGAATTTATGAGCAAGCTCTATCTCCTCTGCGCTGGAGCGAAGGTCGTAGCCTACCGCTATTATCTTCTCAACTCCGCGGCTTGGCATACTTTCAAGAAGCGGAATAAGGTCATCTCCGAAGTCCTCTTTCAGATAGTGCGCGTGTGTTTCAAAAATCCCCATTGTTAAACTGCCGCCTTCGCGTTGAAATATTTTTCTTGTATCAGAGCCTTTGTTTCATAGCTTTCAAGGGGAAGTCTGCCCCTGCCGCCGAAAAGCTCCTCTGTTTCTTTGAACGCGCCGTTGAATGAGCGGTCAAGCAAAGTCGTTTTGTCGTCGTCCAGTGATACGCACTCAAAGAAAAGCATCATGCGGTCAGCCGTAGGCTCTGCCTGCCAGTATGCGGGATCGTTCTCCTGCGCTTCGTCACTGCCGTAAAGCTTTCTTAGCTGTGTCAGCAGCTCCTCCGCGTACAGCTTTGCGCCTACGCTCGGCACGCTGCCCGAGAGGACCTCGCCCTGCTTTACGAACATAGCGCGGATAATGTGCTGAACGCCCTCTGTCAGCAGCTCGGACTTTGTCTTGCCCTCGCCTTGCTTAATTGCGCCTACCTTATCCTCTGCGTCCTCGCGCTGAAGCAGGTTATTGTCGCTGTTCTGCTTTTGCGCGGAGCTTTTGGTGTAGGCAGGAGTGTATGCCTTCTGCGACTTTATAAAGCTGTCGGTATGCTCGGAGGCAAGCGTGGAGTTCTTTTCAGATGTCCTGTGCTCCGAGGATTTGGTCAGGTTTGTCTGGTTTACCGAGGCGATATTCGCCATTCTGGAAATATCCATACTTCATGCCCCCTTTTTATAGTTGAATTTTTGCGCGGACGCGGCAAGCCGTGCTCTTACATGATTGAATTATCTTATAGTGCTTCCGTTGGGAACGTCCTTGTCAAGGAACAGCACTCTTACATCGTTTTCGCCTGCATCAACAGCAAGGATCATGCCCTGGCTCTCCTCGCCGCAGAGCTTTGCGGGAGCGAGGTTTGCAACAAATACGATCTTCTTGCCGATAAGCTCCTCGGGAGTATACCATGCTGCGATACCCGATACTATCTGTCTGCCGCCTCTGCCGTCGTCTACCTGAAGCTTCAGCAGCTTCTTTGCTTTCTTTATCTTCTCGCAGGCTGTGATCTCGCCGCTGCGCAGCTTCACATTTGCGAACTCCTCAATGCCGATGATATTAGCCTTATCGAGATCCTCGTCCTCGCGGTATTCCTGCTTGGGCGCGAGCATAGCGTTAAGCTCCTCGATCTCCTTTTCCATGTCTATTCTGGGGAACAGCACGTCGCCCTTCTTTACTGTAACAGTTTCGCAAAGACCGCCGAAGGAGGCAAGCGTGTCGTATGCTGTGCATTCCTCGCACGCACCGATCTGCTCCCATACCTTAGGCATTGTTATAGGCATGAACGGGAACAGCAGACCCGAGCAGATACGAACGGTTTCAAGCAGGTTGTAGAGAACTGTTGCAAGTCTTGTCTTGTTTGCCTCGTCCTTTGCGAGTATCCAGGGAGCAGTTTCGTCGATATACTTGTTAGCACGGGATACTACCTTGAATATCTCCTCAAGAGCCTTGGAGAGCTGTGCCTCGCCAACCAGCGGAGCAACCTTGTCGCGAAGCGAGGAAGCCATTGCCTTCAGCTCGTCATCGAGAGCGTCAGCCTGTCTTTCGGCAGGCAGAGTGCCGCCGAAATACTTGTCCACCATCGCAACTGTACGGGAAACGAGGTTTCCGAGGTCGTTTGCAAGGTCTGTATTGATACGTCCGATCATGATCTCGTTGGAGAAATTGCAGTCGCTGCCGTAGGGCATATCGCGGAGTATCTGATAACGCACTGCGTCGACGCCGTAGCGCTCACCGAGAATGAACGGATCAACGACATTGCCGAGGGACTTGCTCATCTTAGCACCGTTGAAAGTTATCCAGCCATGACCGTAAAGGCGCTTTGGAACGGGAATATCCAGCATCATGAGCAGCGCGGGCCATACGATAGAATGGAAACGTACTATTTCCTTTGCTGTCATATGCATATTTGCAGGCCAGTACTTCTCGAAATCATCGTAAGTGTTGTTCTCATAGCCGAGCGCACTGATATAGTTGATAAGCGCGTCGAGCCATACATATACGGTATGCTTTTCGTCAAACGGTATCGGAACGCCCCACTTAACTGTGGTTCTGGATATACAAAGATCCTCCAGACCGTCCTTGACGAAGTTGTTTACCATTTCGTTTACGCGGTTTTCGGGACGCAGATAGTCGGTGTTCTTCAGCAGGTCGATTATCTTATCTGTATAAGCGGAAAGCTTGAGGAAGTACGCTTCCTCCTCGCTGTCAATGACCTCTCTGCCGCAATCGGGGCACTTGCCGTCAACGAGCTGTGTTTCAGTCCAGAAGCTCTCACAGGGAACGCAATATTTTCCTGTGTAGCTGCCTTTGTAGATAAGACCCTTGTCGTGCAGCTTTGTAACGATGTTCTGTACGGTTTCGATGTGGTAGGGGTCGGTGGTTCTAACATAGCGGTCGTAGCTTACGCCCATAAAGCTCCACAGGCGCTTAAAATTCTCAACGATCTCGTCAACATACTGCTGAGGGGTCTTGCCTGCTTTTTCAGCGTTCTGCTGGATCTTTGCACCGTGCTCGTCTGTACCTGTCAGGAACATTACGTCATAGCCCTGCATTCTCTTGAAGCGTGCAATAGCGTCGCACGCAACAGTAGTATAGCAATGACCGATATGGGGATTTCCCGAGGGATAGTATATCGGGGTGGTTATATAAAACTTTTCTTTTCCGCAATTACACATAGTATAATTTACCTCTTTTTCTACAATTTTTAATATATTTTCGGAAAAAACACCCTCTCCGAAACATATCTATTCCATTTTATTATATTACTTTTTGCACCGATTTGCAAGTATGATGAAAAAAATCAAGAAACTTTTACATATTATATAAAAAAGACTTGATTTTTTTGATTTTTTTTAGTACAATATAGATTAGGGTATTAAGCCCCATGCGACAGCTATGTCATTTTTCGGGGAAACAGATGTGAAAAATGCACAACGCACGCAGAACATAAACCACAAAACACGACGGAGGCTCGTGCTGTCCGCTCTGCCGACCCAGAGGGGTCTTGTCAATGGCGGGGGCGGAGGACAGGCTCTCCCGACGACATTCAGAAAGAGGTAAACATAATGTCTAACAGATTGTTCCAGGGTATTGTTCATCAGATGAAGGACGCCGTAAACAGAGTTATCGGCGTAATTGACGAAAACGGCACTATCATCGCCTGCAGCGACCTTACAAGAGTAGGCGGCGGCAATGACTTTTTCTCTATCGAGCTTGGCGACTCCCATGAGGTATTTATCCGCGACGGCTATACATACAAGCCCTTCGGCGTTCATGTAAAGCCCGACTATGCAGTATTTGTTGAGGGCACAGACGAGCCTGCCGCAAAGTATGCGAGCGTTATCGCTATCTCGCTCTCGGGCATCAAGCAGTACTATGATGAAAAGTATGACAGAAACAATTTTGTTAAGAATATCATTCTGGACAACGTTCTTCCCGGCGATATCAGCCTGAAGGCTCGTGAGCTGCACTTCAATGCAGACATCAGCAGAGTTGTATTCCTCATCAGCGTTATCAGCTCCAATGATGTTTCGGCTTACGATGTTATCCAGAACCTGTTCCCTGACAAGAACAAGGATTTCGTATTCAACATTACAGAAAACGACATCGTTCTCGTTAAGGAAGTAAAGAACAACATTGATGTGCGCGACCTCGAGAAGCTTGCGCGCTCCATTTCCGATACACTTTCCAGTGAGTTCTTCACAAAGGTAAACGTTGGTATCGGCACACCCATCATGGGCGTAAAGGACCTTGCACGTTCGTTCAAGGAGGCGCAGACAGCGCTTGAGGTAGGAAAGGTATTCGACACCGACAAGAACATCGTAAGCTACGATAATCTCGGTATCGCAAGACTTATCTATCACCTGCCCACAACACTGTGCGAAACATTCCTGAAGGAAGTGTTCAAGAAGAACTCCATCGAGTCGCTTGACCACGAAACTCTGTTTACCATTCAGAAGTTCTTTGAGAACAGCCTGAACGTATCCGAGACCTCCAGAAAGCTGTTTGTACACAGAAATACACTTGTATATCGTCTTGACAAGATCAAGAAGCTTACAGGACTTGACCTGCGCGAGTTCGACCATGCTATCATTTTCAAGATCGCACTCATGGTAAAGAAGTATCTCGCGGCTAATCCCACCAAGTTCTGATCCGACACAAAACGACAACTGCGGCTGCCCCGAGTTTGTATTCGGGACAGCCTTTGAATGTATTTAAGGCGATGAACAAATACAAATATCATCGCAGGGGACGTATTCATTCATATAGTTAGGAGTAGAAAAATGGTAGAGCTCAAGAACGTCAACGTGCATTATTCAAGCGGCGTTGATGCACTTCAGGACATAAACCTGAGAATAAACGACGGCGAATTTGTGTTCATCGTCGGAGAAAGCGGCGCGGGTAAATCCACGCTGATGAAGCTGCTGCTGAGAGAGGTCACACCTACCTCGGGCAGAGTTTTCGTCAACGGCTATAACCTCGCAAAGACCAAGGGAAACAAGATAGCAAAATTCCGCCGCTCTATCGGAGTGGTGTTTCAGGACTTCCGCCTTATTCAGGAGCTGAACGTTTACGAAAATGTTGCGTTCGTTCTGCGTATTGCGGATCAGCCTATGAAATTTATTAAGCAGCGCGTACCGTATGTGCTGAACCTTGTAGAGCTTGCTCATAAGGCAAAGAGCAAGCCCAAGGAGCTTTCGGGCGGCGAGCAGCAGCGTGTAGCAATCGCGCGTGCGCTTGCAAATGATCCCGGACTTATCATCGCGGACGAGCCGACAGGTAATATCGACCCCAAGCTGTCCTATGAGATAGTTGAGCTTCTCAAGGAGATCAACCGCTGCGGAACCACCGTTGTGATGGTAACGCACGAGCACGACCTTGTAAAGCACTTCGGCGGCAGGATAATCAATCTTGACGGCGGCAGCATTACATTTGATGAAAATATCGGAGGTCAGAATGAGGACGAGTAATGTCACATACCTTGTGAAAAAAGGTGTATCCTCGGTATGGAAGAATTTCGTCATGTCATTTGCGAGCTTCAGTATACTGATGGTGAGCCTGCTGCTTGTAAGTTGCACGGTACTGCTTATGGTGAATGTAAACATCGTCATGAGCAACATTGAGGATACAAATCAGATAGCGGTGTACCTTGAAGAAGGCGTTACCGCAGAACAGATAGATCATGTGCGGAGCGTGCTTGAGAACAACAGCGATCTCTCCGACATACAGTACACCTCCAAGGACAGCGCTCTGGAGGATTTCCGCGAAACGATGGACGAGTATGCGGAGCTGCTTGATTATCTTGAAGAAAACCCGATGCCCGAAACATTTATGGTGCGGGTAGTCGATCTTACCAAGATACGTCATGTGGTAAATCTTCTCTCCGAGATAGAGGGAGTTGAAAAGGTTCAGGCGCCGTATAATTTTGCGGGTGCTCTGATAAATATCCGCAATACGTTCTCGATGATAGCGCTGGCGGTGCTGGTAGCGCTGATAATCGTCAGCGTCGTTATAGTATCAAACTCCATACGCACAAGCGTTTTTGCAAGACGAAACGAGATCAGTATAATGCGATATGTCGGTGCAACGAACGGTTTTATCAAAGCCCCGTTCTTTGTAGAGGGTATGTTTATCGGCATACTGGCAGGCGCTGCTTCGTGGGGACTTACATGGGTCATTTACGATGCGGTGTTCTCAATGTTCGGCAGCGACATGACATTATGGCAGATGTTCGGCTTCTTTGACCTTATACCGTTCAACACTATCACATGGGTGGTGCTGGCTGCTAATTGTGCGGCAGGCGCGATGCTGGGTGCGGTAGGAACGGTAATCAGCACGGGCAAATATGTCAAGGTGTAATGACCGCGCATATTGCTAAGCTCCCCAAAGAAAGGATCATACGTTTTGAATAAGAAAATTTCGCTCGGCGTAGCAATAAGTCTGGTTGCGATAGGCTGCGCCATAACGTTTGTTCTGACGTGGGCTGTTTCTCTTAATGTGTACAACTCAAAGATCGGTACCTCCGAGAAATATGAGGGTATGTACGCAAAGCTCAGAGAGATAGACGCTGCGGTAAGAACGAATTATATCGGTGAATACAGCGAGGACGTTATCGAAACAAGCGTAATCAGCGGTTATGTCAATGGACTTGGCGATAAATATGCAAGCTATATGACAGGCTCGGCTTATTACGAGATAGAGCAAACAAATAACGGTGTTATCCACGGCGCAGGCTTTGAGGCTGAGGACGACGGAAGCGGCTACCTCAAAATAAACGCTGTTTACAGCGGAAGCTCTGCGGAGCTCAACGGCGTGCAGGTCGGTGACGTTATTACCGAGATAGACGGCAAGAGCCTGCTTTCTATGGAAGCCGGAACAGCAAAGGAAAAGCTTTCGGGCGAGGTAGGCACACGCATCAGGCTGAAGCTTCTTCGCGACGGCGAGGAGATCGTTGTAAACCTCATCAGACAGCAGCTTGATATAACCTCGGTCACAGGCAAGGTGCTTGCCGACAATGTTGCATATATCAGAATAAGCAGCTTCAACGCAAAGACGCCTGAGCAGTTTATGTCCACACTGAACAACCTAACGGCGGTCGGAGTGGAGTCGATCATCATTGATGTAAGACAGAACGGCGGCGGTGTCGTGAGCTCGCTGAAGCCGATATTGAACCAGTTTATGTCGGCGTCGGTGGTTGCGAGTGCAGAGTACGCTGACGGCAGCCGCAAGGCGCTTGTCGAAACCGATGCAGAGGTGTCGGTAGTAGATATCCCTGTCGCTATACTGGTAGATGAAGGCACTGCTTCAGCGGCTGAGCTTTTTGCAGGCGCGATGAGAGATGGCTGCGGTGCAACTGTCATCGGCACGCAGACTATGGGCAAGGCTGTAATGCAGAACACCTATGAGTTTTCCGATGGCAGCGCATTGACTATTTCCACTGCTAAGATATACCTTACAAAATCAGGTACATGGGACGCTGTGGGAATAAAGCCCGACTATACGGTCGAGCGCAACATAGATACGCTTCCTGAATATCTGACTTTGGACAATGACACACAGCTTCAGAAGGCGATAGAGATCATCTCTGCTGCTAAGAGCACAGACTGATATAATTCACTAAAAAAGCATAAATATTAAATTAAATATAATGGAGGACAACATAATATGAACAAGCCTATTACAGTACTGACAAAAGACGGCGTAGCAAAGCTTGAAGCGGAGCTTGAAAACCTTAAGACCGTGCGCCGCCAGGAGGTTGCGGAGAAGATCAAGGTAGCACTTTCCTTCGGTGACCTTTCCGAGAACAGTGAGTACGATGAAGCAAAGAACGAGCAGGGTATCGTTGAGTCCCGTATCGCAGAGATCGAGGCTACACTTGCTCATGCACAGATCATTGATTCCGATGATATCACAACAGAGAAGGTTGGTATCGGTGCAGTTGTAAAGATCCTTGACAAGGAAATGGACGAAGAGATGGAGTTCCAGATCGTTGGTACGAGCGAGGCTAATATCGACAAGGGTCAGATGTCTGATGAATCACCCATCGGCGCAGCTATCATCGGCAAGAAGATAGGCGACGTTGTGGACGTAGAAACTCCCTCCGGCGTTATCCAGTTTGAGATACTTGACATCAGCAAGAAGGAGGAAGACTGATATGGCAGACGAGCAGATCGAAAAGGTAGAGCTTACCGCGGAGGAGCTTGACGAGCAGCACCGCGTAAGACTTGAAAAGCTTGCCGCACTTAAGGAGGCAGGTAAGGATCCTTACAAGATCACTAAGTATGATGTTTCCATCTATAATAAGGAGATCCGCGACCGCTTTGAGGAGCTGGAGAACTCCGATGTTACCATCGCAGGCAGAATGATGACCCGCCGTATCATGGGCAAGGCGAGCTTTATGGATATCCGTGATGGCTCTGACAGAATGCAGGTATATGTTCGCAAGGACGATGTGGGAGAGGACGTATATGCTGAGTTCAAGAAGTGGGATATCGGCGATATCATTGGTATAAAGGGCAAGGTATTCCGCACAAAGATGGGCGAGATCTCTGTTCACGCCGAGGAGGTCGTTCTCCTTTCCAAGTCCCTGCTTCCGCTTCCCGAGAAGTGGCATGGTCTGAAGGACAAGGAGGAGCGTTACAGAAAGCGCTATCTTGACCTTATCGCTAACCCTGAGAACAAGGATACATTCGTTAAGCGTTCGCTTATCCTGCGTGAGATCAGAAACTTCCTTGACTCCCACGGCTATATTGAGGTTGATACACCTGTACTGCACACACTGGAGATCGGTGCTGCTGCACGTCCGTTCAAGACCCACCACAATGCGCTTGACATTGATATGTATATGCGTATTGAAACAGAGCTGTACTTAAAGCGTCTTATCGTAGGCGGCTTTGACAAGGTTTATGAGGTAGGACGTATCTTCCGTAATGAGGGTATGGACGCTACTCACAACCCTGAGTTCACTACCATCGAGATGTACGAGGCATATATCGACTACTTCGGCATGATGGACCTTATTGAGGACCTGTACAGAACTGTAACGCTCAAGGTCTGCGGTACAGACACCGTTCCTTACATGGGTCACGAGATCGCTGTGGGCAAGCCCTGGGAGCGCCTTACGATGATCGAGGCTGTAAAGAAGTATGCAGGTGTTGACTACTTCGATTGGGCTGACGATGCTGCTGCAAGAGCGTGCGCTAAGGAGCACCACATCGAGGACGAGCTGGACGAGAACTCCACAAAGGGTCACGTTCTTATCGCGTTCTTTGAGGCATTTGTTGAGGACAAGCTCATTCAGCCGACAATTATCTATGATTATCCTGTTGAGAACTCACCTCTCGCAAAGAGAAAGCCTGAGTTCCCAGCATTTACAGAGCGTTTCGAGTACTTCATCAACGGTACAGAGTTCGGTAACGCATTCTCCGAGCTGAACGATCCTATCGACCAGCGCGAGCGTTTTGTTAAGCAGGTAGCTGCAAAGCGCGCACAGGGCGGTAATGACGCTCAGGTGGACGAGGACTTCATCACAGCGCTTGAGTACGGTCTGCCTCCGACAGGCGGTCTTGGCTTCGGCTTTGACAGACTTGTTATGCTGCTGACAGACTCCGCAAGCATTCGCGATGTTTTACTCTTCCCCACAATGAAGCCTATCCAGTAATTCCGCAAAGGCGGTAAAACAAAAACAGAGCCGCCGCAGAGCAACGCGGCGGCTTATTTGTTACAAGTGATAATTACCTTATTTAAACAGCGCAGGAGGCGCAGATATGGCAAATAAAAAATTTGAAGAAGAGCAGAGATTGCTTTTGGAAAAAAGAGAACTGCTGAAGCTCAAACAGGGTATCGTTGAAGAAAGCGAGATCATAGAGGAGCACCAGCCTGAGGAAAAGCCAAAGCTTCACGGCTGGAAAAAGGTAGAGAATTTCTTTTACCATTATAAGTGGCACGTTGTTGGAATTTCATTCGCGGTGCTCCTGATAGGCTTTATGACTATCCAGACGATCATGAGAGAGAAAAATGATCTGTATGTACTGATAATCTCCACCACCAATGATACCGGTCTTTATGCTAAGTGCGATGATATCGAAAAAGCGCTTGAACGGTACTGTCCTGATTACGATAACAACGGCTACGTTCATGTCGGCGTGAATTTCATAAATCTCTCTCCTCAGATAGGCAACACCCAGTATTACGATGCGGAAAATATGAAATATACTTCCGAGATAGCGACAGGCGACAGTCAGATGTATATTGCGGACACGGGCATTGCAACTATGATGTATGAGATGGGCAAGGGAGAGGTACAGTATTTCCGGGTGCTCTCGGAGCAGTACCCTGACGCAACATTCTGCGATGGTCAGGGTCTGCAACTGAATACTACCGAGTTTACCGAGCTTGCGCGATGGTCTACCTGCCCCGACAAGGTTGGCTTGTATGTTCGCGGTGAATACGAAGACATGGTAGCTAACGGCGAAGATGCCAAGGAGCAGCGCCGCCGCGCAATGGAAGTGCTGGATAATATAATTAACGGAAATGTTATAAATCCCGATCCCGAGGAGCAGAAGTGATCATGCTTGAGCATTCGGCTTGCGTAACAGGCTGAAGAGCCTTTTCTCTTCAGGAGTTATGCGGTCAAGCTGAATGTCCTGCGGTATATATTCACTTTCACTGATATGATATCTCATAAGCGCTTTTTGAGGTTATCGCAGAATTGCTGCTCGCGCTTCAGTAGTGCCGCGGCGTCGTTGCGTATTCTTTCGTCTGCTCTTTCGGAGCGGTTCAGCGCGTGCTGCATATCAATAATCCCCATGGTAGTACCGCGGATCATAAGCTCGGACAGGTGCTGTGCGGAGTTGTCCTGCATTGCTTTCATGGCAATTCCCATTTTTGCCATCATCTTTGTCATAGCGGGATAAGGCTTGGGTACGCTTCCGCGGCGCACAAGCTCTGTGCGTGCCTGATTTGCCACGCTGCGGTAACGCTCGCGCTCTGCTTTTATTTCGTTTCTGAGCCCCTCGTCAGGGCAGCGGCGCATTACGTCACCGCTGGATTCGTATGCCATATCGGCGTTTTTATATACGCTTTTCAGTATTTCGGCGCTTTGCCTGTTTTTGAAATCATTCATAGCTATTCTCCTTGATATCATCTGCCGCACAATGCGGCGAACATGGGTAGTATTCCACGGAAAGTCCGATATATTACCCTTTGAAAGGAACTTCAATGGAAAGACGATCTTTTTTAAAGCTTTGGCTGACTGGTGTAGGTCATATAGTGCTTGGCAATGTTATGTGCCTTTTTGCTACGATGGGACTTACGATGTTCGGCAAAAATCTGTTTACGAATGTCCTTGGAATAATTTTTGCAGCACTGATATTTTTCCTGCTGATGTTTAAGGTTGCATGGCAGGACGGAACACGCGAGCGCTCGCTCGTAAAGAACGGCAGAGTCGATGGTCCTTTGAAATACCGCTGGGTGCTTATCGGATTTGCGATGTACGCCGTTGCGATAATTCCGACTGTCGTGCTGCTGCTTAATGTGCTGTGTTTCCCTGAGGCGGACACACTGTTTTTCTATAAGTTTGTAAACGGCAGCGCATTTCCGTTCGTCAGCACATTCATTCCGACTGTGGAACTGAAAAAAGAGGTGTGGATAGAAACCGCTGCCACACGACAGTTAGATAATATGTCTATACTTTTCCCGATACTGATGCTTGCATACTATGCGCTTATTCCGATTGCAACACACATCGGATATTATATGGGCTACAATGATACATTGAATACCGATAAGATAATGTATAAATAAAGATATCCCCGAACGGCTGCGAATTGAACCGTTCGGGGACTTTTTTAGCACATCTAACCTTATGCTTTGACAGAAAAAACTAATTATCGGAGAAGGTATCATTTTTTGTTGAATTTTATTGGCGAAATGTGCCAAAAGACTTGATAAAAAAATAGCAATAAACATGAATTATTCACAAAACTATTGAAAAAAAATGGGTGTTGTGATACAATAAGTACAAGGAGTTGTATGCCCTTTGTGCGTTTTTTTGGTAATTTTGTGCAAAAGGGCGAACACTTTCACTAATTCTGCAGGAGGTTATACAAAATGGCAATTATTGTGCCTGAAAAGTACCATCTTCCGCTTCACTTGTTCCATCAGGGAGAAAACTCGCACGCATATGAGTTTTTTGGTTCTCATAGAATGGTCATGGACGGAAAAGAAGGTGTTGTTTTCAGAGTATGGGCACCGCGTGCAAATTCTGTCAGCGTAGTTGGAGATTTCAACCACTGGGACAGAGCTTACCATGCGATGAATAAGATAAGTGATGCCGGCATCTGGGAGCTGTTTGTCGAGGGAATCAAAGATCTTGAATGCTATAAATACAGCATTGAAACACCCGATGGACTTATAAAGCTTAAAGCTGATCCTTATGGATATTTCATGGAGGTACGTCCCAATACTGCGACCAGATTTTATGATATCGAGGGCTTCCACTGGACGGATAAGAAGTACATGGACGAGCTCGCTAAGAAAAATATCTATGAAAGCGCAGCCAATATCTATGAGGTGAATATCGGCTCATGGAAAAAGAATGGCGAAGAGTATTATGATTATCGTCAGCTTGCAGATGAGCTTATCCCTTATGTGAAGGAAATGGGCTACACCCATATTGAGCTCATGCCTATTGCGGAGCACCCGTTCGACGGAAGCTGGGGCTATCAGCAGATCGGATATTATGCGCCCACCTCGCGTTTCGGTACTCCGTTCGACTTCATGGGCTTTGTGGATAAGTGCCACAATGCAGGCATAGGCGTTATCGTTGACTGGGTTCCTGCGCACTTCCCTAAGGACGCAGCAGGTCTGTATGAGTTTGACGGAACGAGCTGTTATGAATATGATGATCCCTTAAAGCGCGAGCATAAGAGCTGGGGTACACATATCTTCGACTGGGGCAAGCCTGAGAT
>CAYSYF010000055.1:0-16629 GCA_964435155.1 uncultured Ruminococcus sp. | reverse complement strand
GGGATCCTCGAGATCCAGTCCCTCATGAGAGAGGTGCCACAGGTTCTTATCCTTGGAGTAGTTTGTTTCTCTTGTGATCTTGATCGGAACATTGTGAGCCTCTGCGTACTCGATCTCCTGATCTCTGGACTTGATATCCCAGATTCTCCAGGGAGCGATGATTGCGAGGTCGGGAGCAAGAGCCTTGATAGTAAGCTCAAAACGAACCTGGTCGTTGCCCTTACCTGTACAGCCGTGGCAGATAGCGTCAGCACCCTCAGCGCGAGCGATCTCAACAAGACGCTTAGCGATGGGGGGACGTGCAAAGGAAGTACCGAGCAGATAGCCCTCGTACTTAGCGCCTGCCTTCAGTGTAGGCCATACAAAGTCGTTTACGAACTCGTCCTGAAGATCCTCAATGTAAAGCTTGGTAGCGCCTGTCTTCTTAGCGCGCTCCTCAAGACCTTCGATCTCAGCGTCCTGACCAACGTTACCTGCTACGCAGACAACTTCGCAGCCTTCATAGTTTTCGTGCAGCCAGGGAATGATGATAGAAGTATCAAGACCGCCGGAATATGCAAGGATTATCTTTTTAATTTCTTTTGCCATGATTTTGTATCTCCTTATATAAAAATATTTACAATAGTTATTATACACCGTTTTACAAAAATGTCAAGCAAAAATATACGGCGATATGAATAATATACAACAAAATTCGACTGTTTTTGGTGGTTTATGCATAATTTTCTTTATTTGAGTGAAGCAATGCGGTTTCGGCAGACTTGCACCGATACGTCAAAATGGCTATGCTATAAGCTTTGGGTTATATTGTTGATTTCTTAACAAATATTCAGTGAAATGAATAAAATTTTTTTGAAAAATTGCATTGACATATTATTTGTTCACTGGTATAATGTAATTGTGAACGTGGCGTCAGCCTGTACTTTAATTTCGGAGGTATATACTATGAAAATGAATGAAAAGATCGAGATCATGCTGGGACGTATGAGAATGCGCAAGGTAGAATTTGCAGAAAGCTGCGGAATTACTTATCGTGCTTTTGCAAATTATATGAGCGGCTCACGTACCCCCAGGGGAGATATCCTCGCGCGTATGGCAGACAAGCTACAGCTCACACCTGAGTTTCTGCTCAACGATGAGGAGGAGCTTGAGCTTACGCTGGAGGAGCGCTTTATCAAGCGTACCTGCAAGAGCGAAAAGGATAAGAATGCCGCGATACAGTTCCTTGCTGAAACAAGAGGTCTTTTTGCGGGCAACGGTCTTTCATCAGAGGATAAGGAAGCGCTTTTTGCTTGTTTGCTTGAAATCTACGAGGACAGCAGAAAATAAATGATATTAGATAGTATTATAGAAAAAGCAGAGGAAGTAAGAGCAGACTTTGCCGGCAGGAATATTTTTCAGACAGCGGAGAATGCGGGGGCTCGCGTGTGGTTCAGACCGCTTGGAGGGCTTAAGGGCTTCTATGTTTTCGAGAACGGTAAGCGTTATATCGTTGTCAACAATCAGCTTGACGAGATGACGCGCCGTATCGTCTGTGCGCATGAGTTTGGTCACGATATGCTTCATCGTGAGCTTGCGACGGGCGGTATACGTGAAAATACCATGTTTCTTGAGAACAACAAGACTGAGCGTGAAGCAAACCTTTTTGCGGCGGAAATACTTCTGACTGACAAGCAGGTGTTGTCTGAGCTTGAATATGTCAGCGATCCCGATACCGCAGCTTTTGAGCTGAACGTTCCCGTTGAGCTGCTTGAGTACAAGCTTGAGCTGCTCAATCATAAGGGTTATAATTTCAATTTCAGTGCTGTCAGGAATGATTTCCTTAAGTGAGGTAGGGTTGTGACGGATTTTTGTAATATCACTCCATGCGGCGGTAATTGTACAGGCTGTGATTATTATAAAAATGACGAGTGCGAAGGCTGCAGCACCTTGCACGTGAGTATGGAAAGGAAATGTAGATGGATAAGCTTGACTACAAAAAAGAATATAAGGATCTGTATCAGCCCGCAACAAAGCCTTCTGTCATTGATGTTCCCGAGATGATCTTCATTGCGGTTGACGGAAAAGGCGATCCTAATACCTGCGCTGAATATAAAGAAGCATTGGAGCTTCTCTATGGCTTATCTTTTACGATCAAGATGAGCAAAATGAACGGTACTCAGCCTGAGGGATATTTTGAATATGTCGTTCCGCCGCTTGAGGGATTGTGGAGCGTTGAGGGGGAAGGCTTTGATGGCACGAACATCACCGATAAAAGCAGATTTAAGTGGAGGTCTATGATAAGACAGCCTGAATTTGTTACCGAGGCGGTATTTGAAGCTGCAAAAGCTGCTTTGCAAAAGAAAAAGCCGCAGCTTGACGTCAGCAAGGCAAGGCTTATAAGGCTTGCCGAGGGTCTTTGCGTTCAGATAATGCACAGGGGCAGCTACGACAGTGAGCCTGCGAGCATTGAAAAAATGCGCAAATTCGCCGCCGAAAACGGATACCGCGAGGATTTCTCCGAGGGTAGATTTCATCATGAGATATATCTGTCTGATCCGAGAAGATGCGCTCCTGAGAAGCTTCGGACAGTTATCAGACACCCGATATGTAGCTTAGCTAACAAGTGCGTGTAAACCATAGCCGGTTTGCCGTGGCTTTATCGACATTATGATTGTAACAGGAGGATAAAACAAATGGAGCTTGAAAATTTGAAATCCGAAATAGATGCGTTTCTTAAGAAGTACAGCTTTGATGCCTATAAAACTCCCGAAGGCAAAAACGCTGCGATAGCCCAAGCGGAGGACATTCTGCAAAGATATCCCACCCCTGAGGGCGACATTCGCAAGGAGCTTGCGAAATTACTCTCTCGTCTTGGCTGTCGGACTGTGGTGTTCGGCAAGGATCTTAAGGGTATTGATTTTTATAGAAAATCTCTGGAGCTTGACCCGGAAAATTTCGATTTGTATTGGGAATACTACACCACACTCGAAGAGCTTGTTGACGACGACGATTACCGTACGCCCGATTTGGTTCAGGACGCGATAACCTGCCTTACCTTCTGCATTGATTATTGCAATACTCCTGAGCGTATGCGCGAACATTATGTGCAGTTCCGCTATGTTGATCTCGGACGCGTTTATATGGCGACGGGTGACTATCAAAAGGCGAAGGAATGCTTTGAAAAGTCGATGGAAATATGTCCAAACGATTCGGCGAAAAAGCGGCTTAAGGAAGTAAAACAAAAGCTCGGTAACCCGATAACGAGATTTTTCAGAAGGCTGTTTTCAGCGTTCGGAAAAAAGAAGTGACGGATTCCGCAGAAGTTTTTCTCCCGTATGAATTCACTCGACCGAAGTAAAACTGTATGTATTTCAAGGGAGAGCGTTAAAGCAATGGGGCAATTTTAAAGTAAGACGGTACTTTACAGATCCCTGAGAAGGTTTGATATGAAAGGATAAAAAATGGATATAAAACAAATGCTCCGTATTCTTACGGAGCAAAACGGCGTTTCGGGAGATGAGCTTTCGGCTTCGCGTACAGCGCTGGAGCTGCTTAAAAAGTACGCTACCGATGCTGAGATAGATGCTTTCGGCAATGTCACGGGAGTAATTCGCTGCGGCAGTCCCGATGCCAAAACTCTTATGCTTGATGCGCATATAGATCAGATCGGTATGATAGTTACTTATATTGACGACAGCGGTTTTATCAAGGTCGGGGCTTGCGGCGGACTTGATATGCGCACTATGCTTGCGCAGAGCGTTACTATCCACGGCAGCGAGCCTGTACAGGGTGTGGTCTGCACCTTGCCGCCTCATGTTTCGTCCGATCATAGCAAGGTTCCTGAGATAGGAGAGATATCAATTGATATCGGAATGAGCAAGGAGCAGGCTCAGCGTGTTATCTCGCTTGGCGACAGAGTTACTGTAAATTCACGCTTCTGTGAGCTTTCGGGACTTGTTTCTGCACCCTCGATAGACGATAGAGCAGGAGTTTGTGCAATCCTTTATGCACTGGAGCTTTTGCAGCAGCGAAATCTTCGCTATGACCTTGCGGTATGCTTTTCGGCACAGGAGGAAACGGGTGAGCGCGGAGTAAAGCAGGCGGCATTCCGCCTTGCGCCCGACGAGGCTATTGCGGTCGATGTTTCCTTTGGCAGAACTCCCGACAGTGCAGCTCATGAAACCGCCGAAATGGGCAGCGGTGCAATGATAGGCGTTTCCGCGGTCCTTGACAGAGGCATGACAGACAAGCTCAAAAAGCTTGCAGAGGATAAAAATATACCTTATACTGTTGAAGTAATGCCGTCCTCTACAGGAACAAATGCCGATGCTATTTCTGTTTCACGCAGCGGTGTGAAGTGCAGTACTGTTTCTATTCCGATAAGATATATGCACACTCCCGTTGAAGCAGTTGATATCGCTGATATTGAGGCGGCTGCAAGGCTTATTTGCGAATATGCGGGAGGTGACAGCAATGCTTGACAGGCTCAGAGAGATATGTATGCTTGACGGTACTTCGGGCGACGAGTCCGCAGTACGCGGATATATAATGAATAACATTACTGCCGATGAAGTCAGTGTTGATAATCTCGGCAATCTTATAGTGTTCAAAAAAGGCAGAAAAAGACCTAAGAACAAGATAATGCTTGCAGCTCACATGGACGAGGTCGGATTTATGGTGACCGACATTACCGAGGACGGATTTCTGCGATTTGGCGCGGTAGGCGGCATTGATCCTCGTGTAGTTCTCGGCAGGGGAGTGCGTTTTAAAAATGGCGCGCTCGGTGTTGTCGGAACAAAAGCCACACATCAGCAGTCTGCTGAAGAACGTAAAAAAGCGCCCGATTTCAGCGATATGTACATCGATATCGGCGCTTCGGACGGTGAGGCGGCTGAAAAGCTTGTTTCACGCGGAGATACAGCCTGCTTTGACAGTGACTTTTTCAGCTTTGGTGATGGCTTTGTCAAGGGAAAGGCAATCGACGACCGCGCAGGCTGTCTTATCATGATGGATATGATAAACAGCGAGCTTGAATACGATATGTGGTTTGCGTTTACTGTTCAGGAGGAGGTCGGCACTCGCGGCGCTAAGGCGGCTTCGTTCACTGTTGAACCTGATATCGCTTTGGTGCTTGAAACTACCACTGCGTGCGATATAGCAGGGGTAGGCGGTGATAAGCGTGTTTGTCAGCTTGGCAAGGGTTGTGTTATCTCCTATATGGACAGAAGCACCATCTATGACAAGGAGCTGTACAGGCTTGCGTTTGAAACGGCGGAAAAGCTTGGGGTTTCCGCGCAGACCAAGACGGTAGTCGCAGGCGGCAATGACAGCGGCGCTATCCATGTAAGCCGCAGCGGAGTTCGCACTTGCGCTATGTCCGTACCTTGCCGATATCTCCATTCGCCGTCATGCGTAATTAAAATGAGCGATCTTGAAGCAACAAAGGCTCTTGCGCTTGCAATGGCAGAGGTCTGCGCCGAGCTATGATAAAGCAGATATTCAGCCGCGATGAGTTCTCAGCGCTCCCCGAAAAAGGTCTTGAAGCACAAAAGATCCGTGCGCTTTTCAACGCTTACGGCGCAAAATATGATTTCTGCCGCTTTTTTCGACAAAACAATTGCTATATTTCTGCGCTTGACGGGTCGTTCGTTGTCAGCGAGGGCACAGATACCGATTATAACGAGCTTTCGGGTTTTCTGAGAATGAACAGCTTTTCGGATATTTTTTGCTCCGAACTGTCGGGAAAAAAGCTCGCAAAGGCGTTAAATTGCGATTGCGAGCTTGTAAA
The DNA here is from genome assembly GCA_964435155.1 of uncultured Ruminococcus sp. GTDB lineage: Bacteria > Bacillota > Clostridia > Oscillospirales > Ruminococcaceae > CAG-115. Next base: position 10,859 of record CAYSYF010000055.1, on the reverse strand, counting down.
TTTGATGAAATTTGTTGGCGGTGCGGCAGAATGTGATTTTGACAAAGATACACCGCTTTCCGATGTGTTCTCAATAATCCGTGAGGGCTTTGAAATTGAATTTGAGCCATGGTATCTTGATATGTCCCACCGTGTACGGCATGGAATATCTAAGTGCTGCGTGCTTGACGGCAAGGCTGTGCTTGTTATACAGCACGACATCAACGGCGAGGCTCTGCTGTCGCAGGTGGCTTCGCTTAAAGCCCACAGGGGAGAGGGGTTTGCGAAAAAACTGGTGACTTCGGTAGCGTCAAGCCTTGCTCCGAGTGAGGTCTATGTTGTCTGCGAGGACGCGCTGACAGAATTTTATGAGAAATGCAGATTTGTAGCGGTGGGAAAAAAACTAGTGATAAAATGATATGTGAGGAGGGACTTTATGGCATTTGTAAATGAAAAACTTAGTGCTGATCAAAGAGCAGATTTTATAAATCGCAATATTATGTATACTTTAAATGGGTATGATTATAGACAGCTTCAACCACTGCATTGGACCTGTGACAAAGAGAGAAATATGTATTTGTTTTTTGCCTGCACGCCTTGTCGTGATTGTCCTGATGAAAGAGCATTCTTTTTTGAATGCGATTTTGGTTATTTTATCGTAAGTCTGCGATTGAAAAGAGAAAGGCTGAGCGATGACAAAATTAGGATAAAATGGGATAATTTCAAGATTTTATATGCTAACAGTGAGTGTTTTGATATTGAAGCATTAAAACGGGGAATAATTGAAGCTCTGAGGGCATATGACCTTTTAGGTATGCCTGAATTAAAGCTTAAATGCGAAAAAGTTGATTTTGTTTTTGAACTGTAAGTTGTATATCAAATCAAAAGGATACAATGATCAGAACTGTCGTAGACCAAAATAAAAAGGACGCCTTACAGCGTCCTTTTTATTTTGATTTTGGTCGGAGTGACAGGGCTCGAACCTGCGGCATCGAAGTCCCAAACTTCGCGCGCTACCAACTGCGCCACACCCCGATTAACTATAATATTATACTATAAAGAACGCTGTTTGTCAAGCAGTGTTGATGTAAAATTTCAGGGCAGCGATTTTAACAAAAAAAGTATGTACAAGATATTGACATTTTAGTGTTTTTGCTGTACAATAATAGTAGCTTGTAATTTGAAAGGAGATTATAATTATGGGTTTAATTAAAGCAGCACTCAATGCAGTTTCCGGTACTTTAGCGGATCAGTATAAGGAATACATATACTGTGACGCTCTTGCAACAGATGTTCTTGCAGCAAGAGGTCACAAGCGCGTAGGCAGCAAGGGCACTAACCAGGGCTCTGACAACATTATTACCGATGGCTCTGCTATTGCGGTAAACGAAGGTCAGTGCGCACTTGTTGTTGCCGATGGCAAGGTAGTTGAGGTAGCGGCTGAGGCAGGCGTGTTCGAGTTCAAGTCTGACGCATCTCCCTCCATCTTCTCGGGCAATCTCGGAGATTCTATCATCAATACTTTCAAGGATATCGGCGGTCGTATCGCACGCGGCGGCGAGGCCGGACGTGATCAGAGAGTTTATTACATCAATATCAAGGAGATCATGAGCAACCGCTTCGGAACGGTAAATCCCATTCCTTTCCGCGTTGTTGACAAAAATATCGGTCTTGACGTTGACGTTTCCGTACGCTGCAACGGTGAGTATTCTTACCGTATCACGAACCCCATTCTGTTCTATACAAATGTTTGCGGTAACATTACCAATACTTACACACGCGCAAACATGGACAGCATGCTGAAGTCGGAGATACTCAATGCTCTGCAGCCCGCTTTCGGTAAGTTCTCTGAGCAGGGAATCCGTCCCAGCGGTCTGACAGCTCACACAATGGAGATCTGTGACGCGCTCAACGAGATCCTCTCCAAGAGATGGGGCGAAACTCGCGGTATGCGTATCGAGTCCTTTAACCTCAATTCCGTAACTCTTCCCAAGGAAGATCAGGACATGATCACAGAGCTGCAGCGTAAGGCTGTTATGCGTGATCCCGGTATGGCCGGCGCTACTCTGGTCGAGGCACAGGCTGAGGCTATGAAGACTGCGGCAGGCAATTCAGGCGGCGCAATGGTAGGCTTCATGGGCATGAATATGGCTCAGATGCAGGGCGGAATGAACACTCAGAATTTCTATCAGATGAATGCTATGCAGCAACAGCAGGCTATGGCTCAGCAGCAGATGCAGCCTCAGGCTGCTCCCGCACCCGCAGCTCCTGCTGCTAACGGCTGGAAGTGTAGCTGCGGCGCTGAAAACACAGGCAAGTTCTGCCAGCAGTGCGGCTCTCCCAAGCCTGCCGATGCAGCTTTCTGGGCTTGCTCCTGCGGCGCTCAGAATAAAGGTAAGTTCTGTCAGGAATGCGGTAAGCCCAAGCCTGCAGGCGCACCTCTCTACAAGTGCGACAAATGCGGTTGGGAGCCGTCCGATCCTCAAAATCCTCCGAAGTTCTGCCCCGAGTGCGGCGATCTTTTCGATGCGAATGATATTGTATGATCATATATTCGATCCCTCTGCCTGAGCAGAGGGATCATTTTTTTCTAAAAGTATTGACTTTAGATAAGTTTTCATATATAATATTTATATCTATTGTTCAATTTAGGAGAGTATAATATGTCATTGGATAAAACATCATCTAAAGGTGGATTTTCTTCAAAGGTAGGCTTTATTCTGGCTGCGGCAGGCTCTGCCGTTGGACTCGGTAATATTTGGCGATTTCCTTATCTCGCTGCAAAATACGGCGGCGGTATGTTTTTGCTTGTCTACATAGTCCTTTCTGTTACATTTGGCTTTGCGCTTCTCGTGACTGAGATCGCACTGGGACGAAAGACGGGAAAGAGCGTTATCGGTGCCTACAGCACCGCCTGTTCTAAGTTCAAACCGCTGGGTTGGGTAGCGGCATTGGTTCCTGTGATCATTTTCCCTTACTATTGTGTTATCGGCGGCTGGGTTTTCAAGTATCTGACTATGTATGTGACGGGCGGCTCTGCGCAGCTTGCGGCTGACGGCTTCTTTGACAGCTATATCGGCACTGTCGGTGAACCCGCGCTGTTCCTCGCTATCTATATGGGACTTACTGCTTTAGTAGTTATGCTTGGTGTTGAAAAGGGTATAGAGAAGTTCAGCAAGGTGCTTATGCCTGTGCTGGTGGTGATTTCCCTCGGAATAGGAATATATGCACTCACTTTAGACGGCGCTATGGACGGCTTCATGTATTATATAACTCCTAATGTCGAGGATTTCTCTATCATGACGGTTGTTGCTGCAATGGGACAGCTTTTCTATTCGATGTCGCTTGCTATGGGTATCATGGTGACTTATGGCTCGTATATGAGAAAGACTGACAGCATTGAAACGTCTGTTCATTATATCGAGGTGTTTGATACAGGCGTGGCTTTCCTTGCAGGTATGATGATCATTCCTTCGGTATTTGCCTTCTCAAACGGCGATCCTGCTGCTCTTGGAAAAGGTCCGGGTCTGATGTTCGTTACGCTTCCCAAGGTATTTGAGAACATTCCCGGCGGCTTCGGCTGGATAATCGGAATAATATTCTTCTTGCTTGTAAGCCTTGCGGCGCTGACTTCTTCGATATCACTCATGGAAACCATCGTTTCAATCATTGTTGAGAAGTTCAAATTAAAGCGTATGCACGCTTGTCTTATCGTGATCGGATTTTCCTTTTTGCTTGGTCTTGTTTCCGTCTTTGGCTCAAGCATCTGGGCAGAGGTCAAGCTTTTCGGTATGCAGTTCCTTGACTTCTTTGACTTCTCGGCTAATAACATCATCATGCCTTTGGTTGCACTCTTTACCTGCATACTTATTGGTTATGTCGTTAAGACAAAGTTTATTGAGGACGAGGTTGAGATCGGAACCAAGTTCCGCCTGAAGAAGCTTTATCGCGTAATGATCAGGTTTGTTTGCCCTGTATTTATGCTGGTTATCTTCTTCTCATCTATATTTATGTCTATCTGATCGCTGCCGCCGCAACAACAATGCGGCGGCAATTTTATATCCATTTATGTAAAATATACTTGACAAATCGCATGATATATGTTACTATAATGTTGAGGTGAGGGAATGGCTAAAAATCTTCGATTAAAAGCGGCGCGCGCCGCAATTGATATGCCGCAGGCAGAGCTTGCCGAAAAAGCAGGCGTAACGCGGCAGACTATAAGTGCCGTTGAAAACGGCGATTACAATCCCACTATCAATCTTTGCATATCCATTTGTAAAGTCTTGGGTAAGACCCTTGATGAGCTGTTTTGGTCAGAGGAGTAAAATTGGAGGTATTGGTATGAGTTTAAAGAGCTTTGATAAATTCTGCGAGCGTATGATAATGGGTGAGCCCGTTGACAGAAAGGAAGTTTTTGACGAGCGTCAGAATCAGATGCGTACAAAGCTTATCGTTGAAGCGCTATGGGTATATGTCGGTATTTCGGGTATTGCTGTTCTGATTAACGAGAGCGCTGTTTGGTGTGTCAGCGAAGTATCCTTGCTTGCGGTATGTGCTTCTGTTGCATTTTTATGGTGGACAATAAGGTGCGCTGCAAAGGACTGTATTTTTGGCATAAAGGGAATCGGTACTGTTTCGGGGGCTTGGGTATTACTTTCAGAAGCGTTTGCTTTTATTATGATGTATGTTGTTGATAACGATGAACCTTTTATTGGTGAGAACGGTCTTGTTAGCAGCAGGCTGATGTTAGGTATCGGTTTATTGGTGCTTATGGTATCATCTTTGATAGTTATTGTAATTAGTATTAAGCGCAAAAAGAAGATAAATGAAAACGAATAGAATATTTAATTTGTTAGTGACCCGATGAGTATTAACTCTTGGGTCGCTTTTGTTTCTCATATTCAGATTAGTTTTGTATAAAACTTACAAAAAGCATTGACTAAATCGCTCATTTGTGGTATAGTATATAATGTATAACAATATGATGGATAGGTATGTTTTATGAGCAAAGGAAAGATAATAGTTCTTGAGGGTTTAGACGGGTGCGGAAAGTCCACTCAGCTTGAATTGGTAGTAAAAGCGCTTGCTGAGCGCGGTCGTACAGTGAGGCTCGTCAGCTTTCCGAACTATGACAGCCACAGCGGAAAAGTAGTTTCGGATTATCTCCGCGGCGTTATTCCGTGTGAGGGAGTTGTAGGTGCGTATGCTGCCAGCAGCTTTTATGCCGCTGACCGATATATCAGCTTCAACACGGATTGGAAAAAGCATTATGACAACGGCGATATAATCGTGTGCGGACGATACACCACCTCAAATGCTATTTACCAGATGACAAAGCTTGCTGAGAGCGAGCGTGACGAGTTTCTGACATGGCTGTGGGATTACGAGTATGTAAAGCTCGGGCTTCCAAGACCCGATAAGGTGCTTTTCCTCGATATGCCGCTTGAGGTGTCGCAGAAGCTGCTTTCTGTACGATACAACGGTGACGAGGCAAAAAAGGATATCCATGAGCGCAATTTGGATTTTATGCAGAAATGTCGTGACAGCGCTCTTTACACCGCAGGAAAGTGTGCGTGGGATATGATACGTTGTTCGGACGGTGCTGAGCCGCTCCCGATAGATGATATCCATAAGTTGATTTTAGCAAGCGTAGAGGAGCTTTTTGATGTCTGACATTTTTTTCAGAGGTATTGAAATCACGGACAAGCCTTGGATAGATGAGGCTTTGAAAAAGTCGCAGTTTAGAGGCTGCGAATATACATTCGGCAATAACTTTGTGTGGCGCAGGATATTTCGTGTTGAGATCGCGCAGCTCCGCGAGTATTATTTCGTTCGCTGGGGCATGGCTGACGGAACTTACAAGTTCTCTTTTCCTACAGGCGGCTGTGATGTGAGAACGGGTGTTGAGCTTTTAAAGGATTATTGCGAGGAGCATAAGACGCCTTTGCATATTTATGCAAACCGCGATATAACAGAGCGGATACTTGAGCTTTACCCTGATGCTGCTGCTGAATATAACCGTGACGGCAGTGATTATGTTTATCTTGCAGAGGATCTTGCAGAGCTCAAAGGCAAAAAATATCATTCAAAGCGCAATCACCTCAATCGTTTTTATGAGAACGACTGGTGCTTTGAGCCGATAACTGCGGAGAATATCTCTGAATGTATCGCTATGAATGAGATATGGTGCAGTGAGAATATCTGTGAATTTGGCTGTAATGATGATGACAGTCAAAGCAAAGAAGATGAAAGCTGTATCGTTCGTTGTAGCTTTAAGTACTACGACAAGCTCGGCTATAAGGGCGGTCTGATAAGAGTTGACGGCAAGGTACAGGCATTCTGCTTCGGTGAAGAGGCGTCCGATGATACCTTTGTTGTTCATGTTGAAAAGGCGCTTCGCAATTATCAGGGCGCTTATACCGCTATAAACCGCGAGTTTGTAAAGTCGCTCGGCGGTAAATACAAATATATAAACAGGGAAGAGGATACAGGCGCGGAAAACCTTCGTAAAGCCAAGCTGTCCTATTATCCCGTATTTTTAGAGGACAAATTTGATATAACATTCGGAGGTTGATTATGATCTACGTTTTTCTTGCAGATGGTTTTGAAGAAATAGAGGGTCTTGCGCCTGTTGATATACTGCGCAGAGCCGAAAAGGACGTTGTTACTGTCGGCGTAGGCAGTGACGCCGTAAGAGCTTCTCATGGGGTTACTATGCTCTGCGATATCACTGATATGCAGGTGCAGCTTGACGAGCGTCTTGAGATGATAGTGCTGCCGGGCGGTATGCCGGGAACACTTAATCTTGAGAAGAATGCAGTAGTACAGGCTTCTATCGACTATTGCATGAGTAATGACATTCCTGTTGCGGCAATATGTGCCGCGCCTTCCATACTCGGAAAAAAGGGAATACTTAGCGGTAAAAGCGCTACCTGCTTCCCAGGCTTTGAGAAATTCCTCGAAGGCGCTGTGCTTTCAGAAGAAGGTGTTGTTACCGACGGAAACGTGACAACGGGCGTAGGACCGGGTGTTGCTGTGGATTTCGGACTTCGCCTTGTGGAGGTGCTGTGCGGCAAGCCCGAGGCTGACCGTATCGCGGCAGGTATGCAATGCAGGAAGTAAAGCGCAGCTTAAGAAAGCGGCTCATAAGCGAACGCAAAGCAATACAGACTGCTGTTAAGGCTTCTGCCGATGAAAGCATCTTTCAACAGCTTATACCTTTGCTTAACAAGGCTGACACGGTGCTTACGTATGTTTCCACTGATATTGAAGTTGATACGAGGCGCGTGCTTCAATATTGCTTTAACAATGACATAAGAGTCGGTGTTCCCGTTTCGGGAGATACGGAACTTACATTTTATGAGATACGCGCCTTTTCAGAGCTCAAAGACGGTCGGTATGGCATTCTTGAGCCTGTTGACAGAACGGAAGAGATCGCGGTATCCGGCAATTCGTTGTGCATAGTTCCCGCGCTTTGCGCTGACGGAAACGGATCTCGTCTTGGCTACGGTAAGGGCTATTATGACAGGTTTTTAACTAAATTTTCGGGTAAGTCAGTCATAGTCTGCTATCGTGATTTCAAAATGGAAGTCCCTGCCGAGCCACATGATAAAAAAGCTGATCTGACGATCTTTGATAAATAATACGGAGGTCAAAATGGAGAATAACGATTTCCTTGATGAAAACAACTTCCCCGAAGAAAACGAAGAGGTTGTAAATGGCAGAGATGATCTTTCGGGCACAATGGAGCTTGACAGCATCTCAGATGTACATTACAGCGACAATACAGGTGAAATTATGCCTCGTGACAAATTCACGGATTTGAACAGTACCGAGGACGATATGGAAAAGACAAGGCTTATGGACTCGGTCATTCCCGAAAATGACGATACTTCCGAGGCTGTTGAGCCGTATGCTCCATCAAATCCTGTAAAAAAGCGCCGCAAGAAGAAAAAGAAGAAAAAGTATTATACTAACCATACCAGGACATTCGGACAGATTTTTCTCGGCGTTCTTTTGTCGGTTATCGCGATCGGTGTAGGTGCTTTTCTTGCATACAAGCTGATAGTTGCTCTGATGGATTTTACGGGTATGGCTAAGGCAAGCAAGGAGTATGAGATATCCATTACAGATGATATGGGCGTTCAGCAGATAGCAGAGGAGCTTCATGAGAATGGTATCATTGAAATGCCTGATCTTTTTGTGGCTTATATCAATTTCTTTGAGGAGAAGGGCGATTTTCTCAACGGTAACTTTGTTGTAAAATCAAATATGAGCTATGGCAGCATAGTGAGTACGCTTCAGACTATAAGGACATACACCGAAACAGTCACAGTTATGATCCCCGAAGGTTCTACCGCGCAGGATATCGGACGTATACTCGAGGAGAATTATGTATGCCGTGCTGAGGACTTTGAGCTGTTTTATAAGGAAAAGATAGAGCAGTATGACTTTGAGGAGGGAATCGCTGAAAATGATGGCAGATTCTATTTCCTTGAGGGCTATCTGTTCCCTGACACATATAATTTCTGGGTAGTTGAGGATCTTAAGGAAAACCCGCAGTATGATACTACCGCTTATGCCGAGATCGCTGCTCAGAAGATGTATGAGAACTTTGAGGACAAGATCACGCGTTCGATGGAATACCGCATGGAGGAGCTTGGTATGACTCTCGATGAGGTCGTTATCCTCGCTTCGCTCATTCAGTGGGAGGGTACGAACGAGGATAATATGTCCATGATATCCTCTGTATTCCACAACCGACTCAATGCTCCCGAGCGCTTCCCGAGCCTGCAATCTGACACCACTTACACCTATATCGATAACTGCATCGAGCCTGAGATCAGTGGGGAAGATGATTACGATGATATTGTGCTTGCCTATGACACCTACCAGTGTGAGGGTCTTCCTGCCGGTGCAATATGCAACCCGGGACTTATCGCTATAAATGCTGCTCTTTATCCTGCGGAGAGTGATTATTATTACTTCCTCGCAAGTGAAGACGGTGCATTCTTCTATGCTCAGACAAATGAGGAGCATGAGCAGAATATCATTGATGCCGAGCTTCGTTCTCAGGAACAGGAATAAAAAACAGGAGTAAAATTGTGAATATAAAACCCGAATTACTTGCTCCCGCAGGCGACGAAGAGTGCTTGCTTTCCGCGCTGGATTACGGCTGTGACGCTGTATATCTGGCGGGAAAGTCCTATGGAATGAGAGCAGGTGCTAAGAATTTTGATCCCGAGGGGCTGAAAAAGGCTGTCGAGCTTGCACATTCCCGCGGAGCAAAGGTATATCTTACCTGCAATACCATTCCTCTTAATGAGGAGCTTGATGCGTTTCCCGAATATATCGCCTATGCACAGCAATGCGGTGTTGACGCTGCAATTGCCTGCGATCTCGGCGTTATCTCCATGATCAAGGAATATGCTCCCGATCTTGAACTTCACATCTCTACTCAGACAGGGGTTGTAAACTATAAGACGGCGCAGGAGCTTTACAAAATGGGCGCTAAGCGAATAGTGCTGGCGCGCGAGGTAGATCTTGAGAATATACGCACGATCCGTAAAAATATCCCTGATGATATGGAGATCGAGGTCTTTGTACACGGCGCAATGTGTGTAAGCTTTTCGGGAAGATGCCTTATTTCTGAGTACCTTGTTGCACGAAACGCAAACCGCGGCGAGTGCGCACAGCCTTGCCGCTGGGGTTATCATCTCATGGAGGAAAAGCGTCCCAACGAATTTTATAAGGTATTTGAGGACGAGCGTGGTTCGTATATACTCAATGCGCGTGATATGTGCATGATCGAACATCTGAATGACCTTTTAGATGCCGGTGTTACAAGCTTCAAGATCGAGGGCAGAGCTAAATCCGCATACTATGTTGCGGTCACAGTAAACGCTTATCGTGCGGCTCTTGATGCTGCGATAAAGGGCGAGAAGCCTGCTCAGTGGGTGATCGACGAGGTAAATAAGATCAGCCACCGTCCGTACTGCACAGGATTTTTCTACGGTCACCCTAATCAGGGCAGTGAAACACAAGATCCTACCGTAACAACCAACGGCGGTCAGTATTTTGCAGACAGCGGTTATATGCGTGAATACGATTTTGTCGGTACTGTTGATAACTGTGAAAACGGCATAATGTATCTCACACAGCGTAATTACTTTACTTTGTCAGACGAGCTTGAGATACTCGCGCCAAACCGTGAGCCGATAGCTTTCCGTCCCACTGAAATGTTCAATGCAGAGGGTGAGGCTATCGAGGTTGCACGTTACGCTACGCAGAAGCTGACTATCCCGTCTGACATTGTTGTTCCGCCCCACTCTATTTTGAGGAAGCGCATAAGATAAGGAGGTGTTTGATCATGTCTGACGAGAATTTAGATATAATGAAGCTTGAGAGTTCTATATCCGGTGACAAGCCTGCAACTGCAGCCGATATAACTAAACCTCGGTATGCAGATACGAAGTACGGTTTTACAACTCAAGAAGAAGCAGAGCTTTTTTCTTCGATTGCAGAAAGCACAGATAGTCTTAATAATAACGTCGGAACGGCTGGTCCGCAAGAAAAATATAGAAATTACAATTCGGTAGCTGATATTCCACCTCAATTACGTGGCATAGTTAAACCTGAAAACGAGGAACGCATAGATAAAGATGAAGAGTGGCTTCCGAATGCGAAAGTATATTTCAACTATGAAGAAGTTCACGGCAAGAAAAAGAATCGTACGCTCATCTTTTTTGTGGTTGCTGTATTTGTTGTCGTAGCTCTTATAATAGCAGGTTTTATTTTTGCAGAATAGACATTCACTTACTTAATAATAGATAAGAGCAAAACACCCAATCCGCAACACACAAAGTTGGTCAAACACA
>CAYSYF010000054.1:0-16634 GCA_964435155.1 uncultured Ruminococcus sp. | reverse complement strand
GCCCTCCTCGTCATCGGTTTCGGGAACGAGAGCATAGTAAGTAACACCATTGTGCTCCATTGCGTCCACAAATTCAAAACGGACAACGTTGCCGTCCTCATCTTCAAGCTCTATGATGCCCTCTTCCTCATCGAGGACTGCATTATTCATTTCATCAGCCATAATTCATATTTCCTTTCAAATTCAAGCTGCTTTTTGCAGCACCATATATTTATTTTACACTATGTTTCAAAGATTGTCAATATAAAAAATCAAGAAAACTGTGTTTTTCCGCATTATTAAGCAAATAATCGGAGTTTTGACTAATTTGTCGAAAATAATATTAGATAGTTTGCCAGCAATAAAGTTGAAAAAAACTATTGACTTTGCACAAAATATGTGGTATTATTTAATCAAGGAAAGAGAAAACAAACTCTTACCGAACTTCAAGAAAGAGGTACACTCCGATGGGTTAGAGAGATAAGATCCTTAAACCAGATATCGAAAGAGGTAAACTCCAATGGAATAACACGCTTAGTAGCTTGACTAAAATCCAGACAGAAAGGGGCGGGTCCAATGGAAACTGCTAAAAACAATTTCACATCATCTGCGGCTCGTACCGAGAGCTGAGGGTCAAATTGAATGGTGAACGGACTGCGAGGGGCATTCCCTACTGACGCAGCAGCTACCGAAACGGAGCGTTTGGCTCATTGAAAAACCTTCCGCAGAAAGACACCGCAGATGATCTTGGTGGATATCCACCACTGAATCGCGTTAGCGTTGACATAGATGTTGCGAAAGGACAGACCAATGTCTACATAAAATTTAATTCGACGTAAATTTTATAAAGGCGGTAAATTCCAATGTAATACTTGATTACGATACAATTGAATATATCTCCCCCGCTTGAAAAAAAGCGGGGGTAGTTGTTTTTGTGTGACATTTTTCCGCTTTCAAACGTCTATTTAGTGAAAGCGCTTTCAAGGAGATGATGGATTTGACTGAAATACAGATAAGCGACATTATCCGCAGGTACCATTCCTCAATGTTCAGACTGGCATTCAGCTATCTTAAAAACAGAGAGGACGCGGAGGATATCGTGCAGGAGGCATTCCTGCGGCTGTACACAAGCAACATCATCTTCCCTGCCGAGGAGAATATAAAGGCTTGGCTGATACGGGTCACCATAAATCTTTGCAAAGACCTGCTGCGCTCGCAAAAGCGGCGTTCATCGGAGTCAATCAACGATATTCCGATAGAGGACAGTAAGGAGAGCGAGCTTCTTGACTGTATCCGCAGGCTAAAACCAGAATATTCTGCTATCATCTATCTTTTTTACTACGAGGGCTACTCGGTAAAAGAGATAGCGAATATCCAAGGAATATCTGCCTCAGCAGTTACTACACGGCTTGCACGTGCAAGAAAACAGCTTAAGAAAATGCTCACTAAGGAGGGACTTTAATATGAAAGAGGATATCACCCGACTTTTCGATAAGATAACTCCGATAAGGAGCGACGACGAGATCATTGCACATGTGATCGGAAAGGCGGAAAATATGGAAGAAAAGAACACAAAGAGAAATAAAGGCTTCAAGAAGCCGATTATCGCAGCGTGTGCGGCTGTTACTGCTCTTACCATCGGAACTGTAGGCGTAGGCGCAGCAAACAATTGGGATTATGCCGGGCTTTTAACAAACTTCTTCTCAGGCAGAGCCATAGAAAATACTGCTGAGTGGCAGAACAATTTTGATTTTGAAAAGTATGGAATGCCGCTTGATAAAACTATTGTTAATGACGATTTCACATTAAACTTTCATGGAATAGCCGCCGACAAAAGCACAGCAATTATTGTGCTAGATGTTATCTTAAATGACACTAAGGGTGAAGTTGCAGAAATTGCAAGCCTAAGTGCCACAGCAAACCCGATAGTAAGCGGTTCGCACTCATATATCATCGACCAAAACGAAAATTCATTTACAATGGCGGTGTACTTCACTTCGGATACTGAGCTGCCAGATGACGTAATCAGTTTTGAATTTAATACCCTGTATTACGATCTTATGCCCGTTGAGGGAACAACAGATGTAATAGTGAGTAGAACATTAAGCATCAACGAAGCCATCGAAATTGATATGGGAAGCTTTGACAGAAACTCTGATATGAAAACAATAAATCCCGAACATATATACAACATAGATGAATATGAAATGATGCTTACAGAAATACGTATTACACCATTCCGTATATGCTATGAACTTAAAGTTGACAAGGAACAAAAACATACTATATGGAATGAGGGTTGCCATAAGCAATTTGAAAACGAAATATCAATTATGCTTACAGATGGAAATGAGATGCAATTCCGTGGTGGCGTTTTCGGCGGCGGCACCGAAGAAACATTAGTTGGCGAGAAAAACTTTTATTACCCCATCAATCCCGATGATGTTGTCAGCGTAACTATTGCAGGCGTTACCTACAACCTTACAAACGAATAATATATACCCTCCCGAAATTCGGGAGGGTATCGCGTTATTCGCTTAATTTCTTTCTGATATACTCCTGAATTGCTTTGGGCGAAGCTGCACCCTTCAGCGCCTTGTTAGCCTGACCCATGAAAAAGCCGAATACCTTCTGATCGCCGTTTCTGTACTGCGCGGCGGCCTTGGGGTTATTCGCGATCAACTCGTCTATCACCTTAGAAAGCTGCTCGGCGTCCTCTTTTACCCACAGGTCATTTTCGTCTGAAATAGCCTTCGGAGAGCCTCCGCGCTCTGCCATTATACCGAGAACAAGCTTTGCATTATTCTGAGAAAGCTTGTCGGAATAGAGATATTCGACAAGCTGCGCAAAATCCTTGCCGCTGAATTTCAGCTCATCAAGGTCTATCTCACCGAGGTTTACCCTGCGCATGAACTCCCCCACAAGATAGCTTGCAACGTTTTTAGGGTTTCTACAGCCGATTACAGCCTCGTTGAAAAAGTCGCTGACGCGCTTATCAGACACGATTATAACAGCGTCATTCTCGCTTATGCCGTACTCGTTGCGATAACGCTGCATACGCTGCTCGGGCATTTCGGGGAGTGAGCTTCTGATATCGGCTAGCTCCTCCTCGGTGAAGATTATCGGCGGAATGTCGGGGTCGGGGAAATATCGGTAGTCGTGTGCGTCCTCCTTTGAGCGCATTGCAAGCGTTTCCCCTGCCGCCTCATTGAAGCGGCGTGTTTCCTGTACTATTTCGCCGCCTTTGTCCAGTATTTCAGCCTGACGGTTTATTTCTACCTCAATAGCCTTTGCAATTGCTTTGAGCGAATTAAGGTTTTTCAGCTCTGTGCGTGTTCCGAGCTTTTCGCTCCCCTCGGGTGCAATTGAAATGTTTACATCACAGCGGATACTTCCCTGCTCCATCTTGCAATCGCATATCCCTGCGTACAAAAGCAGCAGCTTTATCTTCTCAAAGAACGCTACCACCTCATCGGCGCTGTGGAAATCAGGCTCGGTGACTATCTCGATAAGCGGTATTCCGCAGCGGTTGTAATCGGCAAGGGAAATTCTGTCCTCGTCGTTATGGACAAGCTTTCCTGCGTCCTCCTCCAAGTGGATACGATTTATTCGGATAGCTTTATCCTCGCCGTTCACCTTGATGTCAACATGACCGTCAAGGCATACGGGGCGCGGCATCTGCGATATCTGATATGCCTTTGGCAGATCGGGGTAGAAATAATTCTTTCTGTCCCATTTTGTAAAGCGGCTGATATCGCAGTTCATGACATAGCCTGCCTTGATTATATACTCAACTGCACGGCGGTTAAGCACAGGAAGCGTTCCGGGAAGTCCGCTGCACACGGGACAGCAGCGCGAGTTTGGCTCGCCGCCAAATTCGGCTGAGCAGGAACAGAATACCTTGGACTTTGTGAGAAGCTCTGCGTGTATCTCAAGTCCCATTGTAGGATAATATCTCATTGCTGCACCTCCTTAAAGCTTCGGCTCAACAGACGCGAAATCACGCTCAAATGCGTCTGCAAGCTGAAGTATCGTGGGCTCGTCAAAGCGTTTGCCGACTATCGACATACCGATGGGCATTCCGTCCTTGTCATAGCCGCAGGTGGTGCTTATTGCTGGAAGTCCCGCAATATTCACAGTCACAGTGCATATATCGGCAAGGTACATCTTCACAGGGTCTTTCTCCTGCTCGCCTATCTTATAAGCTACGGTAGGTGCGGTCGGAGTGAGTATTGCATCGGCATTGCTGTAAAGCTCGTTGTATTCTCTGATTATCTCCTGCTTTAGGGCAAGAGCTTTCTTGTAATAAGCGTCGTAATAACCACTGGAAAGCGCATAATTGCCAAGAAGTATGCGGCGCTTGACCTCATCACCGAAGCCTTTGGTGCGGCTGTCGCGGATAAGCTCCTCGAAAGTGCTGCCCTCTCCCCTGTAGCCGTATTTAATTCCGTCAAAGCGCGAGAGATTTGACGCTGCCTCGGCGCAGGCAATGAGATAATATGCGGGAATGGCGTATTTCAGCGAGGGCATGGA
Source organism: uncultured Ruminococcus sp. (assembly GCA_964435155.1). Taxonomy (GTDB): domain Bacteria; phylum Bacillota; class Clostridia; order Oscillospirales; family Ruminococcaceae; genus CAG-115. The sequence goes on along the minus strand of CAYSYF010000054.1, from coordinate 12,122 downwards.
GCATTCTACAAGCTTTGCGCCCTTTGCTTCATACGACTTTGCCGCTTGAAGAACTGCCTCGCGAACATCGCTGTCTATCTCGTCAGCGTAGAATTCCTTAGGCATTGCTATCCTCATGCCGCTTATCGGCTGACCGAGCTTTTCCGTGAAATCGGGGACTGCTGCTCTTGCGCTTGTAGCGTCGTGCTCGTCATGGGAGCAAAGCGTATTCAGCATTATGGCACAGTCGTAGGCATCGTTACAGATGGGTCCTATCTGGTCGAGAGAGCTTGCAAAAGCAACAAGTCCGTACCGCGACACTCTGCCGTAGGTGGGCTTTATTCCCGTAACGCCGCAGAATGCCGCAGGCTGTCTTATCGAGCCGCCTGTATCAGAGCCTAGCGCACAAGGCGCGAGAGAAGCGCCTACCGCTGCTGCGCTTCCGCCTGACGAGCCTCCGGGAACTCTGCCGAGGTCATAGGGATTCTTGGTCTTTGCAAAAGCCGAAGTCTGATTTGAGCCACCCATTGCAAACTCGTCCATAGAGGTCTTGCCAAGCAGCACATAGCCCTCGTGCTTTAAATTCTCAATAACGGTGGCATCATAAGGCGGAACAAAATTTTCAAGCATTCTGCTTGCACAGGTAGTCCTTACTCCATCTGTGCAGATGTTGTCTTTGACGGCTATCGGTATTCCTGTGAGCGCTGCCACTTTGCCGCTGTCTATCATTTTCTGCGCTTGGTCAGCCATCTGCATAGCCTCGTCCTTGGTTACTGTGATGTAAGACTTCAGCTTATCATCAACAGCCTCAATGCGTCTGAAATATTCGCTGCAAAGCTCCTTTGCGCCTATCTGTTTTGTATCGAGCGCCTTTCTGAGGTCGCGTATCCTTGCTCTCCTGATATCCATTCCGCGCCTCCTTAGTCCACTACCTTGGGAACAACGTAGCAGCTTTCCCTGCTCTTTGCATTCTGCATGAGCTTTTCGGGCGAAAGCGAGGGCTTCGCGATATCCTCGCGCACCTCACTGAAAGAAATACTGTTGTTGTCCCCTCTGTCGTCATAGCTGAGGTCGAACTCCTTAATACCGTCCATGAGCGAAATTATCTCGGTCATCTCCGACGCGACCTTTTGCAATGCCTCGTCGTCATAATTAAGCTTACTGAGCTCGCATAAGTGCTGTATAGTCTTTAGCTCCATTTCTGCTGTTCCTTTCTTCTTTGTTCGGCGGTATTCCGCTCTTTTTTCACGTTTATTATATGCCTTTTTTTGTAAGTAATCAAGATGTTTTTTGATTTTTTTCGGAAATTTCGCGTTACTTGACAATATTAAATATTTATGATAAAATTATCGTAACAAAGGAGACGATGTCATGAACAAAGGCAAGCTTTATGTTCCTAAGGGGTCTAAGCTGTATGTTGCGGCAATTATTCTAGCTATAATATATGTCATCTTAAAAGCTGTTAAAGCTTATTTGACAGGTGGAATATATGAATACAGCATTATGATGAGCTCAGAAACCCCTTACCTAAGCTATATCATGCTTGTAGCTGAGCTTTGCATACCTTTGGGCTTTCTTCTTTCACGGAAATCACTTAAATTTGCTGCTTTAGGTAATCTTGCAATTCTTATATTTACTCTAGTTCTTGGCATAGAAGCTTCAAGATCGCTTTATTCACAGTTGCATAGTCCCGGCGGTGGCTGGCTTATACTATTAGGTCCTTTCTTCGTTCTAATAATCATAGTGTTACCATTGATGCCTAGCGGTATTTCTACACTGGTTTTAATGTTCAGTTCGCGTAGTCAAATGGCATTTACCATTGTTCCGTCATTATGTATGTTCTTTTATGCTTTGGGAAATTCAAATATACTATTTTCAAGCGGTGAATACAAGATCATTGCAAATATGGGTGAAGCTGCATATATGTTGCTTGGCATCATCACCCCGATCACGACTGTGCTAACGCTTACTTCGGCATATATCTGCCTTGGTCTGTCACTTAAAAACGAGGTACTTCCGATCGAGCAACAGACTAACATGCAATATCCATTTTATCCAATGCAACCGCAATATCCTCAATATCAGCAATACCCTCCGCAATATCAGCCTATGGTGTATGGACAGCCTGCTCCGATGCAGCAGGCACAACCAGTTCAAGAGCCTGCTGCTGAGAATACAAATGACGTAAACACATAAAATTAAGCCCTCACCGAATTGGTGAGGGCTTTAATGTTATATCATCACATATTTCAGTATAAACAGAACTGCCAGCACATACATCAGAGGTGTGATCTTCTTGTGCTTGCCGCTTACGAGGTTTATCACAACATAGGATATAACACCCATTGCGATACCCTCGGATATGCTGTACATGAACGGCATAGCCATAATTGCGATAAACGCGGGAATTGCCTCAGTGTAATCGTTGAAGTCTATCTTCACGATAGAGGTCATCATCAGGAATCCTACCATTACCAGTGCAGGAGCAGTAGCAAAAGACGGGATAGCAAGGAAGATAGGCGACAGCAGCAGCGATAACGCAAACAGGATAGCCGATACCACAGAGGTAAGTCCTGTACGTCCGCCCTCTGCAACGCCTGAAGCACTCTCAACAAAGGTGGTTACTGTGGAAGTACCGAGCATTGCGCCTGCGGTAGTCGCGATTGCGTCAGCCATAAGCGCGCCCTTTACCTTGGGCAGCTTGCCGTCCTTGTCAAGCAGGTCAGCCTTGGACGCAACACCCATCAGCGTTCCGAGCGTATCGAACAGGTCAACGAACAGGAACGCAAATACTACGACAAGGAAATCAAGCGACAGGAACTGGCTGAAATCCATCTGGAAGAAGATAGGCTGGAGCGAGGGTACGGATATACCGTTGCTGAAGTCGGGGAAAAGCGAGCCGTTTACAGAAGGATCGTAAAGTCCTGTGAGCTGGCAGATCATGCCGAGTATCCATGTGCCGAGGATTCCCCAAAGGATACCGCCCTTTACCTTCTTTACCATAAGGATCGCTGTTGCGATAATTCCAACCAGCGCGAGCACAACACAGATTCCGTCTGTGAAGAATGTACCGTCCTGTACCGAGTTCTTGAACGAAAACAGCGATACGAGAGTGCTGGAGTCAACAACGATATTAGCATTCTGAAGTCCGATAAATGCTATGTAGAGTCCGATACCTACCGTAACAGCGTGCTTAAGCTGCATTGGGATAGCATTAAAGATCGCCTCGCGCACGTTTGTAAGGGAGAGTACAATAAAGATAACGCCCTCAACAAGAACAGCAGCAAGCGCCATCTGCCACGAATAACCCATTCCCATAACAACTGTATAAGTGAAATAAGCGTTAAGTCCCATACCGGGAGCAAGAACGAACGGGTAGTTTGCAAGAAGCGCCATCAGCAATGTACCGATAACAGCGCTTATCGCAGTTGCGGTAAATACAGCGCCGCTGTCCATACCCGCAGCGGACAGGATCGAGGGGTTTACCGCAAGGATATACGCCATTGTCATAAATGTCGTGATACCTGCAATGACCTCAGTTTTGACATCGGTCTTGTGCTCCTTCAGGCGAAAGAGCTTGTCCAATACTTTCATATATTCCTCCATTTCAGCAGCGTTTGCCGCACTGAGTTATAATGCTTATATTTTACCATATTTTATTGTCGATTTCAAGGCTTTTATACAAGAAAAACACCTGCGCAAAGCATGATGCCGAGCATCACGAAATTAACCGCCAGAAACACGAGCATATATCTTCCCTTCTCAGCTTTTTCTGAGGAAGCATAAAATCGGTAAGAAATAAGGCTCGCAAGCGATGCAATGGGTGTTCCCAGACCGCCTATATTAACTCCGCGAAGCACCTGTACCGAATTTTCGGTGAAGTCAGCAAGCATTGCTGCTGCCGGAACATTACTAATGACCTGACTTAGTATTGCAGATACAAGCAGCTCCCTGCCTGTCAAAAGCTCTGCAACAAAGCTTTTTACCGCTTCGATACTGCCTATATTTCCGACGAAAATAAAGAAGCACACGAAAGTAAGCAGCAGCGAATAGTCTATCTTAGCAAACAGCATATAATCGGCTATCAGCATAACTGCTACAGCAGCGATAAGGCAGATATATTCGCTGACAAGCCCTGCAACAGAAAGCACGCAGAGAATAAACACGGCTAAATACAGCAGAAAGCGTGGTCCTGCTTTAAAGCTGCGGCGCTCCTGTTCAGACGTTACTGCTCCCTTTTTTACCAGCAATATCGACAAGCACAGTACAGCGTAGCCGATAATTCCTAACATAAGCACCGAGCTTATGAAGCTGTCTATGCTCATATTGTAATGCTTATACAAAAACAAATTCTGCGGATTGCCTATCGGCGTCATCATACTGCCGAGGTTTGCGGCTGCTGTTTCGATGACGATCGTCATGATAAGCTGCGAGGTCATGCCCGTTCCTGCATAGAGTCCCAGTGTAAGCGGTACAAAAGTGATCAATGCAACATCATTTGTTACCAGCATTGACAGGAAAAAGCACAAATTCATAAGAATAAAGGCTATTAGCCTTGCCGAGCTTGTTTTTGTCAGCAGCGCAGTTGATATAGCATCAAACACACCGAGCGAGCGCAGTCCGGCAACTGCCCCCATAAGGCAGAAAAGCAGTATTATTACAGAATAATCTATGTATCCAAGATAAGCCTCGCAGGGCGGAACAAATATCATGGAGATCAAAGCCGCCAGCAGCGAAACCATCAACACGACATTACTTTTTACAAATGCAATTATTCTTTTCATATTTCACAAAAAATGTCCGCCGAAGTTCAGCGGACATTCCTTTACTTTATCTTTAATTACTTCTTAGCTGCAGGCTTCTTTGCAGGAGCCTTTACTGCGGGCTTAGCCTCAGCCTTGGGAGCAGCCTTTGTTTCTTCCTTAACAGCAGGCTTTGCTTCAGCCTTAGCCTCTGCCTTGGGAGCGCACTTCTTAGCAGGTGCTTTCTTCTCTGCTGTCTTCTTAGCAGCAGGCTTCTTTGCGGGAGTCTTCTTTTCAGCTACCTTCTTAGCGGGGATAAGCACTTCAAGAGCCTTGAACTTATCGGCATCGCCCTCAACCTGAACATAACCTGCAGCAATAGCCTCGTCCATGGAAAGAACGCCTGTGAAGATCTTTTCAAGAGTTTCTGTGGAAGCAGTAACTGTTGCCTGCTTGTCGTTATACTCGTAAGGCATTACGGAAAGAACGCCTTCCTTTACCTCGATATACATATTCTCGGATACGTCAAGAAGATTGAAATGTACTGCAACAAGGTCCTGGAACTTCTTTGCCTTTGCCTTGCTGCCCTTAAGAGCCGCACTGATCTTTTCGCTGAGTTCGATATTATTCATGCCAAAATCCTCCTAATAGGTAGAAATCATTCTCTAACATACAACAGGGTCATTTTCCCTATCTAATAGTATATCATAACAACAAGCCTTTTGCAATAGTCAATTTCTATAAATTTACTTAGCATTAAGGGCGTTTTTAAATGGATTGATGAAATATTGACAATTTTCGCGTTGATCTCAGTCCTTCAGCACGTGGTGTCTGGTAGACCCACTGATATATTCACGTCTTACCTTTGTAAGCAACTCAATTCTTACTATATCGCGATATTCGGGTTTTACCATATAATAAACATAACTCTCTGCTACATTCGCTATATTAAGTGTTCTGCCCTCAATCTTGAAATTATTGAAGCCGAGTTCCATATACTTTGCAAGATTCTCATAAGGGACGAAGGTAGAATACTTATGGATCATATAGAAGTTATAGCATGTATTCTTGCAATTTACTCTGAATGCATCTTCAAGAGACTTGTCGAAACCGGAATTGAACATAGTTGGTCTTGCAACGCTTGCTTTTCTCTGGCACTCACCAAGAATACGATAATGCTCGCCACGCTTTGTACAGTTAGGTATGCAATAAGGATTTATAAGCACCTCGCAGCGGCTGCGATACTGCTCGGGGATCTGTGCCAGCTTTTCAAAATCATTGTTCCAGTTGTAGTCGAGAACAACGAGCTTATAGTCCTTTTCAAGCTCTGCAACAAGTCCGTCGATATCTCTGATCTCCTTGCAGGTCGTTGAGATCAACGGGAAGTTCGGATATGTGGCTCTGACATATTCCTCAAGATCAGGTGAATTTACAATGATCTCATTAAATCCGTTATCTGCTGCCTTACAAAGATTATTACAGAACAAATTGTTGACATCAGCCTTGGTGATCGTAGGATTTGTGAATGTATATCTGAGCGGTACGTTTCTTTCATTGAAGAGCTTAATAGTGTTATTAACCTGAGCCATGCCTGTAAAGCCATACAGAGTACGACCGCCATTCCAGAGTGCGGGCGGAAAACAACCGAAGCAAGAAGCGATCTCAACTCCATCATAGAAATACTCAGGGTGCTCCTTGAGCATATCAATAAGATTTAAATTGATCGCCCAGTGCTGATAAAAATCAGGAATATGAAACTTCATTTTCATAAGAAAAACTCCTTTTAAACTAATATACATTTATTATATATCATTCGACAGCAAATGTCAAGGACAAGTATTTACAGCCCGTTCCACAGGAATTTTTCAAGGTCTACCCTGTTGTCGTCGCTGACTTCAATTCCGTCGGCACGCAGCAGCTCTGCCTGTTTATTCACACCGCCAAAAACAAAAGCCGCAGATAATCTTCCCATTCGGTCTACTACACGATAGCACGGGATTCCATTGGGATCGGGATTTGCGTGAAGAGCATAGCCCACGACCCTCGACCAACGCGGATTCCCTGCAAGCATTGCGATCTGTCCATAGGTCGCGACCTTGCCGCGGGGTATCCTGCGCACCTGCTCGTATATCTTCTCAAAAGCCGACATTGCTGCTCCTTTCAAGCATTTCACATATCTCCCCGGCAGACTCCGCAATATCAACGTCAGAGTCATGCGACAGCTCCTTGAAAAAAACGATATCGCGCATAAGCTTATCCAGCAGCTTAAGGTGGATATCATCATCTGACGGATTTTCTGACGCTCTGTTCGCAATAGCAAATACTATATCCATCAGCGCATTGCGAAGCTCATCATTGTCCGTTACCCTTAAGCAATGCATAACAATATCATATGCAGGCAGTGCCGCAGAATACAGCACAGGCTTCACGCACAGTGCATAATAAAGCTCATCGGCAGCAGTAAGTGCCTTTTCCTCGTCGCCGCAGAAAAGCTCACGCAGACGCTGCGGTACATTGAAGCTTATTCCATCTTTTGTCGGCGTACCGTCTGCCCTGCCGTAAATGGTTGCATAGTTTGACCAATCAACATTGTTGATCATGATATCGTGCTCGCTCATATCTTCCTCACTATCCGCAAAACGGCAGACAAAACTGCCTGCCGTCTAATTTATGCTTTTTCAGTCTTTTTTGCCTTTGCCTTCTTATCATGCTCGATAATGGGCTCGCCTGTGCCGTCTACACACTCAGCAGTAATGGTTATCTTCTTGATAGACTCGTCACTGGGAGCAGTAAACATGATATCACGCAGTGTAGCCTCAACGATAGAACGCAGACCACGCGCACCTGTCTTTCTCTCGATAGACTTCTTCGCGATAGCGCGCTTTGCCTCGTCGTTGAACTCAAGCTCTATATCATCAGCCTTGAACAGGTACTTGTACTGTTTGATAAGCGCGTTCTTCGGCTCGTCAAGGATACGCACGAGAGCGTCCTCGTCAAGGTCGTCAAGCACTGTAACTACGGGCAGACGTCCGATAAGCTCAGGGATTATACCGAACTTTACAAGGTCCTCCTGGCTCACCTTATGAAGCATTGCGGAGCTTTCCTTATCCTTCTTGGAGTTGACATCTGCGCCGAAGCCCATTGCAGAGGACGAAACACGGGAGCTTATCATCTTTTCAAGTCCCTCGAATGCGCCGCCGCAGATGAACAGGATATTCTTGGTATCGATCTGAATGAAATCCTGATGGGGGTGCTTTCTGCCGCCCTGCGGAGGTACATTGGAAACTGTACCCTCGACTATTTTCAGCAGAGCCTGCTGTACACCCTCGCCGCTTACATCACGTGTGATAGATGTATTCTCGCTGCGGCGCGAGATCTTGTCTATCTCGTCGATGTAGATAATGCCGCGCTCGGCTGCTTCGATATCGTAATCGGCTGCCTGGATAAGTCGCAGCAGAACGTTTTCAACGTCCTCACCGACATAGCCTGCCTGTGTGAGAGTCGTTGCGTCTGCGATAGCAAAGGGAACGTTCAGAAGCTTTGCGAGAGTCTGCGCCAGCATAGTCTTACCTACACCTGTGGGACCAAGCAGCAGAACGTTACTCTTCTGAAGCTCTACCTCGTTATCATCAAGACCCTCTTCGTTCAGAAATGTTCTCTTGTAGTGGTTGTAAACGGACACGCTGAGGATCTTTTTAGCCTCGTCCTGACCTACGATGTACTCGTCAAGATAAGCCTTGATCTCCTGCGGACGCATGAGTGTTTCGGGGCCGTCAAGGCGCTCCACATCTTCCTCATCGGGAGCGGGCTTTACGCGCTTTCCCTTAACGTCGCCGCTTTCAACCAGCATATTGTAAGAGGCAAGTATGCACTCGTTACAGATTATTGCAGACTCGCTGCCGCCGTACAGAATGCGTCTTACCTGATTTTCGTTTTTGCCGCAAAAGGAGCAAACCATCATTTTGCTGTTCCTCCTGTTTTACTTGATGTCAGAACGGTTTGTGTATACCTTGTCGATAAGACCGTAAGCGAGGGCTTCCTCGGCGGTCATGAAGTTGTCGCGCTCGGTGTCGCGGCAGATAGTTTCGTAATCCTTGCCTGTATTCTCGCAAAGGATACGGTTAAGTCTTTCCTTTGTGCGAAGCAAAGAATTTGCGCGGATCTGGATATCTGTAACCTGACCCGAAAGTCCGCCGCCTGCGATAAGGGGCTGGTGGATCATGATCTCACTGTTGGGGAGAGCGATTCTCTTGCCCTTAGTGCCTGCGGACAGCAGGAACGCACCCATGGAAGCCGCCATACCCATGCAGATTGTGGAAACATCGCACTTGATGTACTGCATCGTATCATAGATAGCAAGACCGTCATGAACGGAGCCGCCGGGGCTGTTGATATAGAGATAGATATCCTTATCGGGATCCTGTCCCTCAAGATAAAGGAGCTGTGCCATAACAACGCTGGCTGTTGCGTGGTTGACCTCGTCATGCAGAAGGATTATTCTGTCATTCAGAAGTCGGGAGAAGATGTCATAGGAGCGCTCGCCGTGGCTGCTCTGCTCTACAACGTAAGGAATGTATGCCATAGTTGCCGTCCTTTCTCCGCATTAGCGGAATATGTCGGTTTTTGCCGACGGGGGTCTAAACCGAAAAGCCGCGCACTGTGTACGCGGTTTTCGTAAGGTGTGAATTATTCTGTTACTTCTTCGATCTTTGCGCTGTCGCGAACGATATCAAGAGCCTTTTCGATCTTCAGGTCGCCTGTGATAGCGTCCTTGTCAAGAACGGACTTAACCTTGTCAACGTCCATTTTGTACTGCTCTGCAAGCTCTGCGTAGCCCTTTTCCATATCCTCGTCAGTGATCTCAACGTTCTCATTTGCTGCGATCTGCTCGAGGCACAGACGAAGGTCAACCTGCTTCTTTGCAACGTCCTTGAAGGTAGCTCTGAACTGCTCCATTGTGATGCCTGTATACTTGAGGTAATCCTCAATTCTGATACGGTTGGAGGCGCTCCACTCGCGTGCGATGTCGTTGATACGGCGCTCGTACATAACCTCGGGAACCTCTGCCTCCATCTTCGTGAGCAGTGCCTCTACGAGGTCATTGTCAACCTGCTGCTCCATATCGTCAGCAGCCTTCTTCTCAAGCTTTGTCTTGATGTCAGCCTTCAGCTCGTCAACTGTGTCGAACTCGCTTACGTCCTTAACGAACTCGTCATCAAGCTCGGGCATATCCTTACCCTTGATCTCGTGCAGCTTGCACTTGAATACAACTGCCTTGCCTGCGAGGTTCTCAGCCTGATACTTCTCGGGGAATGTAACATTAACGTCGAACTCATCGCCGATGTTCTTGCCAACTACCTGCTCCTCGAAGCCGGGAATAAAGGTGTTGCTGCCAAGCTCTAAGGGGAACTTCTCGCCCTTGCCGCCCTCGAATGCCTCACCGTCGAGGTAACCGTCGAAGTCGATAACTGCTGTATCGCCGAGAACAGTAGCTCTGTCCTCAACGGAAACGATTCTTGCGTTTCTGCTTCTCATCTTGTCGATCTCAGCGTTGATAGCGTCATCATTTACAGTCTTGACGATCTTCTTAACTTCTAATCCCTTGTAATCGGAAATCTTTACTTCGGGCTTAACGATGAGATTTGCTGTGAACTTTACGCCTGTTTCCTTGTTAACATCGAGAACCTCTGTTTCAGCTACGTCAACAACCTCAAGACCTGTCTTTTCAACAACAGCTACGATATTGTTGTTGTAAAGAGCATTTACAGCCTCCTCATAGAATACGCCCTCACCGTAGTGAGCCTCGATCATCTTGCGTGTAGCCTTGCCCTTACGGAAGCCGGGGATAGCGATGTTCTTCTTTTTCTTGTTGTAAGCTGTGTTTACAGCAGCCTCGAATTCCTCTGCGCTGAATGTAAACTCAATAGTATAAGTATTGGTTGCGGTGTTGTTCTGGGAAATGATCTCCATTTGCGTAATTCCTTCCTGTCCGTCGGACATTGATATTTTTAAAATTCAGAAATACCTTAGCACTTCTGATCAATTTTTACCGGAGTAAAATCCACGCTGTCAGCAGATACAAGGCGGTATTCGATGCCGTTTACGACACCGTTCAGCGCACCCTTTATGCTGGCTCCGTGAAGATGTGCGTAATAGCATCGTTTAATGCCGTATCTCTGAAGCACATCTGTGAGATAAACATTCTCCTCCGAACGATATATCGGCGGATAATGAATGAACGCAACAGGCTCGCCGTCAAGCTTCAGCGCCTCCTTTACGGAAGCCTCAAGTCTTCCCGCCTCACGGTTAAGCACCTTCATATCGGGCTGCTCCCCGTTTTCCCTTATCCAGCCGCGGGTGCCGCATATTGCGATGCCCTCGACAAGAAAAGCGTTATTGAACAGGAATTGTATAGATGTGAAGCCGTTGCTCTGAATGAAATTGTTAAGCTTGTTCATGGTGCTCCACCAAAGATCGTGGTTGCCCTTGACAAGTATCTTTTTTCCCTTCAGGCGCGAATGGATAAACTCCATATCCTTGTACGAATCCTCAAGCCTCAGCGCCCACGAATGGTCGCCCAGCAATACTACGGTGTCCTCGTCGGTAACCAGTGAGTTCCAGTTAGCTTCAAGGCGCTCTAGGTAATTGCTCCAGCCTGAAAATATGTCCATAGGCTTATCGCAGCCTAACGAGAGATGAAGGTCGCCAATTGTGTAAAGCACATTCAGCCTCCCTTCTGAAATTTATGCCTTAAGGAAATCGGTTACTACGCCGGGCATCTCCTGCTTTTCAACAGAGCCTGTAAAGCGTATCTCCTTATCCTTTGTAGCTGCGAGAGGTGCAGGCATCTTGGTGTTTGTCATCTTTTCAAGACGATCGATGATCTCAAACTCATCGTCTGTATCAACAACACCGCCGACAGCCTCGTAAACTGCGCCGCTGAACTTATAGGGATTAGCGGTGGAGGCGATAACTGTCTTGGTTTCGTCACCTGTCGCCTTGCGGTAATCCTCATATACCTTGACAGCAACCGCTGTATGTGTATCCAGCAGGTAGCTGTACTTCTCAAAAGTATCCTTGATGGTAGCCTTTGTAGCATCATCATCGCAGCAGCCTGCATAGAACAGCTCGGATATCTTAGCCTTTACATCGGCGGATATCTCGTACTTGCCGTCTGTCTTGAGCTTTCCGAACCACTCATTGATAACGGCGTCGTTATCGCCGCTGAGGTGGTACAGCAGACGCTCAAGGTTAGAGGAGATCAGGATATCCATGGAGGGAGAAACTGTTGTATAGAACTTTCTGTTTCTGTCGTAGATACCTGTATTTATGAAATCGGTGAGAACATTATTGCTGTTGGAAGCACAGATAAGCTTATTTACGGGAATACCCATAAGCTTT
>CAYSYF010000053.1:0-16785 GCA_964435155.1 uncultured Ruminococcus sp. | reverse complement strand
CCAGCTTGGGACAGCCGCTCAGTGTAATGCGGCTTCTGATGAAATCCTCATGGAAACGACCGTATGCATAAGCTGTGCAATCCGCTGCGACCAGCAGATTAGCGTTGTTGAAGTAAGGGGCATTTACAGGTACGAGCTTTATCTGCACAGGCCACTGTGTAAGTCTGCTTTGCGATGGTATCGCAGCTACTTCTGCGCTTTCATCACGCTTGATAGCTTTGGCGTTTGTTCCCGGGCAGCCGCAGGGAAGCGGTGCGTTCTTCTGTGCCTTAGCGGCAAGCACCGCAGCTTCGTTGTAAGCGGGAGCTTCGCGTTCTTCAAAGGAGATGGCGCTTGTAGGGCAAGCGGGCAGGCAATCTCCCAGTCCGTCGCAGTAGTCCTCGCGCAGAAGCTTGGCTTTGCCGTTTACCATGCCGATAGCGCCCTCGTGACAGGCTTGCGCACAAAGACCGCAGCCATTGCATTTTTCTTCGTCTATTCTTATTATCTTTCTTATCATATTGTTTCCTCCTTATTGACTTTATGCTTGTATTATAGTATAATTTAAGCAATAAGTATGTTGAATTTTCAACAAAACGGAGGCGCACATGAAAAAATACTATGAAATATTGAAGCAATGCAGACTTTTCGATGATATAGGCGATGATAACCTGATGGCGATGCTTGGCTGCCTTGGTGCAAAGGTGCGCCGTTTTTGTAAAAATCAATCCATCATGACTGAGGGAGAAAAGGTTGCTGATATAGGAATATTGCTGAAGGGTGAGGCACAGCTTATAAGAGATGATTATTACGGTAACCGAAGCATCGTTGCAAGTATACAGCCCTCTCAGCTTTTTGCTGAAAGCTTTGTCTGCGCAGGCGCCGATTGTATTCCTGTCAATGTGGTTGCAACAGAGGACAGCGAGGTCATGCTGATAGATGGCTATCATATATTGCATACCTGCGGCAATTCATGCAGCTTTCACAATCAGATGATATTCAATCTGATGAAGATCGTAGCCACTAAAAATCTTATGTTCACACAGAAGATAGAAATAACCTCAAAGCGCACTACAAGGGAGAAGCTTATGACTTACCTCATGCAGCAGGCGAAGGCTCACAACAGCAACAGCTTTGCTATTCCTTATGACCGTCAGGAGCTTGCGGATTATCTTGAAGTAGACAGAAGCGGACTTTCTGCCGAGATAAGCAAGCTAAGGCGCGAAGGTTTGCTTGAATGTAATAAAAATAAATTTAAGCTTTTAGTATAAGATAAAAGCCATCGAGTAATACGACGGCTTTTGCGAGTTATTGCCAGTAGTCCACTTCGTGCGGCAGAGCGATGTCCTTTGCTTTGAAAACAGGCTCCTTGCCTTGCTTTCGCTGTTTTTCGTAGTCTTTCAATGTTCTTATCGCGTATTTGCTGAGGATAAATATCACGGGAATATTTATCAGCGTCATACCGCCCATTAAAATATCCGCAATATCCCACAGCAGGTCGGCGCTAAGACCTGCGCCAAGCAGTATTATAAGCGAAGCGATGACGCGGTAGACGGTCATGAACTTCTTTCCGGGTACCTTGCCCGTGATGTAGCTTATGCACTTGTCAACATAGAACAGGTTGCCAAGAAGTGTTGTGAATGCAAACAGGATCATCGCAACAGTGATAAAGATAGGTCCGAAGTCCCCGAGTGTAGTGCTGAGCGCTGCCTGAATATACGCAGCTCCCGAGATATCGGCATTCGGCTCAACACCTGAGCACATACACATGAAGGCTGTCGCACTGCAAACGAGCAGTGTGTCGATGAAAACAGACAGCACCTGAACAAGACCCTGCTTTGCGGGGTGGCTGACCTCCGCGCTTGCCGAGGCATTGGGCGCAGAGCCTACGCCTGCTTCGTTACTGAAAAGACCGCGCTTGATACCATACATCACGCAGCTTCCGCCGAAACCGCCGAAGATCGCTTCAACGTTGAATGCTTCAGTGAATATCTTAACAAAAACATCGGGCAGGGCAGTGATGTTCATTATGATTATTATCAGGGATACTAAAATATAAGCAACACCCATTATCGGAACGAGCAGCGATGTAGCCTTGATAACTCTTGATCCGCCGCCCATCAGACAGTAGCAAACGATAGCAGCGATCACAAAGCCGATTATCCACGGTGTGTAGGTTGCGTTGTAGAAGCTGTAGGCTGAAAATGTGCTTTGCAGATTGTAGGAGGCAAGCATGTTGAAGCCAACACCGTAGGTGAGAATAAGCAGCACTGAAAAGATTATTGCAAGAGTTTTGTTTTTCAGCGCAGCTTCGATATAGTAGGCAGGACCGCCGTAGCTGCCCTCAGGTCCGCGTTTTTTGTATATCTGCGCAAGCGTACTTTCGATAAAAGCCGAAGCGCTGCCTATAATGGCGATCAGCCACATCCAGAATACCGAGCCGAAACCGCCTAAGCACAGCGCAGTGGAAACGCCGATGATATTTCCTGTTCCGACTCTTGAAGCGGTTGACACCATGAGCGCCTGGAAAGACGAAACGCCCTTTCCGTCGGCAGGCTTTTCCATAACAGCACGAAACTGCTCCTTTAAAAGCCTGAATGGCGCAAACCTCGTTGCAACAGTGAAATATAATCCGCCTGCTACCAGCAGGATTATAAGGATATAGCTGTACAGCGCGTCGTTTATCGAGCCTATGATATTATCAAGCATTGGTTGAACTCCTTTTTGATAGTAATGAACAAGCTATATTATATAATTAAATCGTCATTTTGTCAAATACTGTTTGGGTATTTTATGGAACATTAGTATTGTATACTTTGCTCAGATGTGTTATAATTGAAATAACTTATATGAAAGGAAGAATAATTATGGATAATTTCAGCTTTTACAGTCCCACAGAGTTTGTCTTTGGAAAAGGTGTTGAGAGCGATTGCGGCAAGCTTGTCAAAAAGCATGGCGGCACGAAGGTGCTGGTGCATTACGGCTCAGGCTCGGTGGTAAGATCGGGTCTGCTTGACAGGGTAACAGCTTCGCTTGAAGCGGAGGGTATAGCCTATGCTGCCCTTGGCGGCGTCGTGCCTAACCCTCGTGATACCAAGGTCTATGAGGGTATAGCTCTTTGCAGAAAAGAAAACTGTGATTTTATTCTTTCCGTCGGCGGCGGATCTTGTATCGACAGCAGCAAGGCGATCGGGGCAGGCGCTTGCTACGACGGAGATTTCTGGGATTTCTACTGCGGCAAGGCGAGTATTGAAAAAGCACTTCCTGTCGGAACTGTACTCACTATAGCAGCGGCAGGCAGCGAGGGCTCGCCGAATACCGTAATAACAAAGGAAGATGGCATGGAAAAGCGCGGCGCAGGCTCTGATCTTCTGCGTCCGAAGTTTTCGGTGCTTGATCCCGAGCTTACTTTTTCACTTCCTGCTTATCAGACAGCCTGTGGTGCAACTGATATTATGGCTCATGTGTTCGAGAGATATTTCACAACAACCAAGGAGGTCGAGATAACAGACCGTCTTTGCGAGGCTGTACTGCTCACTATGATAAAGGAAACTCCCCGTGTTATTGCTGATCCTGAAAATTACGAGGCGCGCGCAAATATCATGTGGGCGGGAATGGTTGCTCACAACAATATCTGCGGTGTAGGCAGAGCGCAGGATTGGAACAGCCATGGTCTTGAACATGAGCTGTCGGGTCTTTATGACTGCGCACACGGAGCGGGACTTGCAGTTATAATGCCTGCTTGGATGGAGTATGTCGTAGATACCGATGTAATGCGTTTCGCGCAGATGGCAACACGCGTATGGGGCGTTCAGATGGATTTTGAAGACCCGCGAAGCACAGCCCTCAAGGGTATCAGAGCCTTCCGCAGCTTCCTGCATGATATCGGAATGCCGATAAATTTCGCAGAGCTTGGTGCAAAGGCAGAGGATATTTCGGTGCTTGTTGAGAAGCTGGGTATCGGTGACGGAATACGCTACGGATTTAAGAACCTCGACAGAAATGATGTTGTCAATATCTACAGGCTCGCTGCCGATGCAAAGCTTTGATGTATGAGCTTGCGGCTATATACGATAAACTACTGATGATGAAAGGAATTAAATAAAATGGTCAATGTAAAGGGAAGATGGGCGCTTATTACAGGTGCCAGCAGAGGAATTGGTTATCTGACAGCAATTTTTATGGCTCAGCAGGGCTGTAATCTTATACTGCACAGCAGAAAGCCTGAGAATACGCAAAAGGTACTTTCCGAGGTAAAGGCTCTCGGAGTTGAGGCATACGCTGTTTCGGCAGAGCTTTCCGACCTCGATGCAGTCGCTGCAATGCTTAAGGAGATCGACGACAGGGGTACGGCAGTGGATATCGTGCTCAATAATGCAGGGCTTCAGATCGCGTATCGCAATGAGTATTTCAAAACGCCTGTTTCTGATTATACAGAAAGCTTTAAGATCAATACTATCGCGCCTGCAATGATATGCTACCATTTCATGCCTAAGATGATCGAGCGCGGCTTCGGACGCATTCTGAATACTACCAGCGGCATCAGACTTGAGCCGCAGCAGGCAGGCTACTCGGCAAGTAAGGCAGCACTGGACAAGATAACGATAGACCTTGGCTCTACTGTCGAAGGCACTGATGTTATGATAAATCTCACCGATCCGGGCTGGTGCAGGACTGACCTTGGCGGACCTCATGCGCCCAATGCGCCCGAAAGTGCGATCCCGGGCATTGTTGTAGGAGCATTTGTTGACGATAAAAAATCGGGTAGATATCTCAACGCGCCTTTCTTTACTGGTATGACCCTTGAAGATGCCGTAAAGAAAGCGGAGGCTGAGTTTGACAGCCCGTACGGTAAATAATGCAAGCGGCTGTCATAGCCGCGACATAATAAGGAGAAATTATGAAGAATATTCTGGTTTTAATGGGAAGTCCAAGATTGGGTGGTAATACAGCCGAGCTCTGCAAGCCGTTTGTACAGGAGCTTACCGATAATGGCGCAAGCGTCAGATATGTAACACTAGCCGACAAGGATATCAAACCCTGCAAAGGCTGCTATGCCTGTCAGAATGTAGCTGACAAATACGGCTGTGTGCAGAATGATGATATGACAGGTGTGGTTTCTGATATAATCTGGGCAGATCATATCGTGCTTGCAACTCCGATCTACGCATGGTACTGTGCTGCGCCTATGAAGAATGTCCTTGATCGCCATTACGGACTGAATAAGTACTACGGCAGCGCAGAAGGCTCGCTGTGGGCAGGGAAGAAGCTCTCGATAATCGCAACACACGGCTATGAAGGAGCATACGCAACAGATCCGTTTGAGATCGGAATGCAGCGCCTTTGCGAACATTCGCAGCTTGAATATGCGGGAATGTATTCCGTGCAGGACGATGATGATCTTGCTTCCTTTCAGACTACGGAGGCAGTCGAGGGTGCAAAGGCGTTTGCACGAAAGGTATTGGATACATAAAATCATTGAAAGCACTTGCAATTTGAGATCGGCTATGCTATAATAAGACTAGAAAACTATGTTTAGGAGGTGTAGCTATGGGATTTGCGGTTTCCAATAACAGCATAGGACTATATGCAGGCGGATATACTTCGGGCGGCTCGCGGCAGCAGATCGAAAATGATCTTGCTAAGCTTAAGAAGCAGCGCGATGATTATGAGCAGCAAAGCTATCTTGATCCAACCTCGGGTATCGACGCAAAGATCACAAGCTTAGAAAATCGCATCAACAATCTGCAGCAGCGCCTTGACAAGCTTAAATCAGAGGAAGATACCGAGGAAAACGGCGAATGTGAGACTTGCGCAAACAGAAAGTATCAGGACGGCTCTGATGATTCCGGGGTGTCTTTTAAAATGGCAGGAAAGATAGAGGCTGCCAGTGCGGAGTCGGTTGTCCGCGGTCACGAGTATGAGCATGTTTACCGCAATCAGGCAAAGGCTGCCCGCGAGGGAAAAGAGGTCTTGTATCAGAACGTAGTTATAAAGCACGGTATCTGTCCCGAGTGCGGAGGTTCCTATGTTACAGGCGGAGAAACTACTACTGTCACAAAAACAAAGACCGATGACCGTTTTTCCGTCGGCATGAAGGACGATGAGTCGGGAAAGCTGCTTAATATAGCCGTATAATAATGAGTTAAAGCGTCGCTGCGTTTGAAAGCAGTGACGCTTTTTTTGCTATTGCTTATTTGACTGGATTTGAACAATCTTACTGTTTAACTTTCTTGACAGTAGGAAAGTTCAAGGGAAAAATGAGTTTTTAAATTGCAGCATTACTGTTTTGATGTTATAATTCAATTAACTCAAAATTTACTCAGGAGGATGCTATGAGAAAGACAAATAAATTGTTATGCGCTTTACTGTCAGCGTCAATGACCCTTACAGCTTGCGGCTGTGCGGGAGGCGCACCGTCATCGTCGGCTGAAAGCGTTCCCGGAGAAACGGAGGAAGCTTCTATGACTGAAACAAACAATACTTCAACATCTGTCACCACATCGACTATTGATGAGACTCCCGCTGTAAAGCCTGAAGATGTGGAGCTTTCGGCTGAGATACGCGTATCTCCTCTGAGAGCATCTACTACAAATGGCGGCAGCTTTGAGGGCTGGGGTACCAGTCTTTGCTGGTGGGCAAATCGTATCGGTTATTCCGACAGCCTTTCACAGCAAGCGGCAGACCTGTTCTATGGCGATGATGGACTCGATCTCAATATCATGCGTTATAACATAGGCGGTGGTGACGATCCTGCACATGATCATATTACGCGTACAGACTCCGCTGTTCCGGGCTGGCTCAGCGCTGACGGTGTATATGATTATACCGCTGATGCGGGACAGCTTAACGTATTGAAGCGCTGTGCCGAGGCTTCGGGCGAGGACGCTTATGTTGAGGTGTTCAGCAACTCACCGCCATATTTTATGACTGTAAGCGGCTGCTCCTCGGGAAATGCGAACGCCTCAGAAAATAATATCCGTGATGATGCGTATGCAGAGGTGGGCGAGTATCTTGCTCATGTAGCGGCTTATATAAACAATGACCTCGGCATCAAGGTGGACAGCATCTCTCCGATGAACGAGCCTAACACAAACTACTGGGGTGCATACAGCTACAAGCAGGAGGGCTGCCATGTAGATGCCGGCGAGGCTCAGTCAGCACTTATTATTGAAACCGCAAAGGCTATGGAGCGCTACGGACTGGGTGATGTTACGGTCGTTGCAAGCGACGAAACAGACCCTGAAAAGCAGGTGGTTGAATACAACAGCTTCTCTGATGAAGCAATGTCCTATATCGACAGGATCAGCACGCACACTTACGGAACTTCCGGAATTGAAGAGCTTGGTCTGCTTGCAAAGCGCGACGGCTTCAACCTCTGGATGAGCGAGGTTGACGGCAGCGGCACATCAGGCGAGAATGCAGGTGAGATGGGCTCTGCGATATGGTTTTCTCAAAAGATCATCTATGACATCAACAGACTTTCTCCCAGCGCATGGATAATGTGGCAGGTAATTGACAGCCATATCAGCGAGGAAGGCTACAACGGCAACAAGGACACTGGCATGGTGGACGTCAGTGGTGGCTTCTGGGGTACAGCGGTAGCCGACCATGACAACGACACTATCATACTTACACAGAAATATTACGCTTTCGGTCAGTTTACACGTTACATCAGACCTGGTGCAACACTTATTCATTGTGATGACAATACTCTTGCTGCTTATGATAAGGAGAGCGGAAGCCTTACTATCGTTGCAGTAAATCCCACTGCTGCTGAGAGCACCGTAAACTTTGATCTGTCGCAGTTTACAATGATAGGCAGCAGTGTTGAGGTGATCCGTACAAGCGGCGACACTGCAAGCGGCGAGAAGTGGGCAAAGCTTGACGATATCAAGGCTCACGAGAGTGGATTTGTTGCCGAGCTTAAAGGCAACTCTGTAACAACCTTTATTATAGACGGTGTTGAGATGGGTGAGGTGAGCGTTACTGAGCTTTCCCTTGAAAGCGCAGTGGTAACTGCTGCTGAAGCGGTCGATGGCAGCGCACAGGCGGTTATTGACGGCGATCTTTCCACATATTATGAGAGCGGCGAGGATAGCTGGCTCATAATTGATCTTGGAGAGGATAAGGAATTTGATATTATCGGCTATGCTCCGCGTGAGGACTATGAGGATAAGATGGAAAAATGCCGCATCTACGGCTCTAATGATGGTGAGAACTGGGAGCAGTTCACTATACTCAGAACAGCTCCTCTTGCAGGAATAAATCAACTGTTTTTACCCGAAACAGCAGATTGCCGATATCTTAAATTTGACTATCCCAAGTCCTCGGCGACAAGAAGCTTTAGCTGCTGTATTGCTGATGTAAAGCTGTATACGATCGGATAAGTGCTTGCAATTGCAGTAAGAAAGTGCTATAATATCCACGAGGTGATGAATATGCAGCTAAAGTCCATTGGCGTGAACGAGCTTCACGACGGAAGCTACAGTGTTGACCGCAAGGATCGGTATGATACTTATCTGCTGCTTATGCTGAAAACTCCTGCTATGTTTGACTTCGGCGACGGCTGGGTTGAGGTCCCCGAAACAACAGCGGTGCTGTACGCGCCTCATAGCCTGCAGCGTTATAAGCCGCTTGGCAAGACTTACATAGACGATTGGATGCATATAGTCGCTGATGAGCGCGAGATGGAGCGCTTTGGTGTGACGTTGAATAAGCCTCTCATCATACGCGATGTTGAACGTACTTATACTATTTTCCGCATATTGAAGGAGGAGTTTACGCTTCACGGATATCAGTATTCGGGAGTTGTGGAAAATCTCCTGTCGGCGTTGCTGTTCAAATTGTCGGAAACGGGTGAGTATCGCAACAGTACAGTGGTATCGGTGTCAAAGATACATAAGGAGATACGACGTTTCCCTATGAAAGAATGGTTGCTTGCCGATGCAGCGAGAATGTGTGCTCTGAGTGTAAGTCGATTTGAGGCAGTGTATTCCTCCGAATTTGACATATCATTTACAGCAGATGTAATTAAATGCCGCATCGAATATGCCGAAGATCTGCTTTCTACTACGGAGCTTTCCGTAAAACAGGTGAGTGAGCGCTGCGGTTATTCCAGCGAGTCGTATTTTTCGCGTCAGTTCCGCAAAGAAACAGGAATGTCACCTATGGAATGGCGAAAGAATAAACAATAGTATTAAGGCGCACTCTTTGTGCGCCTTGTTTATTTTGTTCAGTCCTTGACTTTGCTTAGCAGTTACATTATAATTGTTGTATACATTATGTTTGTACAGGGGGTATAAATAGATGACATTTGACGAATTACTGGCAAAAACGCTCCCGACAGAGCGTCAGGTAAGCTTTCAGCAGCTTGAGTTCTATGCGTTCGTTCATTTTACCGTAAATACTTTTACTGACAAGGAATGGGGTGACGGTAAGGAGGATCCTCGGATATTCGATCCTATGAAGCTGGACGCAGAGCAATGGGTGAGAGCCATAAGATCCGCAGGAATGAAAGGGCTTATTCTTACCTGCAAGCACCATGACGGTTTCTGTCTGTGGCGCAGCAAGTTTACAAAGCATACTGTGGCTTCCTCGCCCTACAAGAACGGTAAAGGCGATGTGGTGAAGGAGGTTGCTGATGCCTGCGCGAAATATGGTATAAAATTCGGTGTATATCTTTCGCCGTGGGACAGAAATTGCAAACTCTATGGTCATGGGAAGGAATATGACGATTATTTCGTTGATCAGCTTACCGAGCTTCTTACAAACTACGGCGAGGTGTTCTCGGTGTGGTTTGACGGCGCCTGCGGAGAGGGCGAAAACGGTAAAAAGCAGTATTACGATTGGGACAGATACTATTCCGTTATCAGAGAGCTGCAGCCCAATGCCTGTATAAATGTCTGCGGACCCGATATACGCTGGTGCGGAAACGAGGCAGGCTTTACACGAAAAGCCGAGTGGAGCGTTGTTCCTGCACGCACGAGAGATACCGAAAAGATCGCTGAAGCGAGCCAGCACGAGGATAACGAGGAATTTCGCAAGCGTCCAATCCATGCTTGGGACGGCGATCTTGGCAGCCGTGAGATACTGCAAGGAGAAACCGATCTTGTGTGGTATCCCGCTGAGGTGAACACCTCTATCCGTCCGGGTTGGTTTTATCATGCCGACGAGGACGATAAGGTGCGCTCTCTGAAAGACCTCGTCAATGTATATAACTGCTCCGTCGGCGGTAATGCAACATTTCTGCTTAATATTCCGCCTACGCCCGAGGGACTGTTTCACGAAAATGACGTAAAGCGGCTTGAAGAGCTGGGCGAATACCTGCGCAGTAATTTCAGCGTGAACGTATTGGATACCGCGGAGCTTATATGTAATAACGCACTTGACGGCTTTGAGGCTGAAAATGTTCGCTGCGATAGCTATGACAGCTATTTCAGAACAGCGGACGGCATTACAACTGCTGAGATGACCGCAAAATGGAATGAGCCTGTAAGCATCGCCAATATCGTTATGAAGGAGAATATACTTTTAAGCCAGCGTATCGAGAGCTTTACAGTCACCGCGTATCTTGGCGCTGAAATAAAAGAGGTATATCAAGGTACGGTTGTTGGTTATAAGCGTATCATACCAATGGGAGGAATAGACGCCGACAGGCTTGTAATAAGCATCAACGATTCAAGAGTGTTTCCGACACTGTCATTTGTCGGAGTTTATACAAACCGAGGGTAATAATTAACATAAAGCTCTGTTTTGTTTGTTTTTGCCAATTGCCTGCGCGTGAAGGTGTGCTACATTATTATATTTAACCAAATGTTTCGTTTTGATATATATAATTTTTAAAAATAGTTGACTTTTGGAGAATAAAGTGGTAAAATCAAAAATGATAAATTTACCGCTTTAAAGCTGTTGAGTTGTACAGCGGTAAAACATTTGATCGAAAGAGGTACAAAATCATGAAAATGAAAAGAATCATAGCAGCGCTTACTGCTGCTGCGGCATTGACAATGAGCTTTGCAGGCTGTTCAAGCGACAGCGGAAAGCTGAAGATCGGCATCTCCAAGATGATGACCCACGACGCAATGGACAGAGCTGAGGAGGGCTTCAGAGCAGCACTCATCGACGAGGGTTATGATGATACCAAGGTTGAGATCGACGCGCAGAACGGTCAGGGCGAAACCTCCAATCTTAATACCATCGCAACTCAGTTCGTAGGTGACGATGTTGATCTTATTTTCGCGATCGCAACTCCTGCTGCACAGGCAGCTCAGGCACAGACAACAGATATCCCGATCATCGGTACAGCTATCACAGACTTTGCAGTTGCAGGTCTTGTTGACTCCAATGAGAATCCCGGCACAAACGTTTCCGGTACTACAGATATGAACCCTGTTGAAGAGCAGATCGATCTTATGATGCAGCTTGCACCAGATACAAAGGTTGTAGGCTTCCTGTATAACTCTTCCGAGGACAATTCCGTTCTTCAGACAGATATCGCAAAGACATACGTTGAAAGCTTAGGTCTTACATGGACAGAAAAGACTGTTTCAAACACAAACGAGGTACAGCAGGCTACAACAGCTATCATTAACGAGTGTGACGCTATCTACATTCCTACTGATAACATCTTTGCTTCCTCGATGACCACTGTATATGAGGTATGCGTCGAGGCAAAGAAGCCCGTTATCTGCGGTGAAAGCGGAATGGTACTGGCAGGCGGTCTTGCAACTCTCGGTCTTGATTATTACAATCTCGGTTATCAGGCTGGTCTGATGGCTGTAAGAGTCCTTGAGGGTGAGGATATCTCCACAATGCCTATTGAAGGCGCTTCCGAGTTCGTTTATTGCATAAACGGCGATTTTGCAGAGGCGATCGGCATGACTATCCCCGAGGACCTTCAGCAGTATGTTCAGACAACTGCGGCAGAGTAATTTAATTACAAAATCAACAACTGTACGGAGCGGTATTTTATATCGCTCCTACGGCTTTTGAAAGGAACATATTATGGTAAACATTATTATCGGAGCCATCGCACTTGGCTTGCTGTGGGGAATTATGACACTGGGTGTTCACCTCAGTTATCGTATCCTCGATGTTGCTGATCTGTCTGTTGAGGGTACTATCACAACAGGCGGCGCAACTGCCGCTGTTCTGATCACCAATGGCGTAAATGCATGGCTTGCATGCCTTATTGCGCTTATAGCAGGTCTTATCGGCGGACTTATTACTGCACTGCTCCATACAAAGCTGAAGATACCTGCACTGCTTGCAGGTATCCTTACGATGACAGCGTGCTATTCCATCAATCTGCGTATCATGGGCAAGGCAAACATACCGCTGCCCTCCACAGGCTCAAACAAGGTTGAAACCGTATTCACTCCTATGCACGAGCTATTAAAATCTCTTGTCGGCGAATATGATGAAAGCGATGCTATGGCGTGGCTTTTTGATATAATCGTAAGTAAGAACTTTTCTGCTATGCTTGTTGGCATTATGGTAGTCGTTGTACTTTCGGTTATTATGTACTGGTTTTTCGGTACAGAGATCGGTTGTGCTATCAGAGCAACGGGCAACAATCAGCAGATGGTACGTGCTCAGGGCATAAGCACCACACTCATGATCATCATCTGCCTTATGATCTCCAATGGACTTGTAGCTTTCGCCGGCGCTCTTATCGCGCAGTATCAGGCTTATGCGGACATTCAGATGGGTATCGGCTCTATCGTTATCGGACTTGCTTCGCTTATCATCGGTGAGGTGCTTATCGGAACCAAGAGCTTCAAGCGCAATCTTATAGCATTGCCTGTCGGTGCAGTGGTGTACAGAATTATAATTGCGCTTGTTATGGCAGCAGGCATGGAGGCAAATGACCTCAAGCTGTTCACTGCAATCACAGTTACCTTCTGCCTGTCGCTTCCGCTTATTAAAGATAGAATCAACAAGCTTATCAAGAAGCGCAACGGCGGCGAGCTTGTAAAGGAGCTTGATGCGTCGCCTGTAACAAACGCGATGGAAAAGGGCGGGGAGGACTAATACGATGCTGAAAATGACAAATATCCACAAGACCTTCAACGCAGGAACTGTAAACGAGAAGAAGGCGCTCAACGGACTTGATCTTGAGCTTGAAAAAGGCGATTTTGTTGCCATAATCGGCGGTAACGGTGCGGGAAAATCCACTATGCTCAATGCACTTTCGGGCGTATGGCCTGTTGACAGCGGAAAGATAATTATAGACGGTGTCGATGTTACTGCAAAAAGTGAGCATCGCCGTGCTCCTTATCTCGGACGTGTTTTTCAGGATCCTATGATGGGTACTGCGGCAAATATGGAGATACAGGAAAATCTTGCGCTTGCTCTTCGCAGAGGTCAGCACAGAACACTTCGCTGGGGCATCAGTGAAAAGGAGCGCACACAGTATAAAGAGTTGCTTGCAACGCTGGATCTGGGTCTTGAAAACCGCATGACCACAAAGGTCGGTCTGCTCTCTGGCGGACAGCGTCAGGCATTGACTCTGCTCATGGCAACGTTAAAGCAGCCTAAGATATTGCTTCTGGACGAGCATACTGCCGCCCTCGACCCAAAGACTGCTGCAAAGGTGCTGGAGCTTTCGGACAAAATAATCAATGAAAACGGACTTACCGCGCTGATGGTAACGCATAACATGAAAGATGCCATCAAGCACGGCAACCGCCTTATTATGATGAACAACGGACAGATCATTTTCGACGTAAGGGGAGAGGAAAAGAAAAATCTTACCGTCGATGTCCTGCTCCGTAAGTTCTCTGAGCTCAGCGGTGCTGAGCTTGCAAATGACAGAATGCTGCTTGCAAGATGAGGTGAACATAGAATGTTGGTTAAAAGCGGTCAGATAGATTTGACCGCTTTTTGCATAAGACCACTTTGATATCAAGGCTTGTTCATACTTGTAAAATCTCCGTTTTTGTGATAGAATGGATAAAAGGGCGGTGTGACAATATGTACGGAAAAATACTCATAGTTGAGGATAATAAGGAGATATCAGCTTTATTGACAGATTTTCTTACCCTAAACGGCTATGAAACAATAACAGCCTTTGACGGAAACAATGCGTCGGCACTCCTAAAAAAACAGGAATTTGATATAGTGCTCATGGATCTTATGCTCCCACACATAAGCGGTGAACAGCTTATCAAGGATTTCAGGACATATTCCGACAAGCCTGTGATCGTTCTTTCTGCAAAATCAATGATGGAGACCCGTCTGGAAATGCTGCGGACAGGCGCAGATGATTATATCCTGAAGCCCTTTGATCTTAACGAGGTGCTTGTGCGCATACAGGTAGTAATGAGGCGAAGCGGCATCGTTTCAAAGGAGGACAGCGTTCTTTCCTGCGGAAGCCTTGAATTTAATGTGACGGAGAATACGGCCACCTGCGGCGGAAAGCCTGTGTCACTCACCTCAAAGGAGATGCAGCTTTTAAAGCTCTTTTTAAGCTACCCGAAAAAGGTGTTCACCAAAGCTAATCTGTATGAAACCGTATGGAATGACACCTATTATTATGAGGACAACACCATAAACGTTCATGTAAGCAATCTTCGCAGCAAGCTGAAAAAAGCATCGGGTGAGGATCACATAGAAACCGTATGGGGTGTAGGCTACCGTCTAAAGGAGGAATAGGGTGCTGATACTGATCATGATCTGTGCGGTGCTTTTACTGCTGTGTGTGCGTCTGATCATATACATAGCGCGTCTTAGGCGCAGTATGAACGATATAAAGAATGAGCTTATACTCACCCGTGATATGGAATATAACCGTCAGCTTACCGTTGATCTTTTAGATGACAGCCTTTCTCAAATGACGGCGGAAATAAACCGCAATCTTGATTTTCAGAAGAGGCTCAAGGAAAAGAGCGAGGCGGCGGAGCGGAGCCTTAAGCAGTCGGTTTCGGATATCGCACACGACCTGCGAACGCCGCTTACTGTAATAAGCGGTAATCTTCAGATGCTAAAGCAGGAAGGCTCACTTTCGCTTACCGCTATGGAGTATATAAAAACCAGCGAGGAGAAATGTGCTGCGATGAAGACGATGGCAGATGATTTCTTTGAGCTTTCTGTGCTGGAAAGCGATTATTCGGCGGCGCTGACCGAAAAAGTCAATATGACCAATGAGCTTATGCAGTTTATTGCAGACAATGAAGCGCTCATACGGAGCAATGACCTTGTGCCTGATATTGTTTTTCCTGAGAAAAGCGTTTTTGCCATGGCAGACAGACTGCTTGTGTCAAGAATGCTTGGAAATCTTCTTAACAATGTCATAAAATACGCCGATAAAAGCTTTCGTGTTCAGCTTGCGGAGGAAGATAATGCCGTATCTCTGACTTTTTCCAATCCCGTTACGGACGGCAGACAAATCAATACCGAGCACCTTTTTGACCGTACCTACAGGGCTGATAAGGCGAGGAGCGGAAGCGGTGCGGGTCTTGGTCTTTATATTGTGAAGCTTTTAGCGGAAAAGCAGGGAGCACAAGTCTTTGCTTATAAGGAAAATAGGCTGCTTTATATAGGCGTGCGTTTTCGGCAGACCGAATAATTACAGGGGACGGATAATTTCCGTCCCTCAGACCGTCGAAACATCCGCACTGCCCGCACTCGCTGGCGGCAATGCCGCCAACTCGCACAGTTGTGCGGATAGAAGTGTTTTTTGGCGTGGCAAAGCCACACCAAAAAATTCATCTAAAAAGCTCGCTTCGCGAGCAAAAACATAGTTTTTCGACAAGCTGGGGGACGGATAATTTCCGTCCCTGAATTTTTTAAAAAATCAAAATTTTTATGATTATTTAAGAAATTCTTTATAATTTCGTTTTATACTGATAACAGAAACTCAGGAAAGCAGTGAAAGGACGGGCTTAATTATGTCAGAAATACTTATTGATGTAAAAAATCTTGAAAAGCAGTACATGAAGCATAAAGCAGTGAATGATGTTTCTTTTCAGATAAAGAAAGGTATGATATGTGGTCTTATCGGTCCGAACGGTGCAGGCAAGACGACCATTATGAAGATACTTGGGGGCCTTGCATTGCCGACAGGCGGCTCGATCTCTGTTTTCGGTGAAACTACCGAAAAGGGACTTGCAAAGGCAAGAACTCGTATGAGCTTCATGATCGAAACGCCCTACGCAAAGGAAAAGATGACGGCAAGGGAAAACCTTGAGATACAGCGCATACAAAAGGGAATACCCGATAAAAAGCGTATTGACGAGGTGCTGGAGATCGTGGATCTCACTGATACAGGCAAAAAGCCTGTAAAGAATTTCTCTCTCGGTATGCGTCAGCGTTTAGGCATTGCAAACGCACTGCTCACAAAGCCTGAGATAATGGTGCTTGACGAGCCTATAAACGGTCTTGACCCCGAGGGTATCGTTGAGATACGCGAGCTTCTCCTGAAACTTAACCGCGAGGATCATATCACGATAATTATATCTTCGCATATTTTGAGCGAGCTGTCGCTTTTGTGTACCGACTATATCTTCATAAACCACGGCGAGATATTGCAGTCGATCCCTGCCGATGAGCTGAAAAAGATCTGCAAGGAATACTATCGTATCGACACCGACAACAATTCCCTTGCGGCGGCGGTGCTGGAAAACAAGCTTGGTCTTACACAGTTCGATGTTGACAGGGACGGAACGATAAAGCTGTACGAGGGACTTGAAAATATGCGAGAAATTTCAAGGGGGCTTTTTGAAAACGGCATCGTCCCGACAACTCTCGCAATGAACGAAGCAAATCTTGAACAGTATTATATGAATATGGTAGGTGAAGAAA
>CAYSYF010000052.1:0-17517 GCA_964435155.1 uncultured Ruminococcus sp. | reverse complement strand
CGCCTTGCAAATCCGCTTCGCTATTGGCTTTGCGGTGTTTTGCTCAGGGCTATTGAACTATCAGGTACAGGAGGTGAAAGGCTTTGGCAATGACAGAAAAGACCGCGCTTTACAGAACGCTTCACGCGGCGCGCGAGATATATTGCGCAATGGCAAACGGCACTGCCGAAAACAGCGAAGCGCTCCTCGACAGCCTTTCCGCGGCGCTTTCCCACTGTAAGAGCGCAGAAAAGCCGCTGGCAAAGTGCCTGAGGCAGCTTAAAAGAGAGCTTAAGCACGCTGACCGCGAGCTTTACCGCAGTATAAAGCCGCATTTCTCACGGCTCAGACCTACGCTTGACTATGACTTTGACAAGGCGGTGAAGCATATCCCCGCAATAATTTACGGCAACGACAGGATTTGCGCCAAGCTGCAGGAAAACGAGCGCAGCAAGGCTCGCTCCATGTCAGACGCAATGAAAAGCTACCCGGGATTTATCTTCGGGGAGTTTGAGGCACTGTCCAACGAGCAGTTCTACGACCTTGTTTTCGGCTTTTATCCAAAGCTGTATGAGGAGCCGTTCATGGACGAGGTGAGATATCTGTTTATATGACCACAGGCAGAACTCTGATTCTGCCTGTTTTTTGTATATATTTCTATTGACAATCCCACAAAATAGCTATATAATAAATATGTATGTGTTATACTCTTTTCAAAGAGCATAAACGTGAAAAAATCTATAAAAATCGAGGACAACTATTATGAAATGGACAGGCTTAAATGACCTCCGCGAAAGCTATTTAAAATTCTTTGAGTCCAAAGGACATCTGCGCATGAATTCTTTTCCGCTGGTGCCTCAGGGCGATAACTCCATTCTGCTGATAAACGCAGGCATGACTCCCCTGAAGAAGTACTTCCAGGGTATCGAAGAGCCCCCCTGCCACAGAGTTACCACTTGTCAGAAGTGCATTCGTACTCCCGATATCGAGAACGTAGGCAAGACAGCACGCCACGGCACATATTTTGAGATGCTGGGCAACTTCTCCTTCGGCGATTACTTCAAGCACGAGGCTATCGCATGGGCTTGGGAGTTCCTTACAAAGACCCTTGAGATCCCTGCTGACAGACTGTGGGTAACCATCTACGAGCAGGACGACGAGGCAGGCGATATCTGGGCTGACGAGGTAGGCGTTCCCCGCGACCGTATCATCAAGCTCGGCAAGAAGGACAACTTCTGGGAGCACGGCAGCGGTCCCTGCGGTCCCTGCTCCGAGATCCACTTCGACCGCGGCGAGAAGTATGGTCCTTTTGAGAGCTTTGAACAGGCTTCCGACTGCGACAGAATCATCGAGATCTGGAATAACGTATTTACACAGTTCGATAACGACGGCAAGGGCAACTACACTCAGCTTGCGACAAAGAACATCGACACAGGTATGGGTCTTGAAAGACTTGCTTGTGTAATGCAGGACGTTGACAACCTTTTTGAGGTAGATACAGTTCAGAACATCATGAAGAAGATCTGCTCCATCATCGGTGTGGAGTACAAGGCTGACGCTAAGAAGGATATCTCTATCCGCGTTATCACAGACCATATCCGCTCCACAACATTCATGGTAGGCGACGGCGTGCTTCCCTCCAACGAGGGCAGAGGCTACGTTCTGCGCCGTCTGCTCAGACGTGCGGCAAGACACGGCAGAATGCTCGGCTATACAAACTCGTTCCTCCACGAGGTATGCGATACCGTTATCGACGAGAACCTCTCCGCTTATCCCGAGCTTGACGAAAAGCGTGCTTATATCAAGAAGGTCATCAAGACCGAGGAGGAGAGCTTCGCAAAGACAGTTGACAAGGGTACAGATATCCTGAACGAGATGATCGACGCTCTTATCGCAAAGGGTGAAAAGACGCTTGCAGGCGCTGATGTATTCAAGCTGCACGACACCTACGGCTTCCCGCTTGACCTCACAAAGGAGATCCTTGAAGAAAAGGGTCTGTCCGCTGACGAGGACGGCTTCAAGGCTCTCATGCAGGAGCAGAAGGACACCGCAAGAGCTAATAAGAAGCTCGGCGGCGGCTGGGACAACGCAAAGAACAGCGAGCTTGACAACTACAAAACCAATTTCGTAGGCTATACAGGTCTTGCCTCCGATACAAAGATACTCGCGCTCGTCAAGGACGGCGAGATCGCAGAGCTTTGCGGCGCCGGCGACAAGGTGAGCGTTATCATCGAAAATACGCCTTTCTACGCTGAAATGGGCGGTCAGGTAGGCGACTGCGGTACTATCACAAACGGTACAAGCGTTATCAAGGTAGAGGATACACAGAAGCTTACAGGCGGCGCATATATCTGTAACGGCGAGGTGCTCTCGGGCGGCTTCAGCGTAGGCGACAGCGTTCATGCAGAGGTTGACGCTGAAAAGCGTGCGGCTACCGAAAGAAACCACACCTGTGCTCATATCCTCCAGAGCGCACTGAGAGAAGTTCTCGGCGATCACGTTCACCAGAGCGGCTCTTATGTTGATCCCTACAGATGCAGATTTGACTTCAGCCACTTCAATGCAGTAACTCCCGAGGAGCTTGCAAAGATCGAGGCTTATGTAAACAAGGTTATCCTTGAGGGCGTTCCCGTTGTAACAGAGGAGCTGCCTATCGAGGAGGCTAAGAAGAAGGGCGCTATGGCTCTGTTCGGCGAGAAGTACGGTGACGTAGTGCGCGTTGTAACAGTAGGCGAGTACTCCACTGAGTTCTGTGGCGGTACACATCTGAAGAACTCCGCTTGCGCAGGTCTGTTCAAGATCGTTTCCGAGACCTCTGTTGCTAGTGGCGTAAGACGTATCGAGGCTGTTACAGGCGCAAACGTGCTTGAACTGCTGAATTCCTACAAGGATACAGTAGTAAAGGCTGCCGAAACTCTCAAGATCGCAAACACAAACGAGCTTGTAAAGCGCTGTGAAAGCGTTATGGGCGAGCTTCGCGAGAAGGACAAGAAGATCGAGGCTATGCAGCAGGCTGCGGCTAACGCACAGATGGGCAACCTCGGCGAGGGCTGTGCTGAGGTTGCAGGTGTCAAGATAATCACCGCGGCTCTCGACGGCACAGGCGCTGACGGCTTAAGAAAGATTGGCGACAGCCTTGCGGATAAGTTCGATTGCTTCGTAGCAGTGCTTGCAGGCACAAACGAGGGCAAGAGCAATATCCTGTGCAAGTGCAGTAAGTCCGCTGTCGAGAAGGGCGCTAATGCAGGTACACTGGTTCGCGAGATCGCAGCCGTTGCAGGCGGCAAGGGCGGCGGAAAGCCCGACCAGGCTATGGCAGGTATCCCCGACAGCAGCAAGATCGCTGAGGCTCTTGCAGCAGCAGAGGGAATTGCGGCTAAATATATTAAATAATCTGTCGTTTGTAGGGGCGGATTCCATATCCGCCCGCACACAGATTTTAACCCTATCTTAACTGATAATATTGTATAATAAACATGGTGCGGTCTTTGAGAAACATCAAAGACCGTATTGTGTAATAACAGGAGGGTGTATGTCTATTTTATATGATACTGAACTTACTCCCGACGAACTACTCAAAATAACTAACAGCCTTAACGAAACCGAAGCAATAGAATCTAATATGATGCTTGAAAAGCAAGCCGAACATGAAAGACAACAGCGGCACGCTAGCCGCACTATGGCTGTTACAGTTATTTCTGTATCATGTGCGATCATTGCCTTTTTTGTCATCGCAACGATCATCTTTGCAAGCATATTTGCACCGCAACACTAAACAGGAGGAAACCAAAATGGAAAACTGCTTATTCTGTAAGATAATCGCAGGGAATATCCCCTCTACAAAGGTATACGAGGACGACAAGTGCGTGGCATTCCGCGATATCGCGCCTATGGCTCCAACTCATATCCTTGTTATCCCTAAGAGCCACATAGGCGGCGTGGACGAGCTTACCTCAGATAACGCTGACGTTGTTGCTCACATCTTCAGCGTAATTCCTCAGATCGCACGTGAGGAAAAACTCGACAACGGCTACCGCGTTGTTTCAAACGTAGGCGAGGACGGCGGTCAGACCGTAAGACATCTTCACTTCCACATCATCGGCGGACGCAAGCTGTCTACTAACATGGCTTAATTAAGGAGCATCAAGTGGCTAAAATAGAAGAACCGCGCCTGAAAGCCGACCTGAAAGCAGGACTGCTTTCGCGTGTGTATTTCCTTTTCGGCGAGGAGCATTTCCTCACAAAAACGTATGAGAATAAAATAATCGAGGCGGCTCTCGGCAAGGAGCCGTCCGATCTTAATTTCGTGCGCTTCAATGAGGCTCCGCCGTCCGATACGCTGTCGGACTTTGCGGACAGTATGCCGTTTTTCGCGGAATACAAGGTCATTGTCATCAACGATCTTGACGCAGACAAGCTGGACAATGCCGAAATGAAGGCTTATACCGATATTATCGCTCAGCTTCCCGATACTACGGTGCTGATAATCTCGCAGACAGGCATTGAGATAGACCCCAAAAAGCCCAAGGCGAAGATGAAAAAGCTGATGGAAGCCGCCGAAAAGAGCGGTGTTCTGTGCGAGATGAAGCACATGAGCGCTTCACAGCTTTCACAGATGGCGATAAAAAAAGCCGCCCGCTTCAATTGCAACCTTTCGCAGGAGAATGCTGTTTTACTGGCAGAGCTTTGCGGAAAGGATATGAATTTGCTGTCAACCGAAGTTGGGAAGCTCTGCGACTACACAGGCAGCGGCGATATAACGCGCGACGCTATCGACGCGCTTGTGCCGAAGCTTGTCGATACAAGCATCTACACTCTCGCGTCCGAGCTTTTCGCAGGCAATACGGCAAAGGCATTCCGTATCCTCGACGACCTGTTTATCCAGCGTATCGAGCCTGTGGTTATACTTTCAACGCTGTCGGGACATTTCGTTGACTGCTACCGTGCGAAGCTTGCACAGCTTTCCAAAAAGACCGCAAACGACGCTGCCGCGGCATTCAATTACCCGAGAAACCGCACATTCGTCATGACAAAGGCTTTCGGCTCGGTGAAATATCTCTCGGTGGGGTACCTGAAGCAGTGCGTCGAGATACTCTACGACACCAATCTGCTGCTCAATTCCTCCAAAGCCGACCGCCGCACCCTCATCGAGCGCGCGCTGACTGAAATTTCGGTGCTGAAAAGAACATGATTAAAATAAAACAGGCAATAATAGTTGAGGGCAAGTACGATAAGATAACGCTTTCCTCGCTCGTAGACGCTGTGATAATCCCGACAAACGGCTTCAGCATCTACAAGGACAAGGAAAAAAAGGCGCTTATACAAGCTCTTGCAGAAAAAACAGGTATAATAATCCTGACGGACAGCGACAGCGCAGGCTTTCAGATACGCTCGCACCTGCGTAATATCGTGAAAAAGGGCGAGATAATAAATGTCTATATTCCCGATATCCTCGGCAAGGAGCGCAGAAAGGCTCAGCCCTCAAAGGAGGGCACTCTCGGCGTTGAGGGAATGAGCCAAGCGGTACTTCTCGAAGCCTTCCGAAAAGCAGGAGTTTTCGCAGACGAATCAACGCCCAAGTCCGACCCGATAACCAAAGCCGATCTTATGGATATGGGGCTTATCGGGAGTGATAACGCGGCTGAAAGACGCGCCGCACTGCAAAAGAGCCTCGGTCTGCCCGAGCTGCTCTCCGCAAATATGCTTATTGAAATTCTCAATGTGATGTTCACAAAGGAAGAATTTTTAAATAAAACAGAAATATAGGGGGAAATATGGTATTTTCTAGCTTGACGTTTTTGTTCGCTTTTCTGCCGCTGGTGCTGATAACATACTACGCAGTACCGCTCAAAGCCAAAAACGTGATCATCATGATAAGCGGTATCGTTTTCTACGCATGGGGCGAGCCTTTGTATGTGTTCGCAATGCTGCTGTCTACCGCTATCGACTATTTTGCGGGACTTATTATCCACAAGTACGATGACCGACCCAAAATTCGTCTGGTGTGCCTGCTAGTATCACTGATAATGAATCTCGGTCTGCTCGGTACGTTCAAGTATCTCGGGTTTATCATCAACTCGGCAAACGCATGGTTTGGCTGGTCTATCCCCAACCCCAACCTTCCTCTGCCTATCGGTATCAGCTTCTTCACATTCCAGTCGATGTCCTACACCATCGACCTGTACAGAAGAAATATCAAGGTGCAGAAAAATCCCGTAAGCTTCATCGGCTTCGTATCGCTGTTCCCGCAGTTGGTTGCAGGTCCTATCGTCCGTTATGAGGATATCCAGAACGAGATCGACAACCGCACCATCACCGAGAAGATGGTTGGCGACGGTATCTGCCGCTTTATCACAGGTCTTGGAAAAAAAGTGCTTATCGCAAACAACATCGGTATGCTGTGGACAAGCGTAAAGGAAATGGCAGGCTTTGATTACACTCAGCTTTCCACCGTTACAGCATGGCTCGGTATACTTGCATTTACATTCCAGATATTCTTCGACTTCTCGGGCTACTCGGATATGGCTATCGGTCTTGGCAAGATGATGGGCTTCAACTTCCCCGAAAACTTCGATTATCCCTACATGAGCCACAGCATTTCAGAGTTCTGGCGCCGCTGGCACATGACGCTCGGCTCGTGGTTCAGAAGCTATATCTATATCCCTCTCGGCGGCAACAGAAAGGGACTCCCCCGCACGATATTCAATCTGCTTGTGGTATGGGCCGTAACAGGTATCTGGCACGGTGCAAGCTGGAACTTCATGCTGTGGGGTCTGTACTTCGGTATCCTTATCGTTCTTGAGCGCCTGTTCCTCGGAAAATGGCTCGAAAAGATACCCTCGTTCTTTAGCTGGCTTTATACATTTGTGCTGGTAGTATTCGGCTGGGTAATGTTCGAGGCTATCGACCAGACCAACGTTGACATCGTTGTGATGTTCGGGCAGGTAGGCAGCTATATCGGCGCGATGTTCGGTGCAAACGGCGTGTTCATGGACGATTTCGCAACAAGCGCTATCATGAACTACGGTATTATATTTGCTATCTGTATCCTCGGCAGCTCCGATATCGTCAAGAGCCTTGCAAACTTCATCAGAACAAAGGCTCCGAAATGGACGCAGTACAGCATTCCCGTTGTACAGCTCGTTGTAATGCTTGCTTCGATAGCATACCTTTCGACAGCTACCTACAACCCGTTCCTGTACTTTAATTTCTAAGAAGGAGGAGTATGCATGAAATTCAAAATGACACCGTCAAAGCTGATGATCGGAATATTTGCATTTGTTCTGCTTGCAGTGCCGATCTCAACCATAATACTCCCCAAGCAGGAGCGCAGTGAGAACGAAAACCGCACTCTCGCGACCTTTCCCACGCTCATCAACGAGAAGAAGTGGGATAAAGCAGAGGACTTCGGTGATTATATCGACGCAGTAAAGTGGGATTACATCACTGTTCGTGACGAACCCAGCTTTATGGACGACATCGAGACCTACTATGCCGATCACCTTGTCGGCAGAGAGATGTGGGTGCAAACGAAGAACAAGCTGGAAACACTTGTCGGAAAGCAGGAGATAAACGGCGTTTATACTGTTGACGACCACATGATACAGGTATTTACCGAGTATGATGAAGATGACGTTCAAAGCTCTATCGCGGCAATGAACATCTTCGCAGAAAATCACCCCGAGCTGCCTTGTTCTATAATGATCGCGCCTACCGCGCAGGAATTTTTCCAGAACAAGATGCCAAGCTACAACGGCTACCTCAGTCAGAAGAACTTCATCGAAGATGTTTACGAGCAGATGGAAGGCTTTACAACTATCGACTCGCTCAGCTTCATGACGGAGCACAAGGACGACTACCTGTTCTACCGCACCGACCACCACTGGACAAGTCTTGGAGCTTACTATGCGTATTGCTCCGCTGCAAAGGCGCTTGGATACAGCGCGTACAGCCTTAACGACTTCAATATCGAAACGGCAAGCAGCGACTTCCGCGGCACTCTGTACTCAAAGACCCTTGATAACGGAGTAACACCCGACAGCATAGACTACTACCATCTGAAAAACAATGCTCCCGAGATAACCATGACCGTGTTCACAGGTACAGAGGAAAAGGTCTACGACAGCCTTTATGTGCGTGACTATCTTGATGTAAAGGATAAGTATTCTTCCTTTACAGGCAGCAATCAGCCTATAATCACCATCGACACCAACATCGAAAACGGCAAAAAGCTGCTTATCGTAAAGGACAGCTACGCGCACAGCCTTGTGCCGTTCCTCGCTAACCACTACGAAAAGATAACAATGGTGGATATGCGCTATATAAACGGCGATCTCAACTATTTCATTGACATGGACGAGTACACGCAGGCATTGTTTATGTTCAATGCCGTATCCTTCTCCACAGATGAGATGCTGGATAAGATCCAGTTTACAAAATGAGAGAGCTGATACTGACGGTAAACGAGGAATTTGACGGCAGAACGCTTCAGGAATTTCTCAGAAGCCGCGGATTTTCGCGCAGGATAATCGTAAAGCTGAAGCACGTCAAAGACGGAGTTACCCGCGGCGGCGTGCTTATACGCACGATAGACGCCGTTCACGCCGGCGACGAGATACGCGTTGTCATGCAGGACGAGGGCGGGCTTATCCCTAACCCCGATCTTAAAGCAGGCATTGCCTATGAGGACGAGGACGTTATCGTATTCGACAAGCCGCCGTACATGGCAGTGCACCCCTCGATAAAGCACAGCGACGATACGCTCGGAAACCTGTTTGCGGCTATGTACCCCGATACTCCGTTCCGCGCGATAAACCGTCTTGACCGAAACACCTCGGGGCTTTGCGTCTGCGCAAAGAACAAGCTTGCGGCGGCAGGACTATCTAAGAAAGTTCAAAAGGTATATTACGCTATCGTTGACGGCGAAATGGGCAAGGGAGAGATAAACGTACCCGTTGGCAGAGTCGAGGACAGCATAATCTACCGCAACGTCACCCCCGATGGTCAGTACGCGCTGACACTGTACGAGGGTATCGAGTATAAAAACAACCGCACACTGGTGCGGATAATACTTAAAACAGGTCGCACGCACCAGATACGCGTTCATTTTGCGTATGTCGGATTTCCCCTTTGCGGCGACGGAATGTATGGCGGCAGCTTAGATGCCATCGACCGCCATGCGCTGCACTGCGGCGAAGTGAGCTTCCCTCACCCCGTAACAGGCGAGCAGATAACGCTTACTTCTCCGCTCCCTGATGACCTGAAAGCACTTTTAGACAACTGAGGTAAACTATGAAAAAAGCAATTTCTACTCTTGCACTGTGCGCTGTAATAGCGCTGGCAGGCTGCGCAAAGGCGGCTGAGGTCACCGCTGACGGTAACAGCGTTACTCTGAGCGACGCTGCTGTGACGATAGACTTCCCACAGGAATATACTGTCATCGTGGGCGATCGGATATACGAGGTTCTGAGCGGCTCTATGTCCTCGTATTCCTCAGCCGAGGAGCTTAAAGCCGAGTACGAGGAAAGCGGTATCCGCTATCTCGCGCAGGCTACTGACGGCAACACCATCATTGTTGTAAGCGCACAGGACATGACTCCCGATGAGGATACTGAGCGCACAACGCTTGATGACTACGCGCGTCAGGTGCATGACACCACGATATTCGAGTATTACGCAAGCGGCTACCGCACGACCGAGAACACCTCGCTTACCGAGGCTGCATACGGTGGAAAAGACGGCTGGGTTTCTTTCTTTGAGGTTATCACGCCCGAGGACGAATCGCAGTTTGTTATCGGATATATTGAATTCATGTTCGAGCAAGGCTCCGATATATATAGCATACAGATCGGACTTCCCGAGCAGACTGACCGCGACACCGCAGCTCAGATGTTTGAATGGATAAAAGCTGAATAAAACAACCCCTGTGAGATCATCACAGGGGTTTGCTTCATATATCATGGAAGCTTCTTTTCTTATTCTGCATTACAAGCCTTATCATACGCGAGGTAACAGCTCTTTTCAGCGGAGCTTTAAGCTCCTCGACCTCAGCCGCCTTGCGCTCAACAGAACGCTTTTTAAGCTTTACAAATCGTGCAGGAACGCTGTCTGCGGTAAGCTGCGACAGGCGCTCTATGCACACCTCGCAGTCGCAGGCATTGAATCTGCGCAGTATCTGCGCCGCGTGATCGTCTATCACCAGCGCGGTGAGGTTGAAAGTTTCAGCCTCTTCATCAGAGCCGAATACCGTTTCCGCGTCGCGCTTCATTATCTTTGTGAGCGGCTCAAGTCCGCGGAGCTTTCTCGGTATGCTGCTCTTTCCCGCAAGGATAGTGGGATTTACCATATCGTTGCGCTGCTCGACAAGACGCATTACCTGAGGGGTCTTGCTGCTTGCCTCGCCGCCGACCTTATCCGTCTTCTTAGTGGATTTTTTTGCAGCAGGCTTCTTCTCGGCAGACTTTTTTTCAGCCGCTTTTGCGCCCTGCTTGCTTTCAGCCTTAGGCTTTTCCGCTGTTTTTTCAGACGCTTTTCCGAGATCCTTCGGCGCTGCCTTTTTATCAGACTTCGGCTGAGCCTTAGTGCTGAGCTTTTTTTCCGTTTCGGCAGCCGCGCTCTTTGACTTCTTATCCGCTACAGCTTTGCTCTGCTCCGCAGGTTTTGCTGCCGCGCGCTTTTTAGGCTCGGAAGGCTGTGATCTCTTTGTTTTTTCGGCGCTCATTTCTTCTTAACTCCGCCCTTTTTCGCATCAGCTCCTATAAGCTCGTCAACAAAAGTAATAAACTCCTTTGTCGCCTTGGACTTGGGCGAATATGTAATGACCGACTCGCCGTGAGCCGGAGCCTCTGCAATGCAAACGCTGGCGCTTATTCTGCTCTTGAATATCTCCGTTTCAAGCTGCTCTGCGATCATCTGGGCAAGCTCCTCTACTTCCTTGGTGAGCGTGAGGCGGGAATTGTACTTGTTTAGCAGTATTCCGCGCACCTTCAGCCCCTTGTTATAGTAGCGCTGAACAGCAAATATCGTCTGCTTTAGCTGAGCTATACCCTGTAGGCTGAGTATCTCGCACAGCATGGGAATAACAAGCTCGTCCGATGCAGTGTATGCGTTTATGGTAAGCACCGACAGCGCAGGCGGAGTGTCAAGGATTATGTAATCGTACTGATCCTTAATCTCCTCAAGCTGCTCACGCAGAATATATTCTCTGCCGACGCCTGTAAGCTCCAGTTCAACGCCTGAGAGCAGGATATTAGACGGGATAACATCGCAGACCTCGCCCTTGATGATAGCGTCTGTGATGTCGCAGTTTCCCTTGAACAGATCATAGGCTGTAAAGTTATCCTCTGCCTCTGTTCCAAGACTGAAGCCGAGGTTTCCCTGCGGGTCAAGGTCGATAGCAAGGACTTTATAGCCCTTCTTAACAAGACCGCCGCAAAGTCCGCAGCAGGTGGTAGTCTTACCTACGCCGCCTTTCTGATTGGTAATAGCAATAACCTTTGCCAAAGCTTTATACCTCCAAAGTTACCATAGGGCGCACAATTCCTGTCCGCCCTATGAGTGTATTTGATATAGAAATTAGAACTCGGGGTCGATGTACTCGCCGGACTCTGTATCCTCGCGGCAGTACATATGATAGTTGGTCTTACCGTTCTTCTTAACGAAGTACATTGCTGTATCGGAGAATGCAAGCAGCTCGTTGCAGTCCTCAGAATGCTCGGGACAAAGTGCGATACCGATACTTGCCTTTACATTGATGGTCATGCTGCCGTCTGCCGTTGTGTAACCGCCGTACAGCTCGTTGATGATATCCATGGAGATGTTCTCGATGTTTTCGATGTCCTCCTGATCGGTGAAGCACAGAACGAACTCGTCGCCGCCAAAGCGTCCCGCGAAGCCGCCCTTGTTGTCAACCTTAACGCGGATAGTGTCAGCAACATACTTGATGACCTCATCACCGATGGTGTGACCATATCTGTCGTTGATGAATTTGAAGTCGTCAACGTCAATAAACAGCAGCGCGATCTTGTTTGCACCGCGGCGCTCAAGCTCTGCTGTAAGTGTTCTTGTAAATGTGTTTCTGTTGTACAACTGAGAAAGGAAGTCAAAGCTTGCACGCTCGGAGAGCTGAAGCTCCATCTTCTTCTCGTTGTCAATATCAGTCATAACGCCGATAACTCTTAGCGGCTCACCAAGTCTGTCTGTGATACATACAGCACGCAGGGATACCCAGATAACTGTACCGGACTTTGCAGTCAGTTGATACTCGTTGCTGTAGCCGTTCTTATCTCTGAGAAGCTGGTTGATATCTCTCTTGTACTTTTCAGCGTCCTCAGCAGGCATCAGCGCGTCAATGAAGCGACCGTTTGAAAGAGTCGAGGACTCTGTGTCGATGTTGAACTTTGCGAGAGTATTCTCGGAAACATACATGCTCTCCTTGTGGAAGTCCCACTCAAACAGCATATTGTCGGACAGCTCAGCAATGGTACGATGACGCTGCTCGCTCATAATGACCTCGTCAAGCATATCGTTGAAGGAGTCCTTGATGCGTCCGAGCTCACTCTTGCCGTTCTTGATAGTAAATCTGATGTCGTAGCCGTTCTCTTCCTCAGAGATAGCGTCCATTGTACGCAGCATCTCCTGCATCTGTCCTGTGAACTTGCCGATCAGCAGCCATGCGCACAGTGCAGCAAGAACACACGCTACGAGGATAACGCCCCAGCCAATAATTATAGTCATTGTGGAGAAAGAACCGAATGTGCTGGTCTTTACAACACCTGCCCATCTCCATGTGCTTACATTGGGGATAACGCCGCACGCGTATGTATACTCGCCGAGCTTGCCTGTGATAACAGTCTGGTTTGCAGATGTGCTGTCAACCATTGTTGTTCTGG
Source organism: uncultured Ruminococcus sp. (assembly GCA_964435155.1). Lineage (GTDB taxonomy): Bacteria > Bacillota > Clostridia > Oscillospirales > Ruminococcaceae > CAG-115. The sequence continues at coordinate 4,648 of CAYSYF010000052.1, read as the reverse complement.
AACGCATATCCGCAAGAGTAGCACTGATGGAGCTGTCATTCTTCACAGACATATCATTTCCGAGATTTAAGGTCTTTCCGCTCTCATCAAATATGATCATGTGACCTCCGTCAAGGAAGGTGCCGGAAAGAGCAGTCGCAACATTGCTCTCGGGAGCTACGGAAATGATAGCCACAACATATCCGCGCTTAACAGTATCCTCGTAGATATCCTTGGCTACATAGAAAGCGTCTGTGTTGCTGTAATTGTTCCATGTCAGAATACCGGAAACTGTGGACAGTCCCGTTTCGCTGAAATGCTCGAACTTAAGACCTGTATTGCCGTTTGCGGAAGCGATTATATCACCGTCAACGTCGACGATCATCACGTCGATAAAGTCAGTATCAGCCTTGACTGTAGACTGCAGAACAGACGCAGCCTTGCTTGCGTCGCCCTTTGCAGTGTCAATGATCACCTCAGACTTTGAAAGCATACCAACTGTACCTGTGTAATAGGAAAACAGTTGATCAAGCGCAACCGACTTGGATTTTGATACCGCGGAAAGAGTATCTGTCTTTGCCGAGGACTCATAGCCTGCGATCGAAAATGTGCCGACAACGCCTACTATAAGAGCAGGTACTATCGCGAAGACCAGCAGTATAGCCGTAAGCACGACCTTCAGCTTTGCATTATTCATCTTTAACTAATCCCCCTAGTGATGTAATATGATTTTTGCCGAAATAGAATGATCAATAATCCGCCTCACGCGCCATTTCCTTCTGACGCTGTGCAAACTGGACCTTGTAGATGTATTTTCCGATGTAGTCCTCCTGCGAGGCGGTAAGCCCCTGGAACTGACAGCCATAGCCCTTTATACTGCCGTCTACATCTTTCTGAACACGCAATATCTGCGCTATCGCATTAAGGCGATAATCAACAAACAGGTCAATGTCGATACAAACCATGTCGTCCTGCTGGAAAACATACTCGCTCGTCATGAATACACCGCCTATATTGATATCGTGGATATCCATCGGTATCGGCTCTTCAAATCGGAGCGTTTCATCATCGCGGACCAAAAACAGTACGCGGCCATGCTCCTCGACCTTGATCTTGAAGTACCTGCGTCTTTCCTCAAGCACCTCTGTATCGCGCGTTTTTAAGATACGCACATTAAGCTGAGTGTCAAGCGACACCGTCACGATTCCCGGATATTTTATACGGTCGCCCGCCTTAGTCGTGGCAATGACGTGAACTCGTTCGTCCTTGGGGAACTCTCGAATGCCCGCGCCCTTTATGATCAGAATACTGTCCTCCGAGCTTTCGATATTCTTTGGGAATACGAAGTTTTTCTCAGACGTTACTGCGGTAATACCGTTTCTATCCAGGATCTCGACCTTTATTACTTTGTTACCAAAAAACAAAAGCATCAAATCCTTCTTATATTATTTCAAAGCCATACCGCCTCAACAGCGCATGATATGGCAGAATAGTTCTTTTTACATTATACTATAATTAACAAAATAAATCAAGTGAAATTGCGCATTTTCTAAGATTTTACCATATTTTTTTAAATTTTTTGGATAACATAACAAATCACCGTCGCATAAACGACCATACGCCTTTTCTGCGAAATAAGAAAAGAAAAAGCGGAGCCGCAAAGCTCCGCCTCGGAATAGTTTTTAGTTGATGGCAGCCTTGAGCGCCTCTGCCTTATCGGTGCGCTCCCATGCGACATCGAGATCCTCTCTGCCCATGTGACCATAAGCCGCAAGCTGCTTGTACTGGGGCTTGCGAAGCTCCAATGTGCTGATGATAGCAGCAGGACGGAAGTCGAACACCTTTCCTACAGCCTCGGATATCTGCTCATCGGAATACTTGCCTGTGCCGAATGTATCGACCATGATGGATACAGGCTTTGCAACACCGATAGCATAAGCGACCTCAACCTCTGCGCGCTCCGCAAGACCTGCGGCAACAATGTTCTTTGCTGCGTATCTCGCCATGTAAGCCGCGGAACGGTCAACCTTGGTGGGATCCTTGCCGCTGAACGCACCGCCGCCATGACGAGCATAGCCGCCGTAAGTATCAACGATGATCTTGCGTCCTGTAAGTCCGCTGTCGCCCTGAGGTCCGCCTACAACGAAGCGACCTGTGGGATTTACGAAGTACTTTGTATTCTCGTCAAGAAGCTCTGCGGGGACAGTAGTCTTGATGACCTTTTCGATAACGTCTGCACGGATCTGCTCCAGTGTTGCGCAAGCCTTGTGCTGCGAAGAAACTACAACAGCGTCAACGCGGACAGGCTTGTTGTCAACGTACTCGACCGTTACCTGTGTCTTGCCGTCGGGAAGCAGATAGGGCAGCTCGCCGCTCTTGCGCACTGCTGTAAGCTTCAGTGCAAGCTTCTGAGCAAGGCTGATAGGCAGCGGCATAAGCTCGGGGGTCTCGCTGCAAGCAAAGCCGAACATCATGCCCTGATCGCCTGCACCTGTATCGCCGAGGTTCTGCTCTCTGCCCTCAAGCGCGTTGTTTACGCCCATTGCAATATCGGGGGACTGCTTGTCGATAGAGGTAAGCACTGCGCAGGTGTTGCAGTCAAAGCCGTACTCGGAGTTGTCGTAGCCGATCTCGCGAACTGTATCGCGGACGATAGCGGGAATATCGATCTGAGCGGTTGTAGTGATCTCGCCCATTACCATAACCATACCTGTTGTTGTGCAGGTCTCGCACGCAACTCTGCCCATAGGATCCTGCGCAAGGATAGCGTCCAGCACAGCATCGGAGATGTTATCGCATATTTTGTCGGGGTGACCCTCTGTTACGCTTTCAGAGGTGAATAAAAACTTCTTAGCCATAATAAATTCCTTTCTCCTTCTTATCCTTTCCGTCAAAACAAAAAACGCACTCTTTCGGAGTGCGCTAACTTTCGTTATACACTCCTCATCTTTCGGTTTTCACCGCAGGAAGTAGCACCTTTTTCCGAAGAATAGGTTGCCGGGCTTCATAGGGACCAGTCCCCCGTCTTTCGACCAGAAGCCACTCTTGATAAGGTTTTTCGTCGATTTATTATAGCATATAATAAGCGCTATGTCAATAGGAGATCAGCGGTTTTGGCAAAATTCCTTTCCAATGCTATAGTAAACATCAGCAAGCTGCTTTCCGACCTCAGACAAAGCCTTAGCCGAAACCGCATCGAAGCCCTTGTCACTGAGCGCAGGCAGTCTGCCCGATGTAAGAGCGTTTATCCTGAACTTGAACTCGGAAAGGCTTTTTGCTTTATAGCAATCCCTGTCCGCCCCGAGCCACCCGAACACAGGGATATCACGAACTATCACATTCGCGCGGCTTGCGAGTGCTTCAAGCAGAACTATGCCCTCAGTCTCCTCGTATGTCGGGAATATGTACACATCTGCTCCCGCATAGGCTTTTTTCAGTTCCTCAGGGCTTACATAACCTGCAAAAACAAGATTAGGGAGCTTTGTATGCACTGCTCTCGCGACCTTAGGCGGCACGCTTATCAGCGGAGTTTTGCCGAACCATATAAATTTATGATCAGGCATAGCGTATGCAAGCCTCACAAAATCAAGTATCCCCTTGCGCTCAAAGTAAAGCCCGACAGACATTACAACCTTGTCATTGTCAGCATAGCCGTACTTTGCGCGAAAATCTGCACGATCACCCTCGCATGGCTTGTAGAAATCAAGGTCTATCCCGTTGGAAACAGCATATATCGGCTTATCTATTCCATAGCTGTGCAGCAGCCGCTTCGAGTATTCGGTAGGAGTTATTATAACATCTCCCAGCTTATAGCAGGAGCATATCCACCGCCTGTACAGCCCCGAAAGCAGATTTGAACCAACAAAAGAATTGCGGAAATCCTCTTGCGTGGAATGAGCATGGTACACGACGCTTTTCCCTGCTTTTTTTGCTTTCTTGGCAAGCCGCTTTGACTTCAGCCCCAGTGTGTTGATGTGAACAGCATCGCAGTCCTCAAGGCTGTCTGTTATCTCCACACCGCACAGTCCCAGAGCCTTCTTTTGATGCTGAATAGCCCTCCCGAGCCCCGATATCTTAATAAGGCGCATAGCCTCCGAATAAAGCAGTATCTTCATATCCATCTCCGTTTTTAGCCTATAGATATTATTTTTCTAAAAATCATATTTATAGTATACATTATGCGCATGATAATGTCAATAGTCTGTTTTAAAAACAAAAAAATATTTATAGTATATATCCATAAGCTTCAATACAGAAAGGACGCACCATGCAAAACTATGTTAAGCAATTTGGAGAACGAGTAAAATACTACCGCAAGAGCAAGGGTTTAAGCCAAGAAAAGCTGTCGGAATACTGCGAGCTGCACCCGACGTATATCGGACAGATTGAACGCGGCGAGAAGAATGCCTCGCTGGATACAATAATGCGTATCTGCAAAGGCTTGGAAGTATCGCCCGAAAGCCTGTTCGAGAAGCTTGATTATGAACGGGAGCAGACCCCTGCCCAAAAAGCCTACGACCTTTTCATGCGGACACCGCCCGAAAAGCAGAAGGCACTGCTGGAGCTTCTCCAAAAAGCCACCGAGCTGATATAAAACAAAAACTCCCCCGAAACTGAACTGAACCGCTTTGTGCAGACAGCACAAAAAATGCCCCCTAGGGTATAATCA
>CAYSYF010000051.1:0-19099 GCA_964435155.1 uncultured Ruminococcus sp. | reverse complement strand
AGCGCGAGCATAAGAGCTGGGGTACACATATCTTCGACTGGGGCAAGCCTGAGATACAGTCGTTCCTTGTTTCCAATGCAAATTACTGGCTGGATAAGTACCACATCGACGGTCTTCGTGTTGACGCAGTGGCCTCCATGCTGTATCTTGACTACGACAGAAAGGACGGCGAATGGCGTCCCAACTGCTACGGTGATCATGGAAATCTTGAGGCTATCGCGTTCCTGCAGAAGCTGAATGCGGCGCTGTTCAAGGAGCACCCCAACATCATGATGATCGCGGAGGAGTCCACAGCTTGGCCTATGGTTACAAAGCCTGCCGACATCGGAGGACTTGGCTTCAACTTCAAGTGGAACATGGGCTGGATGAATGATATGCTCCGCTATATGAGCATGGATCCGCTCGGACGTCCTTATAATCACAATCTGGTAACCTTCTCGTTCTACTATGCGTTCTCCGAGAACTTTATTCTCCCGATATCGCATGACGAGGTAGTATACGGCAAATGCTCGATGCTTGATAAGATGGGCGGACCGAGAGAATATCGCTTCAATTCGATGCGTACATTCCTTGGCTACATGATGGCGCACCCGGGTAAGAAGCTGATGTTTATGGGTCAGGAATTTGCACAGTACAAGGAGTGGAATTTCCAGACAGGTCTTGACTGGGACGTTCTTGAGTTTGAGCCGCATTACAAGCTGCACCAGTACGTAAAGGATCTGAACAAGCTGTATAAGGAGTACCCTGCGCTCTGGCAGTGCGATACAAGCTGGGAGGGCTTCCACTGGATCTCCAGCGAGGACAACGCAAACAGCGTTATCGCATTCAGACGTATCGCGAAGAACGGCGACGAGGTGATATGCGTATGCAACTTCCAGCCTGTTCGTCACGAGGTGTACGACATAGGCGTTCCGTATTACGCTGACTATGTTGAGATATTCAACTCCGACGACGAGAAGTACGGCGGTACAGGCGTCAAGAACGGAAAGCTTACAGCAAAGGAAGTACCGCTGCATAATGAGGAGTACAGCATTACGCTGGATCTGCCGCCTATGGCTGCACTGTTCTTTACGATAAAGAACAAGCGCAAGTCACCAAGCCAGAAGGCAGCAGAAAAGGCGGCTAAGGCTGCCACAGACAGCGGCAAAAACGCGGCTGAGAACTAATTTTGAAAAATCACGACGTAATGTCGGGACAGGAGGAAATATATGAATCACATCAAAAAAGAGTGCGTAGCTATGCTGCTTGCCGGTGGTCAGGGAAGCCGTCTTTACGCACTGACACAGGATATGGCAAAGCCTGCCGTTCCTTACGGCGGTAAGTACAGGATCATCGACTTTCCGCTTTCCAACTGCGTAAATTCGGGTATTGATACCGTAGGTGTACTTACACAGTATCAGCCTCTCGTGCTTAACGAATACATAGGCAACGGTCAGCCCTGGGGTCTTGACAGAACTCATGGCGGTGTACACGTTCTGCCCCCCTACGAGTCCGCTGCGGGCAAGGCATGGTACTCCGGTACTGCCAATGCTATCTATCAGAATATCGGCTTTGTTGACAGATACGATCCCGAATATGTAGTTATCCTTTCGGGCGACCACATCTACAAGATGGACTACTCCAAGATGATCGATTATCACAAGGAGCAGAATGCAGACGCTACTATCGCTGTACTTGAAGTTCCGTGGGAAGAAGCTCCCCGTTTCGGTATTATGAGCGCAAACCCCGACGGCACTATCTACGAGTTTGCAGAGAAGCCTGCTGAGCCTAAGAGTAACCTTGCCTCCATGGGTATCTATGTATTCACATGGTCTAAGCTGAGAAAGCACCTTATCGACAATGAGAACGACGAGGGCGCTACAAAGGACTTTGGTAAGAACATCATTCCTATGATGCTTGCTAATAACGAAAAGATGGTTGCATACCACTTTGACGGCTACTGGAAGGACGTTGGTACTATCGACTCCCTCTGGGAAGCTAATATGGACGTACTGGATCCCAACGTTCCTCTGGATCTGCTCGATGATAGCTGGAAGATCTACTCCAGAAACCCTGTAATGCCTCCTCACTACACAGGCATGAACAGCAAGATCGAAAACTCCATGGTAGCAGAGGGCTGCGAGATCTATGGCACTATTGACTTCTCCGTACTGTTTGCAGGCGTTACTGTTGAAGAAGGCGCAGTTGTTACAGACAGTATCATCATGCCCGGCTCTGTTATCAAGAAGGGCGCGGTAGTTGAGTATGCTATCGTAGGCGAGAACTGCGTTATCGGTGAGGGTGCACACGTAGGCGACCGTCCCGAGCGCATTGAGGATAAGTCCCAGTGGGGCGTTGCGGTTATCGGACACAATGTAAATGTTTCCGCTAATGCAGTTGCTGCTCCCAAGGCTATGATCTCCAAGGATATTTGATTTAGGAAAGGACGTTTTTGATATGGCAAGTATGGCTAATGTTTTAGGACTTATTTTTGCTAATATGCATGAAGCAAACCTTCCCGAGCTGACAAAGGGCAGAGCAATGGCGAGCGTTCCGTTCGGCGCTAGATACCGTATGATCGACTTCCCTCTCTCCAATATGGTAAACTCGGGTATCACACAGGTTGGCATTATTACAAAGCACAATTATTACTCTCTCATGAACCATCTCGGCATGGGCAGTGAGTGGGATCTCGCAAGAAAGACAGGCGGTCTGCATATCCTGCCTCCCTACGGCAGAGAGGGCAGCGGTATCTACCGCGGCAGACTTGAGGCGCTTGCAGGCGCGGCTGATTTTGTTCGCGAGTCTGACGCTGAGTACGTTGTAATGGCAGACACTAATGTTATCGCTAATATGGATATCAAGCCTATCGTTGATTTCCATGAGAAGAGCGGCGCTGATATCACCTGCGTATACGGCAGAGGCGTTTACACTACCGAAAGAGCTATGACAAAGACTGTTCTTTGCGTAAATGACGACAATGTTGTTTATGATGTTCTGGCTAGACCCGCTATCAGCGGCGAGATGAACGTTGCTCTTGACGTATTCGTTATGAAGAGAAAGTTCCTCGAGGATCTTATCAGAGAGTCCGAGTGCCGCGGTCTGTACAGCTTTGAAACAGACATTCTGCTGCACAAGCTGCATGACTACAAGATCATGGGCTATAAGTACGAGAAGTACTTTGAGATCATCGACAGCATGAAGACCTACTACAAGGCTAACACTGACATGATGAACCGCGATATCTGCCACGAGGTATTCAACCTTGAGCGTCCCATCTACACCAAGATCCGCGACGTTGCTCCCGCAAAGTACGGCATTGATGCTGACGTTAAGGGCTCGCTTATCGCAGACGGCTGCATCGTCGAGGGCAAGGTTGAGAACAGCGTGCTGTTCAGAGGCGTTGTTGTAAAGAAGGGTGCTGTTGTTAAGGACAGTATCGTTATGCAGGGCAGCGTTGTTGAGGAGAAGGCTACATTCATGGACGCAATCGCAGACAAGGACGTAACTCTCAGCAAGAACCGCGCTATCACAGGCTCCAAGGACTATCCCGTATTTATTTCCAAGGGCGCTACAGTTTAATTAAAACAGCTTATCCCCGAGCGTAAGCTCGGGGATATTTGCGTTTAAATACAAAAACGGCGGACTGAATGTCCGCCGTTCATTGCTTATCAGTCGATCTCAACCGAGATCTTCTCATCGGCTCTTACTGCGCCTGCGCGCATAACAGTTCTGATCGCCTTAGCGATACGGCCCTGCTTGCCGATTACCCTTCCCATATCGTCGGGAGCAACGTGCAGATGATATACCACAACGCCCTCAGCGTCGGGCTCGTCTGCTGTGACCTGTACCGCAGCCTTGTCCTCAACGAGGGCAGACGCGATAGTTGTCAGAAGCTCTTTCATATATTATCCCTCCTTGGGGTGATCGTTCAAACGGGCGAATGCCCGCCATTCGCCGAGCTGTAAATTACTTCATCAGTCTCTTTACAGTGTCGGTAGGCTGTGCGCCCTTCTTGATCCACTCGTTAGCCTTGTCCATGTCGATCTTAACAACAGCGGGCTCCTTAGTGGGATCATAGTAGCCGATCTCCTCGATGAAACGACCATCTCTGGGGTAACGGGAGTCAGCAACAACTACACGATAGAAAGGAGCCTTCTTAGCGCCCATTCTTCTCAGTCTGATTTTTACTGCCATTTTGGTTTTCTCCTTTCATAGATTTTATAATCAAAGCGGTGACCGCTATGAATAAGCGTTGATTGATTTAAGTGCTCTATGGTTTATACGGTTTTGCTTAAAGTGCCTGAAGCTGCGAGCCATATTCCTCCAACGATGAACAACAAGCCCATAATACCATAAAAAATTCGTGCGCCGTTTCTGCCGAATATTTTTACGATGGGAGCGGCTTTTCTTGCGTTGAAGAAAAAATTCCAGTCAAATATTGCTGCCGCAATGCAAAAGCCGCCTGCCAGTATACCGAATATCAGTACAAAAATCTCCATGCTATACTCCTATTACATCGGGAAGCCGCCCATGCCGCCCATATTACCCATGTTGCCCATCTGCTTCATCATGTTCATGGGAATGCGCATCTTCTTGCCCTTGCCCTTGCCGCCGAAGCCCATCTGCTTCATCATCTTCTGCATCTGTTCAAACTGCTTTAAGAGCTGGTTTACGTCCTCTACCTTTGTGCCGCTGCCCGCCGCGATCCTGCGCTTGCGTTTAGCGTCAATGATGGAGGGCTTTTCGCGCTCCTTCTTGGTCATGGAGGAGATGATAGCCTTTGTACGAGGCATCTTTTTGTCGTCTATTTGGCTCTCATCGATCTTGTTAGCGCCGGGGATCATCTTTAGGATAGAGCGGATATTGCCCATCTTTTCGATCTGCTCAAACTGCGCGTAAAGGTCGTTGAGGTCGAATTTGTTCTCCTGCATCTTCTGCATGGTCTGCATTGCTGTTTTCTCGTCAAGCGCTGTTTTAGCCTTGTCGATAAGCGTCAGCACATCGCCCATGCCGAGGATACGGCTTGCCATTCTGTCGGGGTGGAACGGCTCGATATCTTCGATCTTCTCACCGATACCCGCGAACTTGATAGGCTTGCCTGTGATAGCGAGTACGGTAAGCGCCGCACCGCCTCTTGTATCACCGTCCAACTTTGTGAGGATAACACCCGAGATATCAAGCGCCTCGTTGAAGCTTTCCGCAACGTTTACCGCGTCCTGACCCGTCATGGAGTCAACTACCAGCAGTATCTCGTTGGGGTTTGTTTCGCTCTTTATATTCTTAAGCTCTGTCATAAGCGTTTCGTCAATATGCAGACGACCCGCGGTATCCAGCATTACAACGTCAAAGCCGTTGTCCTTGGCGTACTTTATACCCTCTCTTGCGATCTTGACAGGGTCTATCTGACCCATCTCAAACACATGAGCGCCTGCCTTTTCGCCGACGATCTTAAGCTGATCGATAGCGGCAGGTCTGTATATATCGCAGGCAACCAGCAGAGGTCTGCGGTTCTGCGCGATAAGGTGCTTTGCAAGCTTTGCACAGTGCGTTGTTTTACCTGCACCCTGAAGTCCGCACATCATGATAACGCATGGCGGCTTTGAGGGAAAGTCAAGCTTTGCTGTGGTGTTGCCCATCAGCGCGATAAGCTCCTGATGAACAATATCAATTACCTGCTGAGCAGGAGTAAGGCTTTCCATGACCTTTTCACCGACAGCCTTTTCGCTTACTCTTGCAACAAAGTCCTTCGCAACCTTGTAGTTTACGTCCGCGTCAAGGAGAGCCATACGCACCTCGCGCATTGCGTCCTTGATGTCCTTTTCGTTCAGCTTACCGCGTCCGCGAAGCTTGCCGAATACGCTGTTAAGCTTTCCCGAAAGTCCTTCAAAAGCCATGTTTTCACCGCCTTTTATCAAAGCTCTCTCTTTATTTCAGAGAGCAGGGATTTTATCTCGTTTATATTGTCGCCGTTCTGTTCCAGCAGCGCTTCAGCCTTTTCAAGCTTTGCCGAAACACTGTTCAGCCTTTTTGCAAACTGGAGCTTTTCTTCAAGCTCCGTAAGCTTCTGCTCGCCCTTTTTGATGGCGTACAGCACGCTCTGCCTTGTCACTCCGCCCATCTCCTCCGCTATCTCGGAGAGGGAGAGATCGGCGTTGTAGCGCATATCCAGAGCCTCTCGCTGGGAGTTTGCCAGCAGCTCGCCGTAAATATCGAGCAATATAACAAAATCAAAGCTGCGCTCCATGAATACCGCCTTTTCTTTGGTGTCAAGTAAAATTACATTACAGCAACATTGCTATTATAGCAAAGATATTGATGTTTGTCAAGTGGTTGAGCGAAAATTCCCGCATTTTTCTTATGAAAATGCGGAAATTTATTATAGTTTATGGATTGCGCCTGAAAAACTCAGCCCGCAAGACCGTTTACATCTATATTGCCCTCGCTGTCCATGAAAATCACAATGCTGTGGTACGCAAAGTAATCAGGCTTACAGTCGAGGAAAACATCGGCGGAAATATCGTCCTTTTCGGGGTCGTAATACACCGTAATTCCGCCCAAATGAAGCGACGCGGCAAAATCCTCCTCGGTTATGGGGAGATACACCTTTGTTCCGTCCTCCATTATGTAGCATTCGTGCTCCTCGGTGCTATCCTCGGCTTCCTCTGCGCTTGATGCCCAGTCCTCGGCAAGGCTGAGAAAATCATCATCTACCAGCGCCTTAACGACAGCGCCCTTGTTTTTGTCGAGGAACTCCGCGAGCTTGTTTATCTTCGGGAGCATAGCTTCAAGCGTGCTGCCGTTGCAGTCAACACCAATGCCAACCTTTTCTCCCCATATCGTGGTATCGCCCTCGTAGCTGAATATCTCGAGGGGTACAAAATCTTTAATTTCCATTATCTTTTCACCTTTCTGTTACATTGAAGATGCCCTTATCTCGGGGATAAGGTATTTGTTGTCCAGTTCAATTCTTCGTGCAAGGAAATCATCTGCCAGTGCCTTTATATGTGCGTGCTGCTCCAGAAATTCCTCCATGCTGTCGGCTATGGACAGCAGAACATTAGCATACTCTTTGTATATCTTTCCGTCGCTGCCCACATAAATAGTGCAGTCTCCGGCATAATGTATGTTCATGGCTACTATATAGTATTTTCCGTCTTTTCCGATTGCTACATAATCATAGGCCGTAACGGAGAAACCATCGAAGTTTTGGCGTGAGTATTTACGGTCTATTTCGTTTACACGATGGGTGTGATATGCAAACACCGTTCCGTCATACAGCTCCAGAAAGCGTTTCAGCGGCTCGGTCATCTGTAATCCAAGCGGCGTCAGAATATACTGCTCAAACAATTCGATGTCTGTTTTGCTGAAATCGTATTCCGTGATAAGCTCAAACGCTGCTGGGGACAGCAATTCTCTCATTTGCTGTAAGCGCAGTTCGGACTCTGTATCTTTTTTGCGCATTTTTTCGTAAGACTCCTCATCTAAGTTGAGGCCTCTATACTTTAAATTTCTTATTGCTTTTGCAGTGTCATATCGCGATTGAGATATTCGTTCTTCAACAGGCAAAGCTTCTATTTTGCTTATTACAAAATCAATATCCCGTTCAAACTCAGCTTTGTCCTGTTCGGGCTGTGTAAATCCTTTGGCAGGGGCTTCGCGGTATTCTTTTACAAATATGTCGATATATACATCCTTGTACCATTCGGTGTTTCTGAACAAGCCATTCTCTATCCGATATACAGCCTCAACTGTACGAGCCATTACCTGTTCAGTCAGTCTGCTGCAGGAGTGGAAGGTGTTCATTGATGTACAGCGATAGGCAGTGCTGCAGCATTCCTCATCGGAGTATCCCCTTGCCTTAAACCGTTCTACGGAGAGCTTGTACTCGCGCTTCATATCGGAATAAGTCCAGTGCGACAGCGGTTGCTCATCTGGGTTGGGGAGTTTTATAAAACCGAAGCCCTTTTCTACATGACGATTATATATCGCGTCGAAATTTCTTGTCAGGTCAGCTTCGTTATCAAAAGAATATCCTTTATAGTCTTTTCGTTCCAAACCGTCTATATCGAAGCTTCCTGTACTGTCAATGATAAGATTTATGCAGTGTTCGTCAAAAAGGTCGGGTCTGGTTATCAGATATACGTTTGCTTTGATATCGCTAGGGGGCACTGCATGGATTATTGAAATACCCTCGATATAAAGATAACCTGCAAAATCGTCCTCCGTCAGCGGAAAGTGTACCCTTGTTCCGTCGGACATCAGCCAGGTGTTTGTTTCGTAGGGAACAGGCTCTACACCAACGGTGGTAGTGGCGTAATCCTCTGCGCGTTCATGATAGCTATTCTCTGCAAGGGCGGATACTATTTTGCTCTTGCTGTCGTTGAGAAAGCTTATCAGACTATTTATTGCAGGCATTACAGCCTCAAGCGTGATGATATCGCAGTCAATGCCTATACCTACCTGCTCGCCCCAGATCGGAGCTTTGCCGTAATAATCGAACAGCTTGACCGCTCTGAAATCCTTTATTTCCATCATCTTTTCACCTTTCTTAACTTTACCTTTACGACCTTGGGCTTTACAGTAGAGCTCTCTGTCGGAGTGGTCGCGCTCTCCGCAGCCTTGTATGCTTCATCGTAGAAATATAGCTGGGAATTAAGCTCCGCTTCGCCCTCCTTTCGCTTTACATGACGGTATTTGCCGTCGTCGCCCTGCTCACGCGCCTTTACGTTATCGCGGAGCATTACTTCAAACATTTCTGTTATCCTGTCTGCAAGGCGGCGGTCAAGCACGGGAGCGGCTACCTCTACGCGGCGCTCGGTGTTTCGGGTCATGAAGTCCGCGCTGGAGATATACACCTTGCGGCGCTCGTCCTTGCCGAAGATATAGATACGGCTGTGCTCAAGGAAACGTCCAACGATCGAGATAACGCGGATATTGTCCGTATCGTCCTCGATCCCTGCAACAAGGCAGCATATTCCGCGCACGACAAGCTCTGTTTTAACTCCTGCACGGCTTGCCTCGGCGAGCTTTCTGATAATATCCTTGTCGGTAAGGGAGTTCATTTTTATGCCGATGTAGCCGTCCTTGCCGTAGGTTATCTCGTTGTCGATAAGCTCCACTATGCGGCTTTTAAGTCCCTTAGGCGCAACCAGCAGCTTGTTGGTGCTTTCCACTGTATTTCCTACGGTCAGTGCATTGAATACAACAGACGCGTCCGAGCCGAAATCCCTGTCCGCTGTCATAAGCGTGAGGTCTGTGTACAGCTTTGAGGTGCGCTCATTGTAGTTGCCTGTGCCTACCTGTGTGATGTAGGAGATATCATTTCCGTCGCGGATAGTGATAAGCAGCAGCTTTGAGTGCACCTTAAGCTCCTCAAGACCGTAGATAACATTTACGCCAGCCTCTTCAAGCTGTTTTGACCAGCCGATGTTGTTCTCCTCGTCAAAGCGCGCACGAAGCTCCACCAGTGCAAGCACGTCCTTGCCGTTTTCTGCGGCGCGGATAAGCGCATTGATGATCTTGCTGTCCCTCGCCACACGGTAGAGGGTTATCTTTATCGACACTACGTCGGGGTTATCGGCAGCCTCATCAAGCAGCTTTATAAAGTGGCTGATGTTTTCATAAGGATAGGAGAGCATTATATCATGCTGCTTTATCTGCTCGATAAGAGGCTGTTTTGCGTCAATATCGGGCGACTTCTGCGGAGTGAGAGGGGTAAAGAAAAGCTCGCTCTGCTTTTCAAGCCTGCGCTCAAGCGAGGAGATAAAGCCCATATTGAGCGGCGCTTTCTGTCGGAAGATAAAGTTGTCCTTTACGCGCAGCGTCTTTGCGATTATCTCAACTATATCGTTCGAGGGCTTACCCTGAAATTCAAGGCGGACAGGCTGCAGCTTCTTGCGCTTTTTGACAAGCTCGCTCATGATGTCGCGGAAGTCAACGTCGTGGTCGTAAAGCCCCTCATCGGGCGCTATATCCGCGTTTCGTGTAACGCGGAAGATGCAGCGCGAAACTATCTCGAAATTCTTGAACACAAGCTCGGCGTAGCGCGCGATAAGCTCCTCGCAGAGAATAAATTTGCCCGTGTTAGGTATCCATATCACGCGCGGGAAGTTCTCGGAGGCGGGGAGGATACCGAAGGTCACCTTGCCTGTGGGGTCGTCCTTTTTGCGGATATTGACGCCTATGTATATCTCGCCGCTTTTCAGAAAAGGTACGGGGTGCTTTTTGTCCACAACTCCCGTAAACAGCAGCGGCTGTATCTCTTTTGCGAAATAAGCGCGGAGAAAAGCGTCCTCGTCGGCGGTGAGCGCATCGCCTGTGATATGCTGTATTCCGTAGGGTATCATGCCATTCATGATATCGGCATAAGCCTTGTCCTTAACGGGCAGCAGCGACTTTACACGCTTTGCGATCTCGGAAAGCTGCTCCTTTGCGGTCATGTTGGTCTTGTTTTCTTTTTCCTTGGGGTTGAACATCATGGTGTCGTGCAGGCTGCCTACTCTTATCATGAAGAACTCGTCAAGATTGGAGCAGAATATCTGCACGAAGCGCAGACGCTCAAACAGCGGAGTAGCGCAGTCCTGCGCCTCCTCCAGCACACGCTCGTTGAATTTGAGCCATGAAAGCTCGCGGTTATCGTAGAATTTTTCGCCCATAGTGCACCTCATAGATAGGTTTATTTATATTTAAAGTATAGCACTATGAGGGGATTTTTTCAAGTAGCGCAGAAGCTCGCGTGTACAAATCATCTTGCTTTTTTTCGATTTGAATGATACAATTATCTATGCTTAAACACAGAAATCCACAATTTTTATGAAAAATCTCCAACCAAACCCGAAATCCCGCCACTATATTATTGAAACGTTTCAAAAGCGAGGAAATAGTGATGAACAAGATAGAAGCTGACAATCTGATAATGGAATATGTAAAAAAGCTGTTCGGTTTTGCACGGCAGAGATTGTCCGATATTGCGGAGGCTGAGGAGTTTGCCTCGGAGCTGACGATACAGGTGTATCAGTCGTTGCTGAAGGCAGATGATATTGCCAATATCGACGGCTATGTGTGGCGCGTTGCCAAAAACTGCTACGCGCGGCATATAGACAGCAGAAAGCGATTTACCGCGCTCGACGGCATTGAATACATTCCCGACAGCCGCGATATCACGCAGGAGCTTCTCGACAGCGAAAGTCGGGGAATACTTCGCCGCGAAATAACATATCTCGGCAAAATTCAGCGTGAGATAATCATTCTTCACTATTTCCGCGATAAGAAGGTGAGGGAGATAGCAGAAATTCTGTCTATCCCCGAGAATACGGTAAAATGGCATTTAGCCTGCTCGCGAAAGGAGTTAAAGGAAGGTATGGAGAAAACAAGAACAACAGGAACGCTCGGCACACAGCCGATACGCTTCAGCAGCATGGGACACGGAGGACACCCCGGAAGCAAGGGTGATACTGCGGATTTCCTTGCAAAGGTCATTACGCAGAACATCGCTTATGCCGCATATCATCAGCCGAGAACGATAAACGAAATTGCAGAGGAGCTTGGAATAAACCCGATATTTGTAGAGGACGAGGTTGCCGTTCTCGAGGAATACGGCTACATGGATAAGCTTGCAAACGGTAAGTATCGCACTCATATTCAGATCACAGAGTTCAATGAAACAAGCTACCGCATATACAAGGAGATAATGCCGAAGTATTCAAGGCTGTTTGCGGAGAAATTCTTCGCGCCCGAGCTTGAAAAAATAACAGAGATCCCCGAGTGGCTTCATGTACCCGACAATGATATAAACCTGCTGAAATGGAGCATGGCGTGCTTCCTTTCGCATAAGCTGGGTACCGCCGTGATCACCGACGGAAACTTTTCCGTAAAGCGTCCCGACGGCGGTGATTTCATAGCGTATGCAAGTGTTGACGTAAAGCCCGACTGGGACATGAGTGACGACAAGCCATGGCAAAGCTATGGATTCTGCGGAGATATGTGGCGCGATGAGATAAACGACAAAATGTGGTGGCAAAGCTGGCAGCTCAACTGCCGTTGGACCGACAGAAAGATGGACTGGCGAGACAATTGGTCAGCAGATTACGAGAAAATGTATTTCTGGCTGAACGATCAGCTTCCCGAAAACGTAAGCAATGCCGAGAGCTATGCGCGTCTGCTTGACAAGGGTTATCTCTTAAAGGACAACGGCGAGTATAAGTGCAACCTCATCACCTGCGACAGCGAGCAAAAATGGTGGAGTTTTTTACCGAATGCCCCCGAGGAGATTACGGCGCTTTCCCGCGAATATGCCGCAGAAGCAACGAAAGCCGAGCTTTACGGTCAGCCCGAGCATATGCACGAGCAGATCAGATATTTCAATCAGAACGCCGCTTGTCAGCTACTCACGAGAGTTATGGAGCATCTGCTGAATATGGGGGTGCTGAAAATGCCGACCGAGGAGCAGGCAAAGGGTCTGCTGACTGTTATGTTTATGGGCGAATAAAACCAAAGCGCACAGACTAAAATCTGTGCGCCTTTTCTTATTGCGTTACTTCCGCCTTTTCCTCCTCCAGCGGAGTAATTATAAAGCTCTCTGCAAATTTGTACTTGTCGCGGCGGTGTATGTAGAGAAAGCCCAGCGCCGAGAACACCACTGCGCCCAGCATATTTACCAGCATATCCTTCATGGTATCGCGAAGTCCTATGTCGAGATATCCGCCGTCTATGCGAGCAAGCTCATTATCTTCCTCGTCAAACAGTATCGTGTAGGAAATTCCGTTGATCTTAACTTCCTCGTTCATGCCGTCAGGGTTTAGCTCTACACTCGATATTTCTGTGATTATTCTGTCCTTCTGTGTGTCGAATTTGAGCAGGCGGTCAACAGAATATTCACCGAACTCCCACAGCACGCCGACTGTCATGGAGAAGCAGAATGATACAAGCGCCACGAACAGAGGCGTCATATTCATGCGTTTGGAGTGATTGTTCAGCAGATCAATAGTTCCGAAGCCTACCGCCGCCGCGAGAAAGCCCGTGACGGTATGCAGCATAGTGTCCCATATCGGGATATGCCCGTAAAAATTTGCGATCTCGCCCAGTATCTCGGCTGCAAATACGAATATAAACACTGCTATCTCCAGTACGCTCGGCAGATTTATTTTAAAAGTGGAACGCAGGAAGAACGGTATAAACAGCAGCACCAGCGACAGACCGCAAAGGAAAACGTTATGCCAGTCACCGAGGAATATCTGTCTTATCATAACGCCGATTATAAGTCCGCGTATCACAAGATACACCGCAACGCTTTTTTTGTTGGAGTTGTGGTATTTCTCGGATAGTTTTAATAATATGTTGCTTTTTTTCTTCATAAGCTCTCCTTTCACCGAGTGTAGAATATAAGCCTTTCATGATGTTTTCAGAGTCAAAGCTCCGCACAGCTTAGCAAACCTTGGATCTATATATTATGAGAATACATTTCTCACAACATATATTATCACAGTTTTACGTGAAAATCAAGAGTTTTTTCACAAATGCGCAATATTTGCCAAAAGTGAGAATTATCGGGATAAAACAAAAGCTCCCTGCTTAAAGCAGGGAGCTTCGTGTGTTTGATCAATTAAGCACGGGAGTATGTAAGTGTCATGATACCCATATCAATAACGATAGTGGAACCATTGTAAGTAGCTGTTAAGGACATACCGGAATCGGGATCGCCGATGGTCAGATCGCTGCCATTGAGTGTCCATGTTCCGCCGCCTTCAACAGTGCCGTCCTCGTTGAGGACCAGTGTAGCGTCGCTGGTATCGCCAAGCTCATCGGGACCAACTTCCATGCCCATCATAGAGCCGCTTGTCAGCTTCCATGTACCTACGGGGCTGCTGCTTGCACAGCCTGCGAGCAGACCGAGGCAGAGTGTGAATACTACCATAACTGCTACGAGTGCCTTGATTGTCTTTTTCATAATAACACCTCATAAAATATTTTTTGGCTTTGCGCCATTTATACAAAACCCGTTCTTTTCGGAACAGGTATGTATCCGTTTGAATTTACTTCTTGACGAATATAATGGTCATACCCATATTGCTATCGGTCATATGCAGCTTGCCGCCCTGAAGAGTTACTATCTGCTCACCTTCAATGGTATAAGAGCCGCCGCCATTGTCGGTATAGGTCAGTGTGCCTGATAATTCACCATCAGTATAGCCGTCAACAGTACCGTCTGCTTTAAACTCCATTGCCATGCTGCCCATTCCGTAAGCAGCCATGCCCGAAATATCCATCTCGATCTCGCCCATCTGGATAGTTGTTGCTTCCCATCTGCCTACGATGCTTGAGCTTGCGCAGCCTGCGAGCAGTCCAAGACAGAGTGTGAATACTACCATTACTGCTGCGAGTGCCTTGATTGTCTTTTTCATAATAACACCTCAAAAAAATTATCTGCCAAATACGATCTTGTTTCCGTCCTGCTCTGCTATGAGCTGACCGCCCTCAAGCTTATAAACTGTGCTCTCCATCTCAAAGGAGGTGTCGTCGATCTTTGTCCATGTCAGCTCAGTAGTGATACCGAGTGCAACTGTTGTAGCAGTGCCGTCTTCTCTGATATCCATTGTAATGTTCATGCTGCTAACGTCCATTTCAATACCCATTGTTGTCATGGAAACAGCCTTCCAGTGACCTGTGAGTCCGCCGCTTGCGCAGCCTGCGAGCAGTCCGAGGCAGAGAGTAGCAAGTACTAAAACTGCTGCCAAAGTCTTAATTGTCTTTTTCATTCTAATTACCTCTTTAATAAATAGTATTTTATAATAAATTTGCTTTTTTTCAAAAACCATACGGCTTTCGCGGCAAATTTATTGAACGGCTGAAAGGTCTGCTTGCGCAGACAACGGCTGTCGCCGTTTGCAAACGCTCGCGCATTTGCTTTCATGGCATATGACCGCTGTTATTTCAACAGCAGGATATTATTGCAAAGCTCGGAATATTGCAGCAGCGTAAGCTCCTCGGCTCTTGCTGTCTGCTTTATGCCGCTTTTATCAAATGCTTGTGCAAGCGTTGCTTTAGGTATTCCAAGCTCGCCCGAGAGCGGATTGATTATCTGCTTTCTGCGCTGTGAGAATGCTGCGCGGATAATGCGGAAGAACAGCTTTTCGTCAGCGACGTCAAGACCATTTTCCTGCTTTATGTCAAGCCTTATCACCGCGCTGTCTACATTCGGGGAGGGCATAAAGCTGCCTCTGTTCACTCTGAACAGCATTTTAGGCTCGCTGTAATAGGAAACTCCGCAGGAGAGCGCACCGCAGTCCCTTGTACCGGGCTTTGCGCATATCCTGTCTGCCGCTTCCTTCTGAACCATTACTGTAAGCGCCTTAACAGGGAGCTTTTCCTCAAGCACCCGCATTATTACAGGCGATGTTATATAGTATGGAAGATTTGCGCAGACTACCACCTCGCTGTCGCCGAACTTTTCGGCAATAAGCGCTCTGAGGTCTGTTTCCATAACGTCTGCAAATACGACCTCGACATTGTCGTACTCTGCAAGCGTTTCTTCCAGAATAGGCTTCAGTCCTGTGTCTATCTCCACTGCGACCACCTTATCACAGCGCTTGGCAAGCTCCTGCGTGAGAACACCTACGCCCGTGCCTATCTCAAGGGCACACACGCCGCTCTTGCAGCCGCCGAGCTCTGCGATCTTAGGGCAGACAGTGGGATTTATCAGAAAGTTCTGACCGAGAGATTTTGTAAAAGAAAAGCCGTGACGCTGGAAAAGGTCTTTGATAACGCCGATATTTGTAAGCTGCATTATATTTTAATATCCTTCGCTGCCGATAAGGCTTTCATCGTTTTCTACCCAGTCATTCACTACAAGGGTCTTAAATTCGTCCTTGGCGGTGCGGATAACGACATTTTCTATACCTGCGTTGATGATGACGCGCTTGCACATAGAGCAAGGCTCAACATCGCCGAACAGCTCTCCTGTTTTCGCATCAAGACAGGCGAGATACAGCGTTGCGCCGATCATTCTTGTTCTTGGAGCGCTGATGATGCAGTTCTGCTCGGCATGGACGGAGCGGCAAAGCTCATAACGCTGCCCCTTGGGGATATTCAGCGTTTCGCGTGTGCAGCTTCCTACGTCAGAGCAGTTCTGTCTTCCTCTGGGAGCGCCGTTATAGCCTGTTGCGATGATCTCGTCGCTCTGGACGATGATCGCACCGAAATTGCGTCTGAGGCAGGTTCCGCGTTCCGCAACGGTCTGGGAGATATCAAGGTAGTAGTTGGTCTTGTCGCGTCTTTCCATGTCATTTACCGCCTTTCGCAGCGGCGCCGATGATATCAGCGGCGCTTTTTGCTCATCTGCTTTGAGATGAAGGATTTGTCCTGAGTGGGCTTAGGGATAAGGGGAACATAGCCGGGACGTGCGGCTGCCTTGCCTGCGGTTTTTGCAGCAGGAGCAGGAGTGGGTGCAGGCTGTTCGTTCAGTACTGCGTCAATAGTGCCCGTTTCGTAGGCGATGAGATATTTCTGAGCGATTGCACGCTGCTCGTAAAGACAATGATTGGCGTCGCAGTATTCAACGACCTCTCTCAGGACTGCTGTTGCCTGACTTGCCATCTCAAGCTGCGCATAAAGCTCACCCAGCACACACTTATACTGTGCAGCCTCTTTGCCGTTGTCTGCTTCATTAGCCTCGGCTATTGCAGCGTTCAGGCAGTCAACTGCCTTGGTGTAGCTGCCGAGGTCGATATACTTTACTGCTTTTTCAAAATTTACATTCATTTTTATTACCTCATGGTTTGATATGCGAAATATAACTATACGATATTATTATAGCACAAACATATTGTTTTGTCAAAACTTTTTTGATATTTCCAGCAATTGACTAAAACTAACCGTCAAATTGCTTTTTTTACAGCGATTATTGACAATTTCAGCTCCCTTAATATGGTAATATATAGGTGCGTGACAGCGGGGAATGCTCACGCATACATAGAAAGGACGTTATTATGACAGGGAAAGTATTAAAAAGAGAAACCGTATGGGGACGCGTGTGGGAATTTTGCCGCGAGAACGCTTCGTGGAGCGCTGCGGGCTTTATCTTGGAGCTTGCTTCGGATAGTATGTGTGTGGGAGGAACAGCGCTTGCCGCGGGGCTTCGCGGAACGAGCAGATTATATGCTATCGGCGGAGCGGTGTTCGGGGCGCTGCTGCATGGTTTTAATGAGGCTTTGCCGCGGCTTGCGGCATTGCTTATCGTTATGGCAACGCAATTGATACCTGAGATAAAGAACATCACTGCGGACGGCATCATACGTTTTTTTGCGGCGGCATTGGCGGCCTTTTTCAGCGGACTCTCGCAGGCTGCTCAGCCCTCGCAGCTAGTCGCAGTCTTTATAGCTTCGCTTACCGCAGGCACTTTTGCGATGTGCATATATATGCTGCTTGAAACCATAAGCCTGCGCGGCTTTGACTTGTCCGAGGTGCGCGATTGCACACTGGCGGCAGGAGTATCGGCACTGGCATTCATGACGATCGCACATCTTGATTACACGATGATAAATATCGGCAGGGCTGCGGCAGGCTTTGTGGTGATGTCATTTACGGCGCGGAGAGGTCTTGCAGCGGCAGCGGTGGTGGGAATCCCTGCTTTGTTCGGAATATGCGCGGCAGATGCAGATATCGGTGCAGGTGCGGGCTGCATACTGCTTGGTGCGATGCTTAGCGGCTGCTTTACAAAATACGGCAAGCTTACAAGGGCGATAGGCTTTGTTTTTTTCGGGTGCGCGGCGGCGCTGGTTTCAGGCGAGGATATCGGCGCGTGGAAGCTATTTACGGATATGCTTACGGGCGGAGTGCTGTTCGTGCTGCTGCCTGTTGAGAAGATAGGAACAGGCGAATCGGACTTCGCTGACAAAACGGTTGCAATGATGCTGCGCGAGCGCTTGTGCTTTGCGGCGGACGCTATCTCGGGAGTGAGCAGCGGTCTTAATGCGGCTGCCGACACGCTGGAGCGAAGATATTCCACGACGCTTCAGCAGGTAGCGGAGGACGCGGCGGACAGAGCCTGCCGCAATTGTCCCAACAGCATGATATGCTGGGGCGAGAAATACGAGCTTTTCCGCGCGGAGTTCAACCGCCTTGTAAAGCTTGTAAGGAGCGGCACGGAGCTTACCGAACAATCATTTTCTCCGCTTGTTGCACAGGAATGTATAGGGCGTGCGGCAGTGATACGCGGCATAAAATCGGCATATTCGCGCTATCAGACTGCGACAGCAGACGAGCGCAGGATACGTGAGCTAAGGCGTATCTATACCGAGCAGCTTGCTTCGGTACATGATATCCTTGAGGATATGGGATACTCTGCGGGGCGCGGAGGCGGTAAGAACCGTACCGCCGAAAAGCGTGCAGAGAAAGCACTTTCTGATTGCGGACTCAAAGAGCCTACGGCATTCATAAGTCACGACAGGCGCGGGCGAATACTCCTTGAGGCATACGGCAGCGGCGAGCTCCGCACGGACAGGGAGTACCTCGGAGAGCTTTTGATAAACGCATTGGGGCGCGAGCTTGAGCTGCCTGAGGTGAGCGGCAGCGCAGACAGACTTCGTGTAACTACTGTTGAGCGCACACAGTTTTCTGCGGAGATAGGTGTTTGTCAGCTTTCCAAGGGCAAAAACAGAGTGTGTGGAGATTGCTATGACAGCTTCACTGACCCGTCGGGACAATTGTATGTTATACTTTCCGACGGCATGGGAAACGGCAGCAGGGCAAGAATAGACTCGGCGCTTGCCTGCTCCATGCTGTCAAAGCTGCTGAAAAGTGGCATTTCAATGGGAGCGGCGCTTGAAACGGTTAACACCTCGCTGATGGTGAAGTCTGCGGACGAAAGCTTTGCTACCCTTGATATATGCAGGATCGATCTGAATACCGGTGAATGCATGGTGTTCAAGGCGGGCGCTGCGACTACTTATATAAAATCTGCGGACAGGCTGGTAAGAGCAAGCCTTGACTCGCCGCCTGCGGGCACGGGCGGAAGGCTCACTGTACCTGCACAGCGGTTTACTGTGGGAAATGGCGATGTGATAATCATGACCACCGACGGTGCTGTGCTTGACGAGCGGTGGCTGTCACATGAGCTTTGTGC
>CAYSYF010000050.1:0-19635 GCA_964435155.1 uncultured Ruminococcus sp. | reverse complement strand
TCCGAACGTAGCTTTTGCAATTAAAAAACCGTCCAGTGGACGGTTTTTTAATATGTCTATGTTGAGCGAAAAAGATTTTCACAATATAATTGGGCAGCAAAAAGTATTAAGCGAAATCAAGCTCGAAGCGCAATCCGCGAACGCGAGCGTTTTTTAAGCACCAACCAAGCCCGAAGTGCGATCCGCGACGGTGAGCGGTTTTCGCAAAGCGAAAACGGATTGCCTTAAGGGCAATCCGAGCCGAGCCGTTGCAATTTAAAACCCGTCCAGCGGACGGGTTTTAAATATGGTGCAGGTGAAGGGACTTGAACCCCCACGACCTTGCGATCACTAGCACCTGAAGCTAGCGCGTCTGCCGATTCCGCCACACCTGCATATATGAATCTCATATTTTAACTCGGGCGAGATATCCCGAGGCGGGCTGTTCTAGCTGATCCGCATAGATGTCATTTCTGACAACGTATATATTTTAGCACGACAGCGTTCGTTTGTCAAGGGGTTTTTGAAATTTTTTTAATATTTCGGTGAAATTGTTGACTTAGGTGCTTTAATGAGCTATAATTAAAGTGTATCTGAGTTTTATTGGGGAGGTGCGCGGTTGAAGAGATTTGTCAAGGCTACATGGATATTTTATCCGCTGATACTCGGCGCGCTGATGTTTTTTCTGCTACCGTATTTCCCCGATTTTACCGAGTATTTCGTGTCGCGTGTGCTGTTTAAAGCCGTAACAGTGCCGATAGGCTTTCTGACCTCGCTGCTGCCGTTCTCGCTGACAGAGCTTTCGCTGATACTTGCACTGCCGCTGCTGGTGCTGGTGATCGTGCTGTTCGTTAAGCGTATGAAAAAGAGCGAGAACAGAAAAAAGACCGCTGTAAAAGCGGTTCGCTGTGTCTGCGGAGCTTTGTCCTTTGCGGTGCTGCTTTATATGATATGCCATGGTGCGAATTATTACCGTCATACTGCCGCAGAGCTTATGGAGCTTGATATGACTCCGAGAAACGCCGAGGAGCTTGCCGATGTGTGCTATGTGCTGATAGACGGCGCTAAGGAGGCTGAAAAGGAGCTTTCCCGTGACGAAAACGGCTATGTAGTGCTGACGGAGGATATCTTTACAACGCTTTCGCAATCAAACAGCGGCTATGACGCTATCATGGACGAATGCCCGTGGCTGTGGACGAGCGTATGGCGTCAGAAGCCTGTGATGCTGTCCTATTGGTGGTCGTATACGGGAATAACAGGAATGTATTTCCCGTTTTATGCCGAGAATAATGTAAATATCGAGCAGCCCGATTACAGTATTCCGTTTACGGCGGCGCATGAGTCTGCTCACTCTCGCGGTATTGCTTTCGAGGACGAGTGCAATTTCTACGCATTCCTGTCGTGTATCAACAGCGAGTACCCACAGTATCGCTACGCAGGCTATATGGAGGCGCTGCTCTACTGCAAGAACGCGCTGTATGATACCGATATAGATCTGTGGCGCGAGGTTGACAGCGCTATGTCAGACGGTATGCGGGCTGATCTCAAGGCAAACAATGAGTATATCGACAAGTTCAAGTATGTTCCGCCCGAGGATCCCGATGATGAACCGCAGGTCGGTAATATGTGGGAGATGGCAGGCACGGTAAATGACGCATTTATCACTGTACAGGGCGTCGAGGAGGGCGCAGAGAGCTACCGAATGGTAGTGGAGCTTATCCTCGCATACTATTACACAGAAGGTTTTTAAGCTATGATAGGAACTTTGGTAAACACAGGAACGATACTTTGCGGCTCGCTTATAGGCGGACTGCTTAAAAAAGGAATAAAGGACAAGTACCGCGACGCGCTGTACAATGCGATGGGGCTTGCGGCTATCGGAATAGGCGTAAATTCTATCTGTACCAATATGCCGAACAGCGCATACCCCGTGCTTTTTATAGTAAGCCTTGCTTTGGGCAGTCTGCTCGGCTCGGTGATAGACCTTGACGAGAAGTTCAACAAGCTTGTAGGCAAGTTCTCAAGATCCAATCTCGGACAGGGGCTTTCTACGGGAATCCTGATGTTTTGTATCGGAACGCTTTCTATCCTCGGACCGATAAATGCTGCGCTTTACGGCGATAATACATATCTGTTCACGAATGCCACGCTGGATCTTGTGACCTCGATGGCGCTTGCTTCCACCTACGGCTTCGGCATGATGATAGCCGCGGGAGTGCTTTTCCTGTGGCAGGGCGGCATTTATTTGTGCGCAGGCTGGCTTGCTCCTGTGCTGAACGGCGGTCTTATGACCGAGATATCCCTTGTCGGCGGCTTCCTTATCGCCGCGTCGGGAATTTCGATACTCGGTATCAAGAACATGAAGACCATAAATATGCTGCCTGCTCTGCTCGTGCCGCCGATATGGTTCGCGCTGAAGGCACTGATAGGGTTTTGAAATAATTTCAAACATTTATAAATCAATCAATTTCGTTTCACAATAATTACACAAACAGGCAGTATACTGTGAACATAACAGCAAATAAATAACTCCAGCCGAAAGGAATTGGTCTTATGTACGAGAATAACAACAATAATAATTACAATATCAATAACGGACATCAGGGATATTATCCCGAGATTCGGCAGCCTGCTGTTCAGACAGAGCAGGCTTGTGAGCCGCAGAAAAAGACCCGCAAAAAGCACGGCACAGGCAAGGTCATTGCGCTGCTTGCGGCTGTGGTGATCGCAGGCGGCGGAGCAGGCTTTGCGGGCGCGTACTTTGGCTCGGAAACCATGCGCGGCTCGGCTATCGTGGACAGCGGCAACGCTTCGGGCGGCGCGTCGGACAGCGGCGCTTCCTCAAACAGCGGACAGACTTCAAAGCCTGACAGCTCTTCCGAAAGCAAGCCTACGCTGGACGAGCTTCAGCAGGGCGTTACGGTAACTCATGTTGCGGTAGGCGAAACTGAGTTCAACTCGGACGGCTCGTTTGCCTATACACGCGATCTCGTTGCGGCGGTGCGCGATTCGGTAGTATATGTCGAGGTATACACAAGATCGTATCAGGCTGCCGAGGAGCCTTACGGCGCGGGCAGCGGAATAATCATATCCAGCGACGGCTACATCATCACAAATGCACACGTTATTGATGACATGGACAGATATGTTGTCCATGTTACCACCACAGACCCCGTGGAGGGCACAGGCGTTGTTGACGAGTATGAGGCTACTCTCGTGGGCAGCGATACCGACACAGACCTTGCTGTTCTGAAGATAGACGCAACAGGGCTTAAGGCTGCGGTGCTTGGCGACTCGGACGAGCTGAGGCTCGGTGATGATGTTGTTGCTATCGGCAACCCTCTCGGACTTGAAACCTCTGTCACCAAGGGTATCGTTTCGGGACTTAACCGCGATCAGTACAGCCTCAGTGACCGCGAGCTCAGCAGCATTCAGACTGACGCTTCCATAAACAGCGGTAACTCGGGCGGCGGACTGTTCAATATGCACGGCGAGGTGGTCGGCGTTGTAAACTCAAAGCTTGTTTACAACAATGCCGAGGGCGTAGGCTTTGCAATCACTATCAACGAGGCTAAATCCGTTATTGACGATCTTATTTCAAAGGGATATGTTTCGGGCAGACCGATCCTCGGCATAACCTGTCTTGAAGTCAGCGAGTATGTAGGAGCTATCCAGGGCATGACTCCGGGTCTGTATGTAACAGAGATAGACAAGAGCCTTGCCATTGCAGAAAGCGAGCTTGTTGTTGGCGACACTATCGTAAAGGTAGAGGGTATCTCGGTGACATCGGTCAGCGAGGTCAGCGATATCCTTGCGGAAAAAGCTCCCGGCGATGTTGTGGAGGTCACAGTTGTGAGAGTAGACTCGCTCGGACGTGACAGGGAGATAAGCTTCCCTGTAACGCTTTCCGAATATATCGGCTGATGAATTATCAAATGAAAAAAGCCTTGCGGCAGACAGAGCATTCTGTTTGCTGCGAGGCTTTTTGTCTTTTCATGGTCGAATTATGTAACAATTTTGCTAAAAATGTAAAAAACCTCTTGACAATATATATATATATAATGTAGATATCGGTCAAATTTCACAGACATTGCGTGTTATGTGTCGTTTGGTTGGATATGAGTTTTATATTTTCAGGAGGGTAATTATGGAAGAAAGAAATATTCAAAGCGCAGTGCAGACTGCTGCGCCTGAAAACGTTGAACAGGGTCAGTATTCGCAGGCTAACACCGCTCAGCCCGGATATGCACAGCAGCCCGTTTATGTGCAGCAGCCTGTTTATGTACAGCAGCCTGTTTATGTGGCTTCTGTTCCTGCAACAAAGCTTAATACAGGCAGAAGCCTTGTGGCATTTATTCTGCTTTCCGCTATCACTTTCGGTATATACGGTCTTGTTGTGTTATCGTCTGTTTCCACAGATATCAACCTCATTGCAAGCCGCTATGACGGAAAAAAGACAATGCACTATTGCTTGGTAGCATTCGTGTTTTCGTGGCTTACATTTGGTATTGTTCCGCTGGTATGGTTTCACGGTCTTTCCGACAGGATCGGAAATGAGCTGAGAAGAAGAGGCATTGCTTATGATTTCGGAGCAGGTCATTTCTGGGGCTGGTACATATTAGGTTCATTTATCCTTGTTGGTCCGTTTATCTATATGCATATGCTCTTAAAGGCAATGAATATGCTTTCTGCTGATTACAACGCAAGAGGCTGATAAACAGAGCATCAGAGAAACGGCGTTTCCGACGTTTTGGCTGCGTTGTGTTATCATCGCGGAATTGCTTTTGAAAAAAACTGTGCGGCGGTATTGAATATACCGCCGCATTATGTTTATGATTTATGAATTTTCCTTTACCGCCCTGTCAACAGCGAGAGCAAGCGCACATTCAAGGCGCTTTTTCTGCATTTCGCAGGAGAGCTTGTGGGGCTTGTTGATGTCGCCCTCGTAGATGAAGCTGTTTGCGTTGCAGCCGCCCGAGCAGAAGAACTTAGCCCAGCAGTCGCGGCAGCCCTGCTTGCTGTAAACATGAGTGCCTGCGAAGGTGTTCTTGATGTCCTCGTTGAAGGTGCCGTCATAAAGGTTGCCCATCTTCCATTCCTCAACGCCTACGAACTGGTGACAGGGGTAGATATCCGCGTTGGGAGTGACCGCAACATAGTCGTTGCCGCAGCCGCAGCCGCGCAGACGCTTGATAGCGCAGGGCCCCTGATTTAAGTCGACCATGAAGTGGAAGAAGTTGAACTTATCCTCGGTGCGGTTTGCCATGACCTCGCAAAGGCGGTCGTACTCGGAGAATACGCGCGGCAGGTCAGCCATAGTGATAGCGTAAGGCATTTCAAGGTCGGTCACAACAGGCTCTGCGGAGAGCTGCTCAAAGCCGAGGTCGCGCATATGCAGTACGTCGTCGGTGAAGTCGAGATTGTACTTTGTAAATGTAGCGCGTACATAATAGTCCTTGTCGCCGCGGCTTTCAACAAGCTTCTGAAAGCGCGGCACGATGATATCATAGCAGCCCTTGCCGTTTACTGTCTTGCGGATACGGTCGGTAACTTCCTTTCTGCCGTCGAGGGAGAGCACGCAGTTAGACATCTCGCGGTTGATGTACTCTATCTTTTCGTCGTCGAGCAGCATACCGTTCGTTGTGATGGTGAAGCGGAAGTTTTTGCCGTGCTGCTTTTCGATGGAGCGCGCATAGTCAACTGTCTGAACTACGGTGTCCCATGCCATCAGCGGCTCACCGCCGAAGAAATCCAGCTCAAGATTTACTCTGTCGCCCGAGTTTTCGATAAGGAAGTCGATAGCCTTCTTGCCTGTTTCGGGGGGCATTATGCAGCGTCCGCCGCCGAAATCGCCTGTTTCAGCGAAGCAGTATTCGCAGCGCAGATTGCAGTCATGCGAAACATTAAGGCACATGGATTTAACGGGGGACTTCATGCGTGTGTTGGTATAGCGCTCGTAATCGTCCTCGGTAAGCAGCGCGCCGTCCTTGTGCAGTTGGTAAAGCTCTGCATAGCTCTCGCGGATATCGGCTTCGGAGTACGCGGGAAGCTTTGCAAAAAGCTCCTCGAGACAGGCTTCACCCATATCCTCACCGATGTGATCGAGGATATCAAAAGCGCAGTCGTCCAGCAGGTGAACCCCGTTGCTGTTTACGTCCAGCACGATGTTGTAGCCGAGCTGTCTGAATTTATGTATCATCTGAATTTACCTTTCCAAAAATTATGGGCGGAACAGCTTCCGCCCAAATGTTTAACAGATCTCTCAGCGAATTACTTTACAGCTTCGCACTTCTGGTTAGCTACTGTGCAGGAGGTCTTGCAAGCGGACTGGCAGGAGGACTGGCAGTTGCCGCAGCCGCCCTTAGCAGCGGTAGACTTGAGATTTGCCTTGTTGATAGTTGTGATGTGCTTCAAAAGGAACACCTCTTTCTTAAAATGTAGTTTGCGTTAGGGCGATGCCCTGTTGCTTACAGTATAGTATAACATATCCCGAAGGATTTTTCAAGGGGGTAAAATAAAAATTTTGTTCTAAGCGCCGCCGTTCACGAAGCTTTCCGCCGTCAGGCGCACTCCAAGCCTGAAGCCCTCGCAGAACAGCACGCGCTCCTGTGCGAAGATAAGCTCATGCGCGGCGGCTTCAAGACGTTCGCGGAGGATATCTCCGAGTTTTGCGTTTGCATCGTCCATCAGCTTGTTGAATAGCTTTTGAGCCTCCAACAGTTCAGGATCATGGCTGCGCTCGGCTTCGATAGGTGTGATCTCGCCGTAAAAAAGCTTTTCCAGAGTATCGTACATGAAAAATTCTCCTTTGCCCTTGATTTTATCTGTAATGTGGTGTATAATTATTTTGTGTATTTATGCGCAATTGCTATTGTTCTGTCACTTGATATAATATCATGGTACTAGTATACAATATCTTTCCTTGAAATACAATTCGCATTTTAACCAATAATAACATGGTACTATTGTAGAAAATGGTCAATTTTTATAAAAGGAGGAGCCGTTATGGGTGTATCAAAGGCGCATATTAAAGCGACAGCTAAGTACAATAAAGCGAATTATAAACAGCTAAAAGCCAACATCAAACCCTCCGACTATCAGATGATAGACGAATACTGCGCCGAAAACGACATCTCAAAGGCGGCGCTTATCGTGAACAGTATAAAATATGTTATAGATAACAATATCGACATTAAAGCCGTAATCGACGAGAAAACCGAAAAATAACACCCGAGAATTTGCGTTCTCGGGTGTTTTTTTCGAAAATCATGTTTTGTACAATGATTTTGTTGTGAAGCTGTAATTTTGTTTTCTGTCACATATCGCCGCTCCCAAAGAGGAAACCCGGGGGAAAGGGAGAAAGAAAACCGGCGCAAAAACGAGTATCTCCCTTTCCCCCAGTTTTCCTCTCTGGACTCTCTTTCCTGCCCCCTATCCCTCTCCTCGTTTTTTGTCTGGACGCATAAAAATCGCGATAAAATAACAAATAAAAACACGCATAAAATATACCTCAAGCAATCTGCGCGGCAAACAAAATAAAAAGCCAACAAAGGGGTGGGGTGAGGGAAAGGGAGTGCACGTATCGACTATTTCATAGTCGACACTGCGATTGTCACTTCGCCGACGGAGTGTCGGCGATTTCTTGCAGAAACCGTGAAAATCGCTATACGCAGGGGAGGGGGAATGTCGGCTTTTTGTTTTTTAGTTTTTCTTTTCCCCCTCCCTTGTGGTTGTCCCTTTGCAGGGGCGATGTGTGATAGAAAAACGTTCTCTTGTCTTTAGCTATGTCCTACAACAAATCTCCGCACAAGAAAAAGGGCGGAGTTTATTCCGCCCTACGAAAGTCCTTTTATAATATCCACCGTATACGCAAAATCGGGGAACTCGTTCCTTATCCTGTCCGCCGCCTTGCGGCAGAAGTCCTCGCGGAGCGCGGGATCGTCGCGCATTGCCTGCTTTGCTCCCCAAAGGTGGGTGAAGCCGTCCTGCGGAAAGAACAGGTGGTCTTTATCGAGCAGCGTTCTCACGGGAGTGCCTGTATATTCGGCGCACATCGCGACCATGCGCTGCTCAGCGAACACCATATAGCACAGCCTGTCGTCACAGGAAACTGCGGACTTCATAAAGGCTATCGCCTGCGAGGTGTAGAACTCCTTGAAATCATTGTCGGGGAGATAGAGGAACGCGGTGTTGAGCGGCAGTTCGCTCTCGTCAAACGGCGGCAGGATATGCTCTTTCAGCCTGAAATATTGCAGCGGCGGATAGATGTCGGGGTACATATCCTCGCGGTGAGCGGCGATAAGCTCCTTGCCGAAGTCTATCTTCTTCCACACGATGAAATCCGTATCTATCATCACGCAGGGAGCGCTTGACTCGCGCAGTGCGAACAGCTTGCCGCCTGCCCAGAACATCTGCGGGTCAATGCCCTCAAGGTCGTCGGGAATGCAAACGCGCACCTCGTTCCAGATATCGCAAAGCCCTGTTTTTTTGTAGTATTCCGCGCCTGCCTTGTCGGTGTACAGCGCGATGTCGCCGTTCAGCCTGCGCCAGCTCAGCGCCGACAGAACGGTGCAGTAAAGGTCAAAGTCCTCCACTGAAAACGCTCCGCTTTTCTTAGCAAAAAACGGAGCGGTGGAGATTATATGGATAGCGTTCATAAAAACCTCTTATATCAGGTGGATTCCGTAACCGAAGCGGTTGAGCGGACACATATTTAGACAGCGGTACATTATTTCGTCGTACTCGTCGATGGTCATCTGTCTGAAGCTGCCGAGAGGAACACCTCTGTAGGACGAGGGGAGCATACCTATCGGCAGAGAGCCGAGCGCCCTCCAATCAAACGAGCCAAGCCTGTACGAGCCAAAATTGAAAGAGCCGACGTTAAGCCTGTATGAGCCGCCGAAGCTTGTATTTCCAAAGCGGAACGAGCCGAAGCGCCATTCCCACTCCCACTGCCACGCTCTGCCGAACGAGCCTGTGCGGAATGAACCGCCTTTGAAAGAGCCTGCGGAAAAGCTTCCGAAACCCAATGTGAAGCTTCCGGATTTGTAATTGAAGCTGCCGAGCTGATAGTTGCCCATGTTGTAGCTGCCAATGCCCGAGCTGCTTGCAGCAGCGCCGTTTTTCAGCATATCCACCGCAACAATAAGCTGCTCGTCCGCCTTATGGACGGGCATTTCGCATTTTTTCTGTATGAAGATGTCGGTCAGGCGGTCATTCAGCGCAGGGTCTTTGGGATCAAGCGCAGCCAGCGCCTTAACATACATTTCCCCGCCATGGCTTTCAAGCCAGCTTATCAGGCTGCCTCCGAGATAGTAACCGCGGATAGCAGCAATATCAAAATTATCGGTGATCTCTTCAGCAGAGAATATCTTATTCCTGCCGAGCCATATTGCACAATCCATCGGTTCCTCCATGAAAACAAACAATTATCACGTATAGTATATCATATTTTACGATATATTTCAACAACTTTCCGAAAATTTATTAAACGCTTCACGGTGATTTGTGAAAAAAGCACAATGTTATATGTGAAATATCACCTACAAACCGCGTCAGCATCGCTTTTTGCGGCTTTTTATTTATAATGGTATCTATTGGTTATATTTGGGCTGATTTTAACTCTCTGTGTTAGCAAAAAAATATTTCGTCGGTTTGTGCAAAAAACTTGGCGGAGTTTGTGTTTTTTTGGCTAAAACTAAAGGTTTTTTCGCTTTTAAATCTATTGACAAAAAATTTTGAATGTTGTATAATACTATAATGTATCATAATGGATATGTGCGCGAAAAGACCGTTTTTGGGCGAAAAAATGCGTTATTTTTCCCTAAAAAATGTCAGCTCCGTACACCATTGCGGAAATAATTTAAGGAGTGATAAAGCCGATGGTGAATGTTAAACCCGTACAGCTCGGAAAAAACACCCGAATGAGTTTTTCTAAGATCAATGAGGTCATTGATATGCCGAACCTCATCGGTATCCAGAAGGACTCTTATGATTGGTTCCTGACGGAAGGTATCAAGGAAGTGTTCAAGGACGTTTCCCCCATTACCGATTCCAATGGAAAATTTGAACTTTCGTTCATAGACCACCGTCTTGACGACAAAACAAAGTACACTATCGAGGAGTGCAAGGAGCGTGACGCTACCTATGCGGCTCCCCTGCGCGTTACCGCACGTCTGCTCAGCAAGGAGACAGGCGAGATCATGGATAACGAGATATTCATGGGCGATCTGCCGCTCATGACAGAAAGCGGTACTTTCGTTATCAACGGCTCGGAGCGTGTAGTTGTATCTCAGCTCGTTCGTTCCCCCGGCGTTTACTACGGCTTTGACTATGATAAGACAGGTAAGAAGCTGTTCAAGGCTACCGTTATCCCGAACAGAGGCGCATGGCTGGAGTACGAAATGGACTCCAACGATGTATTCTATGTTCGTATCGACAAGAACAGAAAGATCCCTGCAACGACCTTCCTGCGCTCTGTCGGACTTTCCTCCAACGAGGAGCTGAAGGAGAAGTTCGGTGAGGACGACAGAATCATTCGTACTATCGAGGACAAGGACAGCACCCAGAACCGCGAAGAGGCTCTGCTTGAAGTTTACAAGAAGCTGCGTCCCGGTGAGCCTCCGACAGTTGAGTCTGCTCAGAACCACCTGAACACACTGTTCTTTGACGCAAAGAGATATGATCTGTCCAGATTCGGACGTTATAAGTATAATAAGAAGCTGGGTATCTCCACCCGTATCAGCGGCAGAAAGTCTGCTTGCACAGTGATTGCTCCCCTCACAGGCGAGATCCTTGCTGAAGAGGGTGCAGTTATCACTCCCGACATGGCTCTTGCTATTGAGAATGCAGGCGTTACAGACGTTTCTGTTTACAATCCCGAGGGCAACGTGGTTAAGGTTGTCGGCAACGGCATGGTTGACATCTCCTCCTATGTTGATATGGATAAGGACGCTCTGGAAGCTCTCGGCATCAATGAGCAGGTAAGATTTGCTGTGCTCGCTGAGGTGCTTGAAGAGGCTGAGGGCGACAATGATAAGCTTGCAGAGCTGCTGAAGGCTCGCGCTGAGGAGCTTATCCCCAAGCACATCACACTTGAGGATATCTACGCAGCAGTAAGCTATTTCATCAACCTGTGCGAGGGTATCGGCGATATCGACGATATCGACCACCTCGGTAACAGACGTATCCGCTGCGTTGGCGAGCTGCTTCAGAACCAGTTCCGCATCGGCTTCTCCCGTATGGAGCGTACTATCCGCGAGAGAATGGCTCTCCAGGCACAGGATCAGGAGAAGGTATCTCCCTCCTCCCTTATCAATGCAAGACAGGTCATCTCTGCAATGAGAGAGTTCTTCGGCTCTTCGCCGCTGTCCCAGTTCATGGATCAGAACAACCCCCTCGCAGAGCTTACACATAAGAGAAGACTTTCCTCGCTCGGTCCGGGCGGTCTTTCGCGTGACAGAGCGGGCTTCGAGGTTCGTGACGTACACTATTCTCACTACGGCAGAATGTGTCCCATCGAGACCCCTGAAGGTCCTAACATCGGTCTGATCTCTTACCTTGCTACATTCGCAAGAATAAACGTATACGGCTTTATCGAGGCTCCCTACAGACGCGTTGATAAGGCAACAGGCAAGGTGCTTGACGAGGTAGTTTATATGACCGCCGACATGGAGGATAACTACGTTGTTGCACAGGCTAACGAGCCTCTCGACGAGAACGGCTGCTTTGCACGTCCTCGTGTAAACGCACGCTGCCGTGACGCTATCCTTGAGATCGAGCGCGAAAAGGTTGACTTTATGGACGTATCGCCTAAGATGGTGGTATCCGTTGCTACAGCTATGATCCCGTTCCTCGAGAACGATGACGCGAACCGTGCCCTCATGGGTGCGAACATGCAGCGTCAGGCTGTTCCGCTCATGGTTACCGACAACCCCATCGTCGGTACAGGTATGGAGTATAAGGCTGCCGTTGACTCGGGCGTAGTTATCTGCGCTAAGGAGAGCGGTACTGTTACAGAGGTTGACGCAGACAAGATCGTTATCACAAACGACCTCGGTGTTGAGCACGCTTACAGACTTATCAAGTTCAAGCGCTCCAACCAGGGCAACTGCGTAAACCAGCGTCCCATCGTTTCTGTTGGCGAGAAGGTAGAGGCAGGCGATGTTATCGCTGACGGTCCCGCTACAAAGAACGGTGAGATCGCACTCGGTAAGAATGCCCTCATCGGCTTCATGACATGGGAAGGCTACAACTACGAGGACGCCGTTCTCATCAATGAAAAGCTTGTTTACAACGATGTTTACACATCTATCCATATTGAAGAATACGAGCTTGAGTGCCGCGAAACAAAGCTTGGTCCGGAGGAGATCACACGTGATATCCCGAACCTCTCCGACGACGCACTCAAGGATCTGGACGAGCGCGGTATAATCCGCATCGGTGCAGAGGTACACTCGGGCGATATCCTCGTTGGTAAGGTATCTCCCAAGGGCGAAACAGACCTCACCGCTGAGGAAAGACTGCTCCGCGCTATCTTCGGTGAGAAGGCAAGAGAGGTCCGCGACAACTCTCTGAGAGTTGCTCACGGCGAGAGCGGTATCGTTGTTGACGTTAAGGTGTTCAACCGCGAGAACTGCGACGAGCTTGCTCCCGGCGTAAACGAGGTAGTTCGCTGCTACATCGCTCAGAAGAGAAAGATCTCTGTCGGCGATAAGATGGCGGGTCGTCACGGTAACAAGGGTGTCGTTTCCCGTATCTTGAAGCAGGAGGATATGCCGTTCCTTCCCGACGGTACTCCTCTGGACATCGTTCTTAACCCCCTCGGTGTACCTTCACGTATGAACATCGGTCAGGTACTGGAGGTTCATCTCGGCTATGTTGCGAGAGCGCTCGGCTGGAAGATCTCCACTCCCGTATTCGACGGCGCGCACGAGCAGGATATCCGCGAGCTGTATGACATCGCACGCGAAAAGCGCAGCGAGCTTATCGGTGAGGATTCCGCAGGTCTTGACTTTACAAAGCTGCCCCTCACTTCCGACTGCAAGACGCTGCTTACAGACGGCAGAACAGGCGAGAAGTTCGACGCTCCCGTTACTGTCGGCTATATGTATTACCTCAAGCTGCATCACCTGGTTGATGATAAGATCCACGCACGTTCCACAGGTCCCTACTCTCTCGTTACACAGCAGCCTCTGGGCGGTAAGGCTCAGTTCGGCGGTCAGCGTTTCGGTGAGATGGAGGTTTGGGCTCTCGAGGCTTACGGCGCGGCTTATACACTTCAGGAGATACTCACAGTCAAGTCCGATGACCTTATGGGTCGTCAGAAGACCTATGAGGCTATCGTTAAGGGTGAGCCTGTTCCCAAGCCCGGCGTTCCCGAGTCCTTCAAGGTTATGATCAGCGAGCTTCAGGGTCTGGGTCTGGATATCAGAATTCTGGACGAGAACAACGAGGAGATCGACCTCAAGCAGGATATTGAGGACGAGTATGAGGGCACTTACGCTTCCTCTGACTCCTTCGAGGCTGACTATCAGACCAACGAAAACGAGCTTCAGGGCTTCGGTATCGTTGACGAGGACGGCGAGGAGATCGTTTCCCAGCCTTCCGAGGACGATATGGCAGACGGCGAGGACGACAGTGATTTCTTCGGTGACGCTGACGACTTCGGCGAGGACGACGAATAATTAAAATTTCCTTTGCGGGAGTGAAAGCTCCCGCAGGGATAGATACATTCGGCTAAAATCAGAGGGCTGTGCGGCAGGCGCTGCGCTGTCCCAAGAGAGATGAGGTATTAAATTGAGTTTTAATGTTTTTGAGTCAATGAAAATCGGACTTGCCTCTCCCGACCAGATCAGAGAGTGGTCTTACGGCGAAGTTCTTCGCCCCGAAACAATAAATTACCGTACCCAGAAGCCCGAGAAGGAAGGTCTGTACTGCGAGAAGATCTTCGGTCCGCAGAAGGACTGGGAGTGTAACTGCGGCAAGTACAAGCGTATCCGTTACAAGGGCAAGATCTGTGAGAAGTGCGGTGTTGAGGTAACACGCAGCAAGGTAAGACGTGAGCGTATGGGTCACATCGAGCTTGCGGCTCCCGTTTCTCATATCTGGTACTTCAAGGGTACACCTTCGCGTATCGGTCAGGTGCTTGACATCTCCCCGAAAAGACTGGAAGAGGTACTGTACTTCACAAAGTATATCGTTATCGACCCCGGAGAAACCAAGGAGCTGTCCAAGAACCAACTGCTTGACGAGAAGGAATACGCAGGCTTCCGCACTAAGTACGGCAGCGATTTCAAGGCAGGTATGGGTGCTGAGGCTATCAAGGAGCTGCTTAAGGAGATCGACCTTGACAAGCTCTCCGAGGAGCTGAAGGAAGAGCTTTCCGCCACACAGCAGGGTCAGAAGCGCGTTAAGCTGCTGAAAAGGCTTGACGTTATCGAGGCTTTCAGACTTTCGGGCAACCGTCCCGAGTGGATGATCCTCGACTGCGTTCCCGTAATTCCCCCAGATATCAGACCTATGGTACAGCTTGACGGCGGCAGATATGCTACCTCCGACCTTAACGACCTGTACCGTCGTGTAATAAACAGAAACAACCGTCTTGCAAAGCTCATTCAGATGCGCTCTCCCGAGCTTATCATCAGAAATGAGAAGCGTATGCTGCAAGAGGCTGTTGACGCACTTATCGACAACGGCAGACACGGCAGAGCTTATACAGGCTCCAACAACAGACCGCTGAAGTCCCTTTCCGATATGCTTAAGGGTAAGCAGGGTCGTTTCCGTCAGAATCTGCTGGGTAAGCGTGTTGACTACTCCGGACGTTCCGTTATCGTAGTAGGACCCGATCTCAGAATGGATCAGTGCGGTCTGCCTAAGGAAATGGCTCTTGAGCTGTTCAAGCCGTTCGTGCTGAACGATCTCGTTATCAACAACGCGGCTGCTAATATCAAGCAGGCTAAGAAGATGGTAGAGCGTGCAGAGGACAAGGTTTGGGACTCTCTCGAAAGAGTTATCAAGGACCACCCCGTTCTGCTGAACCGTGCGCCTACACTGCATAGACTTGGTATTCAGGCATTCTCTCCCGTACTGGTTGAGGGACGTGCCATCAAGCTGCACCCCCTTTGCTGTACAGCGTTCAACGCCGACTTCGACGGCGACCAGATGGCTGTGCATCTCCCCCTGTCCGCTGAGGCTCAGGACGAGGCAAGAAACCTCATGCTGGCAGCCAAGAACCTGCTGAAGCCCTCTGACGGACGCCCCGTTGCTGTTCCTACACAGGATATGGTACTGGGTGCTTACTATCTCACCATCGAGAAGGACGGCGAGAAGGGCGAGGGTAAGGTATTCCGCGACGCAAACGAAGCCCTTATGGCTTATCAGGACGGCGTTATCTCCATTCATGCCAAGATCAAGGTTCGCGTTATCAAGGATCTCGGCGATACAAAGATCTCCCGCCTTGTAGATACAACTATCGGACGTATCATCTTCAATGAGCACGTTCCGCAGGATCTCGGCTATGTTGACCGTACCGATCCCGAGCATCAGCTTGATTACGAGATCGGCTTCAAGGTAGGCAAGAAGCAGCTTGGTCAGATCATTGACAGATGCCTTAAGGTACACGGCACAGCTACAACCGCTCAGGTGCTGGATAAGGTAAAGGCTCTCGGCTACAAGTACTCCACACGTTCGGGTATCACAGTAGCTGTATGCGATGCTGAAATTCCTCCCCAGAAGGCTGATATCATGGCTGAGGCTGAGGCTAAGATCGAAAAGATCAACAAGCAGTTCGCACGCGGCTTTATCTCCAACAATGAGAGAAAGTCTGCGTTCATCAATATCTGGAACACCGCAACAGACGATGTAGGTAAGGCGCTGACCGACAACCTCGATCAGTACAACAACATCTTCATGATGGCGGACTCCGGTGCCCGTGGTTCTATCAACCAGATCAGACAGCTTGCAGGTATGCGTGGTCTGATCGCCAACACATCGGGTGCTACTATCGAGATGCCCATCAAGGCTAACTACCGTGAGGGTCTGAACGTACTGGAGTACTTCATCTCCTCTCGTGGTGCGCGTAAGGGCCTGGCAGATACCGCGCTGCGTACAGCGGACTCCGGTTATCTGACAAGACGTCTTGTTGACGTATCTCAGGAGGTTATTATCCGCGAGGACGACTGCGGTACCACAAACGGTATCGAGGTATATGAGATCCGCGAGGGCAATCAGATCGTTGAAAAGCTCACAGAGCGTCTTGTGGGACGCTTCCTCGTTGAGGACTTCAAGGACGCTGACGGCAACACTCTGATCTCCAGAGATAAGCTGCTGAACGACGCTGATGCTGCAAGGATCGTAAATACAGGCATTGACAGGATCAAGGTGCGCTCCGTGCTCACGTGCGGTCTGAAGAACGGCGTCTGCGCACGCTGCTACGGCGCGTCCCTTGCGAACGGTCAGCTTATCGGCAGCGGCGAGGCTGTTGGTATCATCGCGGCTCAGTCTATCGGTGAGCCCGGTACACAGCTTACAATGAGAACGTTCCATACAGGTGGTATCGCATCTGCGGAGGATATCACACAGGGTCTTCCCCGAGTTGAGGAGCTGTTTGAGAGCCGTCGTCCCAAGAATGCTGCTATCATCACAAAGATCGCAGGTAAGGTGCGTTTCGAGGAGATCAAGAAGACACGTCACGCTATTATCACTGCTGAGGACGGCACAGAGGAGGCTTATGCAGTTCCCTTCGGCTATCGTCCCAAGGTCTACGACGGCGACGTTGTTGCGGCGGGCGACCCTCTGACAGAGGGCTCCATCAACCCGCATGACGTGCTCCTCGTTAAGGGCGAGCAGGCTGTTCAGAATTACATCATCGCAGAGGTACAGAAGGTTTACCGTCTGCAGGGTGTTGATATCAACGATAAGCATATCGAAGTTATCGTGCGCCAGATGATGAGAAAGCTCCGCATTACAGAGCCGGGCGACAGCTTCCTGCTTCCCGGCGCAGTTGTGGGCAAGAACGAGTTTATTGAGATATGCGAGGGTATTCAGAAGCGTATCGACGAGGGTGAGCAGCTCGCACTTCCCCAGAGCGAGCCTATCCTGCTCGGTATCACAAAGGCTTCTCTTGCAACAGACAGCTTTATGTCCGCTGCTTCCTTCCAGGAAACAACAAGAGTTCTCACCGACGCTGCTATCAGAGGCAAGGTAGACCCGCTGCTCGGTCTGAAGGAGAACGTAATCATCGGTAAGCTCATTCCCGCAGGTACAGGTCTTAATGTCGATGAAGAGGCAGAAGAGGCTGCTGCGGAGGAAGAAAACGCTTCCGAAACAGAGGCTATCTAAAACAATAAGTAACGCCGCCGCAGTGCTGTATTAAAGCGACTGCGGCAGGTGTTCGGTAAAATGCACAAAAACAAATATTGCATATAAAACCTAAACGGTGTTTGCTACAAAGTTTTGAAAAAAACCTTGACAAATGCCGTTTTTTCATTTAAAATATATAATTGCGTGTAGTGTATTTTCGAGGAATTGTTTCCCCGATTATGGATATACTAAAGCACGTGAAATTTTAATGGAGGTGAAATAATGCCAACCTTTAATCAGCTTGTCCGCAAGGGACGTGAGGTAGCGGTTAAGAAGTCCAAGTCTCCCGCACTTCAGAAGGGTATGAACACACTGCATAAGCAGGAGATCGACCAGCACTCTCCCCAGAAGAGAGGCGTGTGTACAGCAGTTCGTACAAGCACACCTAAGAAGCCTAACTCCGCGATGAGAAAGATCGCCAGAGTAAGACTCTCCAACGGTTATGAAGTTACTGCTTACATTCCCGGTATCGGACACAAACTGCAGGAACACTCTGTTGTACTCATCAGAGGCGGACGTGTAAAGGATCTGCCTGGTGTACGTTATCACATCATTCGTGGTACACTCGATGCTCAGGGTGTTGACAAGAGAATGCAGGGACGCTCCAAGTATGGTGCAAAGCGTCCGAAGGCTGGAAAGAAAGCGTAATAATTAACTGTTATGCTGTCAGGCAAGGCATTATTTTTATGATATTGCCTCTGTTTGGACGGCGAAAGTTAACGCTTTCGAGTACCTATGATTTTCATTTTTTATGAAGGAGGGAAGTAAAGTGCCAAGAAGAGGTAATGTTCCGAAGCGTGAGGTTCTGCCGGATCCTATGTACGGTTCCGAGCTGGTAACAAGACTTATCAACAACATCATGCTCGACGGAAAGAAGGGCGTAGCCCAGAAGATTGTATACGGCGCATTTGAGATCGTTGCTGAGAAGACAGGCAAGGACGCTCTGGAAGCTTTCGAGGAGGCAATGGAGAACATCATGCCCCAGCTCGAGGTTAAGGCTCGCCGTGTCGGCGGTGCAACCTACCAGGTTCCTATGGAGGTTCGCCCCGAGAGAAGACGCACACTCGGTCTGAGATGGATCACCAAGTACAGCCGTGAGCGTAACGAAAAGACAATGAAGGAAAGACTTGCAAACGAGATCCTTGACGCACTCAATGGTCAGGGCGGCTCCTGCAAGAAGCGTGACGATACTCATAAGATGGCTGAAGCTAACAAGGCTTTTGCTCATTACAAGTGGTAATCAGAAACAGATGGAAATGATCGCGGCGTAACGCTGCGGTCGTTATCCCGTAATTACGGAGGAACTTATGAAAAGAGACGTAACTCTCGAAATGACCCGTAATATTGGTATCATGGCGCACATTGACGCTGGTAAGACCACCACAACCGAGCGTATCCTGTTCTACACTGGTGTAAACCACAAGATGGGTGAAACTCACGATGGCGGCGCGACAATGGACTGGATGGCTCAGGAGCAGGAGAGAGGTATCACAATCACCTCTGCTGCTACAACAGCTTTCTGGAAGAACCATAGAGTCAATATTATCGATACTCCCGGACACGTTGACTTCACAGTTGAGGTTGAGCGTTCCCTGAGAGTACTTGACGGCTCCGTTACTGTATTCTGCGCTAAGGGCGGCGTAGAGCCTCAGTCAGAGACAGTATGGCGTCAGGCAGATAAGTATAATGTACCCAGAATGGCTTATGTAAATAAGATGGACATTATGGGTGCAGATTTCTACAACGTTGTAAACATGATGAAGGACAGACTTAAGTGTAATGCTGTTCCGATCCAGCTCCCCATCGGCGCTGAGGCTCAGTTCAAGGGCATCATCGACCTGATCGAGATGAACGCTGACGTTTACTACGATGACCTCGGCAAGGATATGCGTGTCGAGGAGATTCCCGCAGATATGCTGGAAAAGGCTCAGCAGTACAGAAAAGAGCTGCTTGAGAAGGTAGCTGAGCTTGATGACGATCTGATGGAGCGCTACTTCGAGAACGAAGGCGAGGACTTCACGGTTGAGGAGATCAAGACTGCTATCCGTAAGGGTACTATCGCTAACACATTCGTACCCGTAGTTTGCGGTACTTCTTACAGAAACAAGGGTGTACAGAAGCTGCTCGACGCAGTTATCGACTTCATGCCCTCTCCTCTCGATATTCCTCCTATCAAGGGTGTTGATCCCGAGACAGGTGAGGAGACAGAGAGACGTGCAGGCGATAACGAGCCCTTCTCCGCTCTTGCATTCAAGATCGCAACAGACCCCTTCGTTGGTAAGCTCTGCTTCTTCA
>CAYSYF010000049.1:0-19765 GCA_964435155.1 uncultured Ruminococcus sp. | reverse complement strand
CTGCTTTCCGATAGCTTTTATGAGCAGCGCAGCTACAACCGAGCTGTCAACACCGCCGGACAGCGCCAGCAGCACCTTTCTGTCACCTACCTGCTCGCGTACAGCGGCTACCTGCTCGTTGATAAATGCTTCTGCAAGCGCAGGAGTGGTAATGCGTTCCATTGTTTCCGGTCTTTTGTTTGCGTCCATAATATCCTCCTTATATCACGGCATCATGAGTGAGATACCGATATGTACAAATATTTTCTACTTTTATTACTATGTTTTTTGCAAGTTCTACGAAATTTTGCTTCACCTTGACGCGCACATGGCAGCGACTAATGCAAAACCTCATAAGACCAATAAACTACAGCAATAAGTATATCATATTTTTCGGCAAATATCAAGTATTATTCTCACGTTAATTGAAAAAAAGTTACAACAAAAATGAAAGTTGAAATATCCCTAAAATCAAAATTCCCCACATTTTGATATGCACCTCCAAAAGTGTGTGACTTTTGAGGTGCATATCATTTGCAGGGAATAATTCTCATCTTCTGCCGCGCTTGCTCTCTGCTTTGCACAGATACATATGCTTGTCTGCTGAATTTATCGCCTTGTCGATATCGTCCATCGTTACAAGCATTCTGAGCGAAAAGCCGACGCTTGCAGACATTTCATAAGGCTTGTTGGAAGCATGATTGAACTCATCAACGATCGAACGATATGTACTTACCTTAGCAATGAGCGTCTTTTCGGTTATATGCTCATCAATACCGATAAGATAGAACTCGTCGCCGCCTGCACGTACTGCAACCTCATGCTTTTCATCGGCTATCTTAGCAACTGCCGCAGCTATCGACTTGATGGCATAATCACCCTCGGAATGTCCATAATTATCGTTTATATGCTTCAATCCGTCCAGATCGAACACTATCGCATAACAGTAGGACTTTTCGTTCGCCGCAGCAAACAGCTCCTTTATACCGCTCTCCATACCGCGGCGGTTTTTGAGCCCAGTGAGCTTATCTATCTCAGAGAAATCTACAAGTCGGTTATTTACCCTTGTCATCTCCAGCGCATTATTCACATTTCTCATCCAGTTACGTACTACATTAGTAGGCTTCACTCCCTGATCCGCGTCAGCCTGAAGCACGGAATAGCCGAGTGTGTTCTTCTGGAAGTGTACGGGGAAGAAATAGAATACCTGAGGCTTTTCATGCTCCTCAAAAAGCTCGGGAAGCATGAGCTTTGTGTTGAAAGCGGCTCTGTCATCGTCACAATGATAATATACAGCGCCCTCCTCGTCATGTCTTTCATAAGGTATAGAAACCACATTGGTGCGCATGGTCGCGGGATATCCGTGGATAAGCGGAGTATCGGTGTCCAGCCAATTACGGTGCAGACATAAATAGAAATGATCAAACGGAGATATAAGATATGTACGTGAACAGATCTGCCCAAGGCATTCTTCGGGACTTTTGGACTCTGTCAGCGCTTCAAGCATATAGCTTTCCATCAGATTGCACAGATCCTCACTGCCCTTGATGTTATCGTTGGCACAATC
This sequence comes from uncultured Ruminococcus sp., assembly GCA_964435155.1. Taxonomy (GTDB): domain Bacteria; phylum Bacillota; class Clostridia; order Oscillospirales; family Ruminococcaceae; genus CAG-115. The sequence continues at coordinate 18,219 of CAYSYF010000049.1, read as the reverse complement.
GCGGTTTACTCTATAAAGCGAGGTAGTCAGCAAGGATATCAGACGTTTGTAATTCACCTCACAGCCACAGCTATGACCGATAAATAGATTATCTGATATATCGTCGGACGACACAAACATCTCCTTATCAGGCTCCAGTATCATTCGTATACGGTCAATAGCCTGAACTGCCATTCCCTTATTGTCGGGGGCAAAGCTAGTAATACTCAGCTCGTTTACCATTGCCTCCTGAGTAGCGTCATATCCTGTAACTATCACCTGATCGGGAACAGATATACCGCACTGTACCAGCTTATTGGCAAGACCGAGCGCCATGTGGTCGCTTGCACAGATGACAGCGTCGGGCATTTCAAGCTCGCCCGATGCTATTCTCTCCGCAAGCGCAGCGCCAGAGGTATACCAGAAATCCCCATAAAAGATCTTGCTGTCATCTACCTTTATATTGCGGCGCTCACATTCATCGACAAAGCCTTTAAGTCGCTTATCCTCAACTCCCTCAGTCTGAGAGCCTGCAAGGAAATACACATTTTTACATTTATGCACATCAAAAATATGACGTGTGATCATACTGAAAGGAGTTGTATCATCGGTGTAGATGGTCTCATAATCTCCCATAGGCATATCAAGACAGATAACAGGCTTGTTGCAGCGGCATTTTAAAAGCTCATACACGTTATCAAAGATAGACGTATCGCCCATGGCGATAAACGGAAGCGATACCACCACTACCGCATCGATAAGGTCGAAATTTATAAGCTCTAAAATATTGAACTCCGCATGCAGATAGTCCTTGTAGAAATGCGTAGCATTTACAAGCGGTGAAAATACTGCAAGATCATATCCGTACTTATCACAGCGCGCCATAAGTCCATCGAGTATGTGGCTCTGATATATGTTTTCGGGACAATTTAAAATACAGCCTATAAGCTTGCGTTTTTTCATTGCCGTTATCTCCTTTTAAACGAATCGTCAGTTATAAAAACAGTGCATAATGCTACAATTAGTCATGGTATATTATAGCATATTATGTTAGATTTGTCAACCTAAATTAACACCGTGATAATTTTTGGAAAGTACTTGACAAATTCACAAAAAACCTGCAGCAGACGTCCGACTTCATGTGCAGATAAGCTTTCAAAAGCCGTAAAAAAGCGTATAAGCGTGCCATTCATACTGCACTTCTTTACAAGTCGCCTAATATAGGTGCTGCGTCAGAAACATGATATCCTGTTTTTCCGAAATGGGATATACTATCAGCTCTGCACCGTCAAGGCGCTCGCTGTGCATATCCACGGCGCAGATACGACTGTTCACATAGGTCTTGTAATAATACACACCCTCGCTCATGCAGCAGGAATATGCCGTAAGCTCCTCCCTGCCGTCGGCAGTAAGCACGCTTCCACGCGGCATTGCCACGTTATCCAGCACATGAAAAAGCTGCGAGATACGGCTGCTCTCGTCCTCGCCGCAGACCGAATTATATTTCAGAAAAGCTGCCCTTACATAGCGCGACGCAGGCGAAAAATCGCCGGGAAGCCCTATCGCGCCAAAGCCTCTGCCAAACGGCGAAAGCTCATATTTCCCGAGATAACGGCTTTTCGGATATTCGGCGGTAAGCGCTGTGTACTGACGAAGATTTTGCTGATGAAACTCAAACTGAGGAGAGTTTGTCAGCACTCCAACAGGGTCATTATGAAGCCTCATACCATCAGCGGTGCATTCGACAACGAGTGCGCCGTTTTTGTCTGCAATATGCCAGTGGAGCGGTGTATTGGGAGTTTCCGCGTCAAACGGCTCGTCAACTATCACGGTGCGGCTCAGAAGCGCTACCGCCTGAGATATATCGCAGCAGCTTCCGAGTATCCATGGGATAAGCTCAAACGGCGATACCTCAAGCTTTTCGGGGCTGCGCCCGCGAAGATATACGTTTTCGGGAAAGCTGAGCCCAGCCATGCACAGCCCGTGTTCGTTCATGGCATCGCAATACAGCGGATAGCCCTGCTTTATCACAGCATTGCCGACAAACGCATGATGCTCTGCCATCTCTCCTCCCCTGCGCAGCCTGAACGGATAGCGCCGAGGAGTTATGACGGTCTGTACGGGCAGCATGAACTCGATATCCATGTTCCTGCCGAAGCAAAATCCGCCGTTATTCATCGAAATACTTGTACACATATCTTTTCTCCTTTCGGTGATGAGGTTATTGTATCCATTTTAAACAGTCTGATACACTGAACGCAGTATTCTTTCAAGGGACTGAATTTTGTCTTAAAAAATCAAAATTGTGCCTTTTTCATATTGATTTATCGGGATAATCTTGATATAATAATATAAAGTGACAATATCACTTATTTCAGACTTATCAAGCCGTGAGGCTTTGACCTATATATTACGTGACAGAAAGAGGTTTATTATGACAAATGTATTACTTATCGGCGAGCCTATGGAGCTGCTCACCGCAAAGCAGGAGGGCAGGCTCTCCGATGTTACTGATTTTGAGGCTTCCGTTGCAGGTGCAGAGCTTAATGTTGCTGTCGGAATTACTCGTCTGGGGCTTAATGCGCGATACATGACCCGCCTCGGCAATGACCCGAGAGCACAGCGCATACGCGGCTTTATGAAAGAAAATGGCATTTCCGACGAGCTCATCATCACAGACCCTGATCATCAGACAGGCTGTATGGTGAAGAGCAAAGCTCCCCTCGGTGAGCAGGAGATATACTACTACCGTCAGAAAACTGCCGCTTCGCTTATATGCGAACAGGATATCGACGCACTTGATCTTTCGGATATCCGCGCTGTCCACATAACAGGCATCTTCCCTGTTATTTCCGAAACTGCGGCAAAGGCTGCAAGAAGGCTTATCGAAAGAGCGCAGGAGGAGCATATCACCGTAGTGTTCGACCCCAATCACCGCGGTATCCTGTGGACAAAGGATAAGGACGCACTGAAGCTGCTGAATGAGATAGCGGCAAAAGCCGATGTATTCCTGCCAAATCTTAACGAGGCGGAAACCCTCTGCGGACTTACCGACCCGAACGAGATCGCAGACCACTACCTTGCGCTCGGTACCAAAAAGGTAGTCATCACTATGGGAAAGCAGGGCGCGTTCTATAAGAGCGCTGTTGAAAGCGGTATTGTTCCAACCTTCATGGCTGACGAGGTGGTGAATACCCTCGGCGCAGGCGACGGCTTTGCGGCAGGTCTTATAAGCGGCATCTGCGATGAGATACCCTTAGGCGAGGCTGTTATCCGCGCAAACGCTGTGGGAAGTATGCAGCTTAGCACTGACAGCGACCGCGAAGGTCTTCCCACCATGGCACAGCTTCGCGAATATATGCTGAGCCACCGCTTTGTAGTAGAAAGCTGCAATGAATTTTAATTTCACGGAGTAAACATGACCCTTTATGCGACCGATCTTGACGGAACGCTTCTCCGTCCCGATATGACGATCTCGGACGAGAGCGTTGCCAGCCTTAACCGAACGATAGAAAAAGGCGTGCTGTTCACCTATGCAACAGCACGTTCCTTTTCGAGCGCCTCTCCGCTTGTGAAAAAGCTTCATCTCAACTGCCCCGCTGTGACCTTCAACGGGGTTTTTGTCATTGACCCGAAAACAGGCGAGCATATCATTGAGAATGTTTTTTCCGCAAAGAGCCTTGATATTGCCAAGGAATACATCGTTTCAAACGGTATTGCGCCGCTTGTTTACAGCTATATAGACGGCAGGGAGCGTGTGTCGTTTCTCGCTGACAGGACAGATGATGTACGCGGCTATGTAGACAGCCGAAAGGGTGATAAAAGGCTTCGTCCCGCAAAGGACTATGCCGAGCTTTTTGAGGGCAAGATGTTCTACATAACCATGCTTAACCCAAAAGAGGACCCGATGGAGCTTGCCGAGGTATTCAGCCGCGAGAACGGCTTTACCTCTAACAGTATGCATGACACCTACGACCCCGATGTAATATGGTTTGAGATATTCAGCAAGAACGCTTCAAAGGCAAGCGCGATACTTCAGGTGCTGGAGCTGACCCATGCGGACAGGCTCGTGTGCTTCGGGGACAACATCAACGATATCTCCATGATACGCGCCGCAGACACGGGCGTAGCGGTAGCGAATGCCTGTGAGGAGCTGAAAGCCGAGGCTGACATAGTTATCGGTGAAAGCAGGGACGGCGCTGTGGCTGAGTTTATCAGGCAGCGCGAAGAGCCATCACAGGAGATAGACCGATTTTCCCATGCGCTCAGCACCGCCATGACAAGGATACGCGGTATGCATGGCTCGGTAGGAACACAGAACGAAAAGCTTATCCATGCGACGCTGAAAAGCTACTACGCGCCGTACTCCGACGAACAGGAGATAAAGATAGGAAATTATTTTGCTGACGCTGTAAGCGAGGACGGAATTTTCGAGATACAGACGCGCTCGCTGCACAGGCTGCGCGAAAAGCTGAAAAGCTTCACCGCTGCGGCTCGCGTAACGATAGTTCACCCTGTCGAATACGAGCAGCGCACAGTTTATGTAAGCGCAGATACAGGCGAAATAGTCAAGGAAACGCCATTCAGAAAAGCCGAGCCAAAGGCTAAGATATTCCGCGAGCTGTACTCTGTACGCGACTTTCTGCAAAATGAACGTGTAAGGATAATACTCGCAAAGCTTAAGATAGAAAAGCGCGTGTATTTCAGCGGAAATACGCTTCCCGATCTCAGAAACAGGCGCGTAAAGCAAAGCCTCACAATAGAAAAGATACCGCTGAAGCTGCTGGAGGAGATAGTCCTCGATACAAAGGAAGATTACAAGCGATATCTGCCTAAGGAGCTGCCCGAAAGCTTCACGAAAAAGGATTTTCAGAAGATCACCAAGGAAGGTCCGATGTCGCTGAGGCTTGAAGTGCTTAGAGCAGCAGGCGTTATAGTACAGACAGGAAAGCAAGGAAACAGCTTTATTTATTCTTTGTCAGACAAGGAGAAGCTATGACTGAATTTATTATCGCAAAGGCATGTGCAGACGCTTCAAAGCGGCTGTATGAAAAGCTGCTGAACGAAGTTAAAAACGGCGGCAGGGCTACTGTTATCGTTCCCGATCAATATGCGTTTGAAACTGAAAAAAATCTCTACCGCGCCTGTGCTGCCGAGGGCAAAGCCATGCTATTCTCCAATATTTCGGTGAGGACCTTTGAAAAGCTTGCAGATGAAGTGATATCAAAATATGCAGGCGGCAAGAAGCCTGCCGATGACATAACCAAAAATATCCTCATGTACCGCGCTGTCAGCGAGATATACGACAGCCTTACAGCATTCGGAAAGATCGCGCTTAAGCCGGGCTTTGCACCTAAGATGACCTCGACAGTCGCTATGCTGAAAGCCTCGGGCATATCTGCCGATACATTCTGCAAGACCATCGACGCAGTAAAGGAGGATTTCCGCGACAGCTCTCCCCTGCTCTTTTCAAAGCTGTCCGATATAAGCCGTATCTACTCCGCCTATGACGCGCTGCTGTCAGAGTCCTATTCCGACAGGCTTGACAGCACATCGGCTGCTGCAAGGCTTGCTGCAGAAAACGGTGCATTCAAAGGCGAGAGCATTTACTTAGACGGCTTCAGCGATTTCTCAAAGAGCCAGATGCAGTTTCTTTTCAGCATGACAGACCTTGCGGATAACATGACTTTTGCTTTTGTTTCGGACAACAGCGAGGACTGCCGCGATATATTCACCACCGTAAACATCTGTATCAACGCACTGGCTGAGCATTCACGAAATGCCGACAAGGCGGTAAAGGGACTTGACAAGCTCATCTGCGAGAACGAGCGCTTTGTTGCTCCTGCTATTGCCGCTGTTTCTGAGGGTGTTTTCGGAGAAATGCGCGCTGACTGCGACAGTGAGGGTGTGCGCGTAATAAGGACAGACGATGTTTACAGCGAGGCTGACTTTATCGCCGCCGAAATACGCCGCCTAGTAACGGAGGAGGGGCTTCGCTACAACGAGATAGCTGTGCTGTCAGCCGAGCCCGCAGAGTACAAAACTCCCATAGAAAGCGCGTTTGACAAGTATGAGATACCGCTTTTCTGCGATACTCCCGAGAGCATACTCCATATGCCGCTCGTAAACCTCGTGCTGTCACTGATATCTACACTCAAAAGCTTTACCGTTGAGAGCGTTCTGAGCTATATCAAATCGGGCTTTATTCAGAAAAGTGACGGAAAGCCGCTCACGATGCGCGATATAAACGACTTTGAGGACTACATCTACGAATGGGACCTCAAAAGCGAAAATCTCAGAGAGCCTTTCCCTGCCCTTAACGGCAAAGCTCCGCGTGCCGAGAAGATAAGAGCCGATATCGTTCCACCGCTACTTGCGCTTAAAGAACGCGTAAGCGGCTGTACAGGCGACGAGATAACCAAGGCTATATGCGATTTTCTGTTTGACGAGGTGGGAATACAGCGCGCCGTTGCGGCACACTGCAAGGCTTCGGGCAGCGAGCTTCTGACGGACTCTGACAAGAAGCTGATAAGCTCATATCAGACATTGTGGAATACAATGCTTGAGATCTTTGAAGCGCTTTACAAGGGGCTTTCAGGCTTTAAGATAAGCCTTGCAGACTACCACAGCCTTGTCCGCGATATCTGCACCGCCGCAACGCTTGCAAAGCCGCCTCAGGTGCTTGACTGCGTTCTTGCAGGCGATATCTCCAGAACACGCACAGGCGATGTAAGGGTCGTATTTATCGCAGGTGCGAACTATGAACGCTTCCCTGCCGATGATGCCGGAAGCGGAATTTTCTCCGAATACGAAGCAGAGCTTCTAGGAGAAAGCATAATGAAAATAGGCATGAACCGCAAGGAGCGCTACTGCTATAACAGATACCTTGCTTACCGTGCGCTCTCCATACCCACAGAAAAGCTTTATATCACCTATCCTATGCTTGACTCGGCGTGTCAGAAAAAAGCGCCGTCAGATGTTATTGCGCTTATACGCGATATTTTTGACAAGCCCGTTATCGAAAACGCAGCAAATTTCGGGGACGAGTTCTACTGCCGCAGTCTGCGCGCCGCACAGCAGAGGTTTGCTTCGGTGTGCAGCGAGGACAGCGCGCGCCGCGCTACGCTGAAAAGCGCTCTCGAAAAAGCAGGAAGCGGCGATTTTACAGACAAACTTGAAACGCTGACAAGAAAGCGTTACACTGCGTATTCACATCAGCTTTCCCCCGAAACGGCAGAGGCTCTTTTCAGGAACAAGACTTTTTCCGCAACAAAGCTTGAAAAGCTCAATCAATGCCGTTTCCGTTATTTCTGCGAAAACGGACTTCGTATCCGCGAAAAGGCGCGCCGCAGCTTAAGCAGTATGGAGATAGGCAATGCGGTGCATTATGTACTTCAGAAGATGCTGGAAAAATACTGCAACGATATGGAGAGCTTTATCAGTCTTTCAAGAAAGCAGCTTTCAAGCGAGGTGCGCGTATTTCTTGACGAATACAAGGAGAACAGCCTCGGCGGAGATTACGCAAAGACTCTGCGCTTCGGATATCTGTACAAAAATCTCACAACGGGCGCTGTCGATATTCTTATCCTGCTTCAGGCGGAGTTTGCTGCGCGCGATTACCGTCCGAAGTTCTTTGAGCTGCAGATAGGCGGCAGCGAGAAAACAGCAAGCTCGCCTGCCGTTTATGAGGAAGCAAAGCTTGATATCAGAGCTGTTCCTGACGCGGCGCTTACCGATGACGGAGATGTATCCTACACCGAGATGCCCGAAGTCGAATTTGACAGCGGCAACACACCCGGCAGCAGCCGCACAGAAATAAACACCCCTGCGCTGAATGTCAGGGTGCGTGATAACATAACCGTCAGCATCACAGGTATAATCGACCGTGCAGATATATTCACTGACGAAAAAGGCAACGAGTATATCCGAGTTGTGGACTACAAAACAGGTTCGCGTGAGTTCAGCATGGTGAACGTGTACTACGGCATAAATACGCAGATGCTGCTTTATCTTATTGCTGTATGCGACGCCAACAAGGAGCTTAAAGCAGGCGGCGTGAGCTACCTGCCGTCAAAGGTGACCGAGCCTGCAGGCAAAAAAAGCGCAGCCTTTGCGCTGCTTTCGCAGGATCACATTCAGAGCGGAATGTACGTAAGCTCCGATGCTGCCGAAAAAGAAATGCTTAAATATGCCGAAACGATATCCGCAAGGTCAGGCGTAAAGCGCGATAAGCTTATGCCAAGCGAAGAAAACACACTGACCGAAGCACAGTTTGCAAGGCTCAGCGAGGACTGCAAAAAGCAGACTCAGCAAGTGCTGTGCAGGCTCTACGACGGCGATGTTGACGCAGTTCCGACAGTATACAAGGAGAAGAGCTGCGAGAAAAAAGCGTGCGGCTATTGCCGCTTTGCGGGAATATGCGGTCACAGTGAGCAGCACGAGCTGCACGCAGTACCGCTTGATGACAAAAACGGAGAGGAGGGCGAATGATGAACTGGACTAAAGAACAGGAAGCGGCGATAAGCTTTCCTATGAAAGACGGCAGAAAGCTTGCGCCCGATCTTCGCTCCGCTACCGTAACAGCCGCCGCAGGAAGCGGTAAGACCGCACTGCTCGTAGAGCGCGTTATCCGTATACTCTGCGACACAGAAAACCCTGTGCCTGCGGATAAAATAGCGATAATGACCTTTACACGAAATGCCGCTGAGGAATTTCGCCGACGCATGACCGACGCAGTTGCCGCCGCGGCAAAGAAAGACCCTCAGAACACCTATCTTACGGAACAGCTTGTACGTTTTCGCAGTGCGCCGATAAGCACGATCAACTCCTTCTGCCTTGCAATACTTCGTGAAAACGCAGAGACCTTCGGGCTGCCTGTAAGCTTTTCCATTATGGACGAAGCAAAGACCGCGCTGCTGAAATCAAATGCTATCGACGCAACGATGGAATATTTCTATTCAGACAAATTCAACCCGAAGAGCCGCGATCTGCTGTTCAAGACATTTTCATTCCGCGACGACGAAAAGCTTATGGAAGCGATAAGCTCGACCTATGAAAAGCTGTCCTCGCTTGCAGACCCCGACAAATGGCTGCAATACTGCGGCTATGTTTATTCCACGCAAAAGGCAGCGGAAAAGCATTTTCTGCCGTACTACCTCAGTGCCGTCCGCAGACTCCTCAAAAGCTGCCGCAATTGCTTTTCAAGCTATTCCGATATAATTCAGTATCTACCCGATGATCACCCTGAAAAGGCTAAGCTCTCAAAAATGCTTCTCGATGACGAGGAAAAGCTTATTGAAGCCGAATACAGAATAAACCGCTTCAAGTACAATTCCACCCTTGCGACAGTGTACAAGCACCTTTCACAGCTTGGGCTCAACGACAAGGGCGTGCTGAGATTTGCTGCATTAAGCTGTAAGGACGAGCTTCTTAAAGCGCAGATAGAGCCTGCCCGAAACAAATTCAAGGCGATGTATAAGGAGATCACAGCCTGCGTTCCCGAGCCTGCGCAGATGAAAGCAGAGCTTCCCGAGCAGCGCACCAACATCAGAGCGTTTATCGCACTTATAAACAAATACACCGAGGAATACACAAAGCAAAAGCGCGAGGCTGGTCTTGTGGATTTTTCCGACTGCGAACGTCTGCTTTTGGATAAGCTTCGCAGCGACAAGGAATTTTGCAGAGCGCTGTCCGAGCGCTACCGCTGTATCATCGTTGATGAATTTCAGGACACCAATGATATTCAATATGAGATATTCAGACTTATATCCGATCACGAAAACAACCTGTTCTTTGTGGGAGATATAAAGCAGTCCATCTATGCTTTCCGCGGCGGCAATCCCAGAATAATGCTGTCGCTGTGCGATCCGCTGGTGGATCAGAAGCTATCCCCCATGCCAAAAGGTGCGCTGCCAAATCTCAGAACGAGAAACAAGGTCTTCCCGCCGAAAACTCCTGCCGCAAGAAAGATAAAGAATGGCTGCAAGGTTTTTACGCTCGGAGCGAAGCATACTCCGCTGCCGCTGAATAAGAATTTCCGAAGCCGTCAGCAGGTAGTGGATACCGTAAACGCGATGTTTACAGGGCTTATGACACAGAAATACGGCGATGTTGACTACAATGAAAATACAAAGCTTGTGTGCGGTGCGGAATATCCCGAGGCTTGCGCTGACTACACCTCGGAACTGCACCTGCTGGACTATACCGAAGCCGACGACAAGGTGGACGCTGAAGCAAAATACACCGCTGCGCTGATCGACCGAATGATAAAGGAGAAATTCCCTGTAAAGCAGGGTGAGTCCACTCGCCCGTGCGAGGCGGGTGATTTCTGTATACTGCTGCGCTCTTTGCCTCACAGAAAAGTGTTTGAGGAGGCTATCAAGCAATACGGTATAAATGTTCAGAAGGGCGAAAGCAGCAATTACCTCGGCAGCGAGGAGATAACCCTGATACTGAATTACCTGAAGGTCATAGACAATCCGCTGCGTGACGAAGAGCTGCTTCAGGTACTGATGTCCCCTGTGTACATGATGAGCGCCGAGGAGCTTGCTGAGGCAAGGCTGGGTGTGCTTGGCATAGACAAAAGCAAGGTCGGTGGGGCTGATCTCACTCCGCTTTATGAGCACTACAAGAATTCTACTCTGTTTGCGTGCATTAGCGCCTGTGCGAGGTCCTCGGACAGCACTGCCTTCGGCGCGTTTACGGACGAGCTTTCCGAGGGTGAGCTTGCCGCTCTGCGCAGGCTTCGCACCGAGGGACACCCGAAATGTGTGAAGTTTATTAAAAATCTGACCGCTTTCCGCTCGTTCATGGCAAACAACTCCATTGAGCGCCTTATACGAAAGATATACGACGATACGGATTTCTTTTCCGTTATCTCCACCTACGAGCGCGGAGAATTTCGGCTTGCAAATATCCGACTGCTGCTGAAATACGCCGCCGATTTTGAAAACAACGGCGGCGGAACGCTGGGAGATTTCCTGCGCTATACCGACAATGTGCGCGAGAAGAACGAGAATTTCGCCGAGGCAAGCCTTGCCGACAGCAGTGAGAACGCCGTAAAAATAATGACGTTCCACGCTTCAAAGGGACTTGAAATGCCGATAGTTATCCTTGCGGAGCTTGGCAAAAAGCCCAACAAAACGGACATGAACGGCGCTATGGTATTCAACCGCAGCGCAGGCATAGGTCTGCGATATGTTGACATTGACCTGCGTTATCGCTACAAGCCGTTCGGCTATACCGCGATAGCGCTCGCAGAAGAAGCGAAGCAAAAGAGCGAGGAGCTTCGCCTTTTGTACGTTGCGATGACAAGAGCGCGCGAAAAGCTCATCATGATAGGCAAATTCAGGCATAAGGATATCGATCCTCTGCGCACAAAGAGCTTTACTCCCGACTTTGCAATGGCTGAGGACAGCATGATCGACTGGATAGTTGCGTCTTTTCTGCGTTATTCGGGCGGCGTGCTTATTACAGAGCAGCCCGTTGTGTTCGGTGACGGCATAATAAAGGCTTGTATAACGAGCGATATCCCCGCAGACCCCTGCGAGCAGCCTACAGAGCTGCCGCAGATGACAAGTGTGCCTGACGAGGACGCGGCGGCGAGGATCGCTGCCGCTATAAGCGCAGGATATAAGTATGACTCCGACATCTCGGCAAGAAGCAAGTTCACTGTTACCGAGATAGCGCACATGATAGACGAGCTTCATGACAGCGCGCCGCAACAAAGCGCGGCAAATGACGCCTCAGGCGCAATGGTGTTTATGAATAAGCCATCATTTGCGCCCAAGGGCAGCCTTACGGGCAAGGAGGTGGGTGACGCTTACCACCATGTGATGGAGCACTTCCCTGTAAATGAGCTCATCGGCGGACAGGCTCCGAGCCTTGCTTATATGACGGAGGTCTTGAAAAAATTGCGCGAACGTGATATACTGGACGATGCAGAGCTTAAAGCTGTAAAGCCGCAGCATATCGAAGCGTTCTTCACAAGCGCGCTTGGGCAGCGTATGCTGAAAAGCCGCCGCATAGAGCGCGAATATCCTATTTTTGCGGAAGTACCTGCACGCGATATCTATGTCGAACAGGACGGCAATACCATAATCCAGGGACGCGCAGATATGTTCTTTTACGAGGACGACGGTATCGTTCTTGTTGACTACAAGAGCGACACGAAGGAAAATCTCGAAGAGGAGCTTGCTGCATACTCCCGACAGCTTTCTATTTACCGCACTATCCTGCCTGTTATGACAGGTATCAAAGTAAAGGAGATATACATCTATTCTTTCTCCTGCGATATGGCGGTAAGCGTTTAATGAGGTGATATTATCAAAAAGCATTTTATAACAAGATTTGCTGCATTTGCGCTAAGCGGCGCAGCACTCATGACCTGTGCGTATGCGGAAAACGCAGGCTTCAGGAACGAAAACGGGCTTGTAAGCACAGCAAGAGCGCCCTACGACAACAAATATACAAATATACAATGGCAGCTTGAAGCTGCCGAGAACGTCGGCGCGCCTGTCGTTTACGGTGACAGCGTGCTTATCCCCAGCGGAAGCGAGATTCTGCGCTACTCCGAAGAAAGCGGCACAAAAATGACGAGTATCAAGCTCGGCAGCGAGATATGCGCCGAATATTCGGGAGTTATGAGCGAAAGCATACTTATCCAGCCGCTTGAAAACGGTATCTGCACGATAGACTTTACGGACGGCAGCGTTACCGCAAGCCGCAAATTCGGCACTATCGACAGCGATGTTGCTGTCATTGACGATATGGTGTATTTCTCGGCAAAGAGCGAAAGCGGTGAAACATTTTACTGTGTGAAGCTGGACAGTGAGCTTTCAACGCTGTGGGAATACACCGCCGACGCTGATATTACTTCCCCAACTGTACAGGGCGACAATATCATCTTCGGCGCAGGAGATAGGCTTATCACCTGCAACTACAAGAGCGGCACGGCACAGGAGATACCTCTGGGAGCTGAAATAACAGCAGCTCCGTTTGCATCGCAGTATGCTGTGTTCGTAACAACAGGCGACGCCTCGCTGAAGCTGCGCCTTAACGACGACGGTACTATGGAGGAGGATTCACTTATTTCCTGCAAAACAGGCGAGGGCTCGTCCGCACCGCTTTCCTACAACAGCAAGCTGTATGTGACATCTGCCGAGGGACTGCATATCCTCGACAGCATAAATATGGAGATAACGCATACATTCCCCGAGATCAAAAACGGCAGCGACCCGTTCATCTGCCGCGGAAACGGAACTCGCGTCTACACTGTCAGCGAGTACAGTAAGGGCGGAATGGCTCTTCACAGCGTTTATAACGAGATCGAGGACGACGAGCCTATCGACACGATACTTGCAGTACTGGACAACTACGACGGCGGCAAAAGCGCTGTATCGGAAAACGGTACTCTTTATTTCCGCGACGGAACAGGCAGAGTTTATGCGCTGACGCTTGTGGAATACAGCATATTCCAGATGGTGATAAAGCTTGTTCTTCTCGCGGCGCTTATAGTATGTGTATTCATCTGGCTGCGTATGATAGCAAAGCGCAAGGAGCAATCCCAGCCTAAATTCTGAGGAAAAATATGAAAAAGATACTTTTTATCGCAACAGGCGGTACTATCGCCTGCTCTCCTACCGAGCACGGACTTTCTCCCAAGGCTTCGGGCAATGAGCTTATTTCGGCGCTGCCCGAGCTTACAGGACTGTGCGAGATAAACTCCGTGCAGCTTTTCAGCCTTGACAGCACAAATATGTCGCCGCACGAATGGACGGAGCTTGCAAATGTTATTCAGCGCTCCTACAGCGACTACGACGGCTTTGTGATCGCTCACGGCACTGATACCCTCGCGTATGCTGCGGCGGCACTGTCATGCCTTATTCAAGGCGCTGACAAGCCGATAATACTGACGGGCTCGCAGCTACCCATGGGAGCTGACGACTCCGACGCGCCAAGAAACCTTACCGACGCTTTCATTGCCGCTTGCAGTGACTACAAGGGAATAGGCGTTGTTTTCTGCGGAAAGCTCATTGACGGCAGATGTGCGAAGAAAACTCACACGCGTGAGCTCAACGCTTTCAGCAGCACAGGAAAGGCTTCCGACGGCGAGATAAAGAACGGCAAGGTAACGCTATTTACCGAGCAAAACGACTGCGGTGCTCCGATATTCTTCAACCGCATGAATACCGCTGTTTCGCTTGTAAAGCTTATCCCGGCGCTTGACCCGGAGATACTTGATTTTGCGGCACAGAAAAGCCGTGTTATTATAATCGAGGGCTTTGGTACAGGCGGCTTGCCCGACTACGGAAACAAGGAATTTGAGCAGAAGATCGCCGAGCTTGTGCTAAGCGGTGTCATCGTCATTATGCACACACAGGTGCAGGAGGGCGGCTGCGATATGTCGCTGTATGAGGTAGGCAAGGACGCGCAAAAGAAATACCGTATTATCGAGGCTAAGCGCATGACAACCGAAATGGCAGCTATGAAAGCGATGTGGGCGCTGGCTTATTCCTACAGCAGAGAGGATTTTGAGGAGTTGTTTTTGAGGGAGATATGATATGAATGTTTTTGATGCAATAGAAAACCGCACAAGCTATCGGGGCAGCTTTGAAGTCAAGCCCATACCGCGCGAGCACCTTAAAATGATAATGCAGGCAGGGCTTGCCGCTCCGTCGGGCTGCAACAAGCAGACGACCTCGCTAATTGCGGTGGACGAGCCCAAGCTGCTTTCTGAGCTGCTTTCCATGATAGATCCGCCGATATGCGCTACCGCGCCTGCGATGATCTGCGTGCTGACACAGGAGATATTCGCTTATCGCGACAAGCGCTTCAATGTACAGGACTACTCGGCGGCGATAGAAAATATGCTGCTTGCAATAAAGGATTTAGGCTATGAAAGCTGCTGGTACGAGGGGCATATCACTGATGATGACGATATCGGCGGTCAGATTGCAAAGCGGCTTGGTGTCCCTGACGAGTATAAGCTTGTGTGCGTTCTGCCTGTCGGTATCGCAGCGGAAGATGTAACTTCGCCAAAGAAAAAGCCCTTTAACGAAAGAGCTTGGTTCAATGGCTTTAAAACGGAGGAATAACTATGGATATTATGCTTAAAAACGGCGATGTAAGCGCTAAGATCATCTCAAAGGGCGCGGAGCTTAAGTCGCTTATCGTGAATGGACGCGAGCTTATGTGGCGCGCCGATCCTGCTTTTTGGGGAAAGACCTCTCCTCTGCTGTTTCCGATGATAGGAACGCTGAAAGACGGCAAGACCATCATCAACGGCGAGGAATACAAGATTACAAAGCACGGCTTTGCACGCGATATGGAGTTTACTCCCGAGGAGATAAGCCCCACGACAGCAATGTTCAGCCTTACGCAGAACGACACGACAAAAGCGATGTTTCCGTTTGATTTTCGCTTTACCGTGCGCTATACTGTAAAGGCAGACGGGCTTACCGTTACATACAGAGTACGCAACAACTCCGACAAGGCTATGCCGTTGTGCATAGGAGCGCACCCTGCTTTTGCCTGCGATGGCGAAATGAGCGATTACCGCCTTGAATTTTCAAAGCGCGAAACTGCCGCTGTGCCGAACTACAACCTCGACACAGGACTTCATGAGGAGAACAACCGCCGCGAAATGCCTATAAACGACAATGTGCTACAGCTCAGCCACGAGATGTTCTACAAGGACGTGTGCTACTTCGACAAGCTTATCTCGCGCTCGGTGTATCTGCTGTACAAGGACAACAAGGGCGTTCGCGTGGACTTCCCTGATTTTACAAGCCTCGGTGTATGGCAGGCTAAGGACGCGCCGTTCCTTTGCATTGAGCCATGGTGCGGCTCGGCGGACTTTGACGACTGCACAGGCATATTTGCCGAAAAGCGCGGTATCGAGATACTTCAACCCGATACCGAAAAGGCGTTTACCTATTCCATTACGGCTGTGTGAGCTTCTACCTCATAACGCTGTATGAGCATTAAAAAAACGGACTGAAAATTCAGTCCGTTTTGTTTTATTTGAATTTCTGAGTAAAATTGATTATAAAACCAACCGCCGCCGAAAGCACAGCGCTTATCACAAGCGGAAACCATACATTTGCAAGCGGCAGACCACCCGAATTTTCATGAATATTCATGCCGTAAAAGCTGAACACGATCGTCGGCACAGCGATGATTATCGTAAGCGTTGTCATGCGCTTCATGACGATGTTGAGGTTATTTGAAATGATGCTCGCGGTGGTATCCATCGTACTCTTGATGATGTTCGTGTAGATATTGGTCATCTCCATCGCCTGTCTTACCTCGATGATAACATCATCAAGCAGATCCTGATCCTCCTCATACAGCTTCAAAAAACGTCCTCGCATGAGCTTGTTGAGGATAGTTTCGTTTGATTTCAGTGATGTTGAGAAATAGACCAGTGACTTTTCAAGACCGTGAAGCTGTAAAAGTCCCTTGTTCTGCATGGATTTGTGCAGAGTACCCTCAACATAGTTCGACAGCTTGTCGATCTGTTTGAGGTACTGTAAGTATCTTGCCGCGATACGAAGCAGTATCGTCAGCACAAATCTTGTCTTGAAATGCGGCAGAACACCCTTTACAACGCCCTTTGCCATATCATCAACGATGGGATTTTCCTTTGAGCTTACTGTAATTACATTAGTAGATGTAATGATAACACCCATAGGGGTAGTCGAATACTGTAACGTGCGCTCGGGGTTATTCTCGATAGTATCGGCAACAGGATAGTCAACGACTATCAGCGTTACTCCGTCGTCCGACTCGATACGGGAGGGCTCCTCCTCGTCCAGTGCGGCACGGATATAGTCGCGCTCGATATGCATATCCTCTTCAAGCTCTGAGATCTCGGTTTCAGTCGGATTTATAACATAGATCCATGAGCCTGCTTCGGCTGCCTCAATCTCGCACAAACGTCCGTCAATGTTCTTATAATGCTTTATCAATGCGTATCACTCCTTGCTTTATTACGCAAAGAGGCATACCGCGGAATATACAAGCACACCCGCAGCAGCTTCTTTTGCAATTTTTATAGACAGTCTACTTCGCGCCTGCCCGGGGTCTGCGGTCATGCTCTCACTTCCTTTTCTCCGCAATTTATGCGGTAAAATAATAATACATCATTATTTTAGCACATTTTTCTTGGAATTACAAGTGGTTTTGAGATTTTTGCGATATTTTTCCAAATATAACAAAAAAACAGACAAAGCTTCAGCCTTGTCTGTCTTTACATAGATCTAGTTTATCGCAGCACCGTCTACCGCGAGTACTGCGCCCGAAATGTAGCTTGCCATATCACTTGCGAGGAAAAGGAATGCGTTTGCAACCTCCTCAGGCTCGCCTACCCTGCCCATCGGGATACCTGCCGCTACGCGCGCTACCATCTCGTCGGGAAGAGCTGCCACCATGTCTGTCCTTGTAACACCTGGTGCTACCGCATTTACGCGGATATTGTACTTGCCCAGCTCACGAGCAAGGCTTTGCGTCATACCGTTTACGGCAAACTTGGAAGCGGGATAGCCAACACCGCTGGGCTGACCGAATTTTGCAACCATGGAGCTTGTGTTGATAATGCTTCCGCCGCCTATCTCCTTCATCATGGGAACTACAGCCTTACAGCCGTTAAACACAGCCGTAACATTAAGATCCATTATATTCTTGAAAGCATCGGGCTCGTAAGCCTCGATAGGCTCTCTTGCGGAGATTCCTGCGTTATTCACCAGTATATCGACCTTGCCGAACTTTGCCTTTACCTCGGCAAAGGCTGCCTCAACAGCCGCGTAATCGGTAAGGTCAGGATAAAGTCCCATGACCTCCCATGAGGGATTCTCTGCATTCAGCTTCTCCAGCGCCTTATCCACTGTTTCCTTGCGCGAGCCGAGAACAGCAACCTTTGCACCGTTCTTCAAAAAAGCCTCTGCAATTGCAAAGCCTATGCCTCTTGTACCGCCTGTAATGATAGCAACCTTGTTTTTCAGCATGATCATATTCTCCTTTGCTCTCGGAACGCGACGCGCCCTTTTACTAAATATAATTATATTATAATTGGGCGTTCCTGTCAAGGATACCGCATCAAGTTTTTATAAGCTTTTGACTTTATTTCTTTTTGCGTGAAGGGCGAAGAGCCTGTTATTATGCTGGCAGATAGCTACTCCTACATGACCTCCGCACCGTCATAAAGCTCACCTGTATGCTCTATCACGATACGGTCATTGA
>CAYSYF010000048.1:0-20193 GCA_964435155.1 uncultured Ruminococcus sp. | reverse complement strand
TAATTTCAGGGAAGCCACAACACTTCCTGCAGATGTTAGTATCGGCGGAGATATGTATGTAAACAGCACATTAAACCTTAATGGTAACGAGCTTACAGTAGGAGACACAGCATGGCTGAGCTCCACTCTCAACATAAACAAGGGCAAGCTGTACATAAACGGAGATCTTAATCTGAGCAGCACGAGCAAGGGTATCAGCTATGGCTATCTCACAATGCAGAATGACGAGGATTACATTTTTGTCGGCGGAGATATGTTCGTGTACTCAGGCTATGCTAACAGCACACTTACAGCGGGCACCATTGAGCTTCAGGGAGATTTCACACAGAAAGTGTGGGGCAGTTCCAACAACTTCTCCTGCTCTGGAACACATAAGATGATTCTCAGCGGAAGCGGTCTGCAGACTATCTCCTTTGCAAGCACAGATTCGGGCTTTAATGTGGTGGAAATTACCAAGTCCGTCGAAACGGGATATGTATTTACAAATGTTACATGGAACGAATTTATAGAAAATATTGAAGAGACACTTCCTCCATCTGCACCATGGGGACTGACCTTTATTCGCTCTACATCCACTTCAATAGTAATGGAATGGAATGCATCGATAAGCGAGATGGATATTTACAACTATGAGATATACAGAAACGGTGAGTTTGTCGGTACAACAACTGAGACCGAGTTCATTGACAATGGGCTGAATTCTCATACAAAATACGAATATTACATTATTGCACGTGATGTGAGCAACAATTATTCTGAGGCAAGCCAGTCGCTTATAGCATATACAAATGTTGATGAATATGTACCTACTACGCCTGCAGGTATAGTAGCGAAAATGCGTGAGGACGGAAGCATATACATTACATGGATAGCATCCAGTGACAATGCAAGTGTTGAAGGTTATAACATTTATCGCGGCGGCGAGCACATCGGTACATCTGTTGGTACTGCATACAGTGATACCTCTGCTAAGCCTGGTTACCATGAGTATTATGTAGAAGCTGTCGATAACGAAGGCAACAAATCCCTGTTCAGTAGTAGTGTATTCATTGACAACATGCCTCCCGCAAAGCCTGTGCTGTCTATCGCGGATATAACAAGCGTAAGTATTACCTTCGATTGGACTTCGGAGGATAATATAGGGATTGCAGAGTACAAGGTATACAGGAATGATGAGCTGTTAAAGGCTACAGTTGAAACCTCACTTACTGATACATCGGTAATGGCAGGCGACAGATATTCTTATTATGTGGTCGCGATAGATACGAGCGGAAATATTTCCGAAGCCAGTGAAAAACTGTCTGTTAATGCCGCCAAAGACGGAGCGGAGCCTGTTATCAGCAGCATTTCGTGCGAAGGAAAAACACTGAGTGATGGCAATAATACTATTAGTGTGCTTTGCACTGATGATGTTCTTCTTTCGGGATTTACGGCTGAAGTTAAGGCTTCCGCCAGCGAAGAATGGATTCGTGTAAGTGAACAAAACCTTAGTCAGGCAAGTCAGATCGTTCATTTCTCTGTAGGTGAATTTATCTCGGCAAGCGGAGAATATGATCTGAAGATAACAGTTACAGACGCTGCAGGAAACGATGCGGTAACAGAATCAAGCTTTACTTATGCTGTGAATGAGCTTACCGCTCCTATAATTACAACAACAGTTGATGGCTGCGAGATAACTCTCAACTGGACTGCCGCATCGGATAAAGCGGCTGTGAATTATGTTTTGTATAAGCTCAATGACAGCGGCACATCAACGTATGCTTACATGACCTCCAACACGTCATATACGCTAACCAATTTGAAGCCGCTTACAGAATACAGGTATTACATTAAGGCACAGGACGAAAACGGAAATGTTGTATCTTCTGAAGTTGTCAATGTGACAACTGACAAGGACAATGTAAAGCCAACAGCCATTGCAAAGGGTGATGAAATAACGCTGACTGGCTATGCGGTTAATTTTGATGCGTCTCGCTCTAGTGACAATCATGGTATCGAATCTTATACATGGGACTTTGGAGACGGTGTACTTGCTGACGGCGAGACTGCGTCCCACATATTTGAAGAAGCAGGCGTATATACAGTTGTTCTTACTGTAACGGACGAGTATGATAACAATAATTCAGATGAAATCGTTGTAACCGTTTATGACGATAGCTACTGTATTGCTGAAATAAAGGTGTTTGATGAGAATTCTCGCATTGTCAAAGGTGCATTGGCGTATTGCGAGCTTCCCAACGGCGACACTGTAACTTATTGCGATTACGATTATGATGGAATAATTCCGATAACCAATGAAGCTGGCGAATATGATCTGTACGTTTATGCCGATGGTTATCTGCCGCAAAAGAAGACCGTTCAGCTGGAAGGTATAAAAACAGGTGATGATAGTGAGACAGTAGAACTAGTGCAGAAAGATATCGTTGATTATGAGTTTGAAGTCAAGGAACTTGATATCGATGAAATTAAAGAACTCGGAATTGATGTAACAGCTCCGGAAAATCAATATGTATGCGAAATCAAGATGAAAATTTGTAACAGCGAAGACGACGCAGAGAGTTTTACCGTATTTGTAAATCAAAGTGGCGAATTCATAGATATCGATTATAACAATAGCTTTGTTACAAGTCCTAGCCTTGGGCGAGTATCAACCGGTGTTACTTCTCAGGGTACCACTACAACATCTACTACAACGTCAACATTAAAAAATGCAATCGTAATCGGTGGTCCATCTGATTTTCAAACTGATAACTCCACTTCAATGGAAATTTATAATTATTCCTTAACTACAATGATTAGTATGTCGGTCACTGAATTCTCTTGGCTCAAGGATTTTTATGAGGTTAGCATCACAATAACTAATAATTCATCAGAAGATTTTTCAATTGATGGTTCTAAAGTAACACTCATATTGCCTGAAGGACTATCTTTGGCTGATACAAGTGTTGAGCAAACATTGGAAAGTGAAATTGGTACAATAGCAGGAGAAACATCAAAGACAGTTACATGGTTTTTAAAGCGTGATCTTAACGAAACCTTGAATGTTAGTGCTGATTTTACAGGAACGCTTAATCCATTCGGAATTCCAGTTGTTGCGAATTTTATAAATGACAAGCCCATCTATGTTAAGGTAGAGGATAACACAGAGGGCGAGGTGGATACACAAAGTGAACTGATTTTAAACCTTAATGTATTATCAATAGGAAAAACCGAGTTCACACTTAAAAATCAATCCGATAAACCTGTATATAACGTGCAGATGAACATGGATAGTTATGGCGAGTACACCGATGCATATCTGATACTTCTTAAGTATCCAAGCGGAATGGTAGAAAAGCTTGAATGGAATGACGATAAAACCGACACTATACGCACCGTTTATTTGCCTGTTGTAGAAACAAGCAATACAGATTTATTTGATTTTAGGACATTGGAGCCTGAACAGCAGATTTCAGGAATATTTATGTACACTTCAACTGATACACCAACTCAAACTTGATTATAAAGTATAATTAAGGGAAAATGATTGCGAGGCAAGAAATGAAAAAACTAATCTCCCTGCTGCTGTCCGTAGTGATGCTTTTGAGCCTAAGCATAGAAGCCTTCTCTGCATATGACGGCGAAAAGGTGCGTGCCTATGAAAGCGCAGACTGCACCATTGTATATAACATAACCAACGAATGGACAGGAAACCAGCAGGTTTCCGTGTCTGTCACGAATAACAGTGACGAAACGCTGCGCAACTGGGCTCTGAAGCTCGACAGTATCGGAACGATCACGAACATCTGGAACGCTGAGGTGCTTCAGAACGACGGCGAGCTGTGCGTTATCCGCAACAACGGTTACAATTACGAGATAATCCCCGACGAGACCGTGGAGTTCGGCTTCATGCAGCAGGGCGACAGCCTGCCCTTGCCTGAAAGCATTTCTCTGTGCAGCAAGACCGCGGATTCCACTGCTTGCGTTGAGGTAAGCTATGAGATACAGAACAACTGGGGTGATGGCTTCATTGCCGCAGTCACTGTAAAGAATATCTCAGACGAGCCACTGGAGGCTTGGAAACTGAGCTTCAACGGCAATTTCGAGATATCCTCAATCTGGAACGCAAACCTCCTCTACACCGAGGATAGCTCGTTCAAGGTGGAGAATGATATAACCACCACTCCCATCGCTGCTGGCGAAAGCAAGACCTTTGGCTTCCAGGGCGTGATCACGTCAGGTGAGGAGCCTGTTATGTCGGATTTTACACTCACTTCTGTGGTCATCGATGCTGCAGCAGCCCCTGACGATTCGGGTGAAGAAGACGACTCCGATGAAACAGGGGAAACAACAGAAACAGGGGAAACAACAGAAACAGGGGAAACAACAGAAACAGGCGAAACGACCGAGCCCGTTGACCCTGTTGAGCCTGAAGACACCGAAGAAACAGAAGACCCCATTATTCTGTGCTACGGCGAGTATCTCGCAGACGAAAATGCGCTTGAGGTATATTGGTACTCCAATGCCGAAGGCGCAGTATCGGTATACGAGAACACTAACAATAACGGCTGGCTGAAGCTCGCAGAAGTAGCGGACGAGGATTCCTACAAGTACGAGATAACCGAGGAATTTCTTGTGAAGTACATAAAGGTGTCGCAGGAGACCGAAAGCGGCACGATCGAATCCGAGCCGTTCATCGTAACGCTTACTGAGGACGGCTATGTCTGCACTTGGCTTGATACAGACGAAGACGGACTGCCTGATTTCGTCGAGGAAATGTACGGTACAGACCCCGAAAAGCCAGATACCGATGATGACGGTCTGTCAGACTACGATGAGCTTTACGTCATCGGCACGAGTCCTTTGAAGTACGACACCGACGAAGACGGAACAAACGACGCTGACAGCGATACAGACGGCGATGGATTGACCAATGCGCAGGAATTAGATTTCGGTACTTCTCCGTCCTCTGCGGACACCGATGGCGACAGCCTGTCGGATTATGCGGAGCTTTACGAAACCAATACCGACCCTCTGAAGGGTGACACAGACGGCGACACCCTCAGCGACAGTGACGATATTGCACTCGGGCTTGATCCTAACGATCCCGAGACCTTTGGCGTGCTTGACGCAGAGTACAAGGTTGAGCAGACTATCTCCGCCGACAGCGAGGTAATGGAGCGAATAAACACCGATGAGGCTTCCTATGAGCTTTCGCTGGAGATAACCGCTTCGGGAAATGTCGGTGCTAATTTAATTGCAGGCAACAGCATATACTCTACCATAACCGAGAGCGATGCACGCCTTGGCGGTGCTGTGAGCCTCAGCTACTATGGCGGTGATGTGGAGAAGGTCAAGCTGATCTACGAGATCGGCGAGGATTACATCCACAACGATGGCAGCGAATATGCGGCAAATTGTGTTGACTTGCAGGGCATAAAGAGGTATAATATATTCAGGTACTTCGAAGATGTGAATATGCTCCTCCCCGTGGCGACGGAGTTCGATGTGGAGAATAACACGCTCTACGCCGAAACCGACGAGCTAGGTACGTACTGCGTGCTGGATATGGAGGTGTTGCTGCAGAATTTCGGCGTTGCTCCCGACGGCACACAGATGGAAACAGTAATGGCAGAGTACTATTCAGTCGCAGAGGTATCTGAAGCGTCTGTATGTACTGTAAGCGACGAAACCACAGAGGCAACTGACAACTCCGATACTTCTGACGGGGCTGAAAAGTATTATGTTACATTTATTCTGGATGTGCGTAAAGATGCATTGGGTATAGATAATTTTAAGATTATAAAGAATGAAATTGCAGATTTTGCAGAAACTGCTTTTTCGGAATATGATAATTTAAGTATAAGATTGCTTGCTCAAGGTGCATTTGACTTTTGTGAAGATCAAACTCAATACACCATTGATGAAATTAACAAATCAACTTATACAAACATTGCAGACTTTAATTCAGCTCTTGACGATATAACCCTTGAAACAGATGATTGTGCCTTTGGAAGCTACTACGAGTTTTCTGATGCAATGGGTGAAGTAATCAAGATTTCTGATAGCTCGGCATATAATTATATTTTTAATATTTATGCTCAGAAAAATGCTATATATGAACAGATTGTTGCAACCGAACTTGTAAACAATGCTATGGAAAACAGAGTAAATGTGAGCATTATATCCGATGTGGATATTTATAATGGCTTACAGATAGAACTATCTTATAAGACTGGTGGAATACAATTTAATAACTATAGCGACATTGCTGAAGAAGTTTATGATCATATAATTGAACGATATTATGATACTCCTAATGAGCCTAAGATTTTCTTGACCTCTGTCTTGGATACAATTACTTTGGCAGATAATTTAAATCAATGGAATGATGTTGATAGTGATTATGTTGAGTGTTCCGAGACTGATGACAGATATATAAATGATCATCTATCGGATTGGAAGGAAGTTGGAGTTGAATATTGGGTAAAAGAAGGTCTTATGAGTGTTGATCCTGATACAGGAGATGCAATACTACCAACATATAAAGAGTGTATGTCATATATTGGTGTGCCATACTTAGATATTGGGATGGACAGATTTAAGACAAGTGAAGGTATTGGCTTCGGATTGGCAATATTAAATCAAAATATTTTACCCTATCTTAGTAATCCTGTTGAAGCAGATAGTGATGGTGACGGCATTACTGATGGATATGATCCACACGAATTGGTATATGGAGACATTGATACGCCTTGTTTGTATGTTGAATGTGGAGCTGATGAGTATGGTGTTGAAAATCACTATATGCTCTATGTGAATGATTATAATAAAGGCGAAATGTATTACTGCGAAAACTGCGGATATAGTGTATGCTCCCCTGAGGTTAATGATTATAATTTACCTATCTCTGATTACTTGTTAATTAAATCGCTGAAAAATGTTGCTAATAAATTGCTAGAACTTGATGATACAACGGGTTGGGTTAAATATTATATGTATGAATGCGCATTTCGAATGATTGATCATATTCGCTCGTCTTCGAAAAGCAACTATGAATACTGTGATTGCTTAGGGAATTATATCTCGCCAATCACTTACTTGCTTACTAACGAAAAGATCAATGTGGATTCCAACGATCTGTTTGTCAATCTTAGCGTCAATGAATATAAGCGTACTTATGATTTACAAGCAGCATATGCTACTGCTGGAAAGGCACTATTTGATTTGGCGTTGATGGGGGTGGACTGCTACTTAGCAGGAATTTCACTTCCAGATTTGAGTAGTTATATTGCAAAATTTGCCATATATTTTGCAATGGGACGCATTTCAGTTCGCGAAGAAATAATGCGTGCTATGATAGAGTATAGGGAACCTAACTGGGCGGCAGTTGGTGAAACAATGCTTTATACTACATTAGATGCTTTGGTAGATGTTGAAGATACAGTTGGTGGTTACAACTTTTCCTCATTGGGTATTATTAAGACATATTTTATGCCTATTATTACTCAATATTGCATTACTGATTATGAAAATTTGCCCGAAAGAGGGAGTGGTTCAAAACCAGAACAGGGTGAAAAATATAAATATTATGTAGTAGTGGAAATGTTGACAGAAAATAATGGAGGATATAGTTTTACATACAATTACGATTTTTATGGGTTTAACTACATTGATTTGACATTTGAAATATACAATACATCTTCTGATGGTCAAAAAGGCAAATATAGAAATGCAGTTATTTATGACACAGAGGATTTGGATGGAGGACGAAAGCTTCGACATTATATTACTGGCATCATTGGTAACTATTTCTTTGAAGATACACATTCAAATGGAACCTATGAAAAAAAGTATACACAATAATTGGAGGGCAACATGAAGAAGAATCTATTAGTTTTTGTGCTCATAATCACTTTCCTTTCCGGTTGTGAACGACATCCATCTACATTTGACGATCTGGATAAAAGCATTATAAATGATAGTGGGTCAAAGATTATTGATAAATATGTTGACTATGATGGATTTTCGTTCTATTACAATGAAGATACAAATACTTATTCTATACGAAGTTATTTAGGCGATTCGGTTAATGTTGTTGTACCAAATAATTATAATGATATTTCCGTTTCAACAATTTATGAATCAGCGTTCAGAGGCGGTTTTGTATCTGTCGAGAGTATAGAATTACCCGAAAGTCTCATTGAATTTCCTGTCCTAACAGGACTATTCGATTTAAAAACTGTAAATATTCCTACAAGTATTTCGGTATTGCCTGAAAATGCTTTTTCGAACTGTACTTCACTTTTGAATATCGAAATCCCTGAGTCGGTAATAGTAATTGATGAGTTCTGCTTTGAAAGTTCAGGATTAAAACAAATTGCGATTCCTAACAGTGTACAAGTTATAGGGAATAGAGCTTTTCAAAATTGTAAAAATCTTTTTTCTGTACAACTGCCAGAAGGGATAAATGAAATTTCACTAGAATTGTTTTCTGGGTGTACAAGTCTTGCGGAAATAACTATTCCTTCGAATGTTACAAAGATCGGCGAGAAAGCGTTTTATCGTTGTCAGTCATTAACAGATGTATATCTTCCAGATGGTTTGTCAGAATTTGATGGTGATGACAATAGGATTTATAAAACACCCGCTAAAATTCATATTACATCAAACTCTGCATTAAAGGATTTTGCCATCACTGAAAACGAACGCTTAGGCGAAGAACGCTGGATAATCGAGTAAGAAGGTGTTAATATGAAATACTACTGTTCGCTCTGCAAGAAGCCGCTTGCTAACAAAAACTGCATTGTCTGCGATAAGTGCGGCAAAACCACAACGCCCATTGATATTTTTGACAAAATGGCGTCCGATAACTGCCTTGACGTCAAGGAAAAACGCACACTGGAATTTATAGGCATACTGAATATTATTTCCTGCGTGATATCTATAATCGAATGGCTGATCTTAACCGCTGTATTCAACAATATGAGCGAAACGCTTCAATGGCAGATGAGTGCAGGTCTGATCATAGAAACCGAAGAAAACCTGGCAGCTTACAGCTCTACATTATCTATGTGCGGACTGATGTCTACACTAGGCGTGATAGTAATAATCGAGCAGCTCGCCGCCTTGTTCCTGAGCATAATGATACTGCTGAAAAAGGCTTGGGCTGTGCAGGTATCGCAGGTCCTGTACATAATCAACATAATAATTTATTTCCTTTCGGGAAACATCATAAGCGCAATCATCACTATTTATATCGTGAGAAAGCTTGACACTATCATCTCCAAGATGGACGGCGGTGTAGAATACACTATTGCTGCAATGGAAGCCGCACAAGAGGAAGCTGAGCTTGCTGCTGACCCGACGAAGTGGCGCTGTAAATCCTGTGGGTTTATTAATTCATATACCGTTTCAGAATGCAAATCCTGCGGTAAGTGGAAGTAACGATGTGCTGAAAGCAATTGATAAGTGCGGTGCTGAAAACATCGACAATAATGTGTATTAATTTAATGTGCTTACTCCCGAGGTTGATAACCTCGGGATTTTTCTTGCACAAGCAGCAAAACTTCACAGCCATTTGTCATACTTCACAAACGTATTGACAAGCATGTCGGATAGTGGTATTATCGCACAAAGACTATTACAAATCAATAAGTAGGAGCTGATGAACATAGCGGTAACAGCCTGTTGCATCAGGAGGCTGTTGCACAAAAAGCACCCTATCTCCGCATTCCTGTCATACCCGACGCTGTTCGAGCTTCTTGATGAAGTAATATACCCCTCGCAACCCGAGGCTGCCATAATCGGCAGTCTCGGGTATTTTTTTGAAAGACTTATTATTTATGCTGATTATGAATTTGTGGGGTAATTTGTCCGATTATTGGTTTTTTTGTTCTGATTTTGATACATTTTGTCGAATTTGCGTTGATTTGCATATAATCATAAGTTATTATAAAAATGGGTGAGCAGAAATTGCTTGCTATATAAAGAGGTAATATTCCTCCTCGCAGTTATACATCGTTTTGATTACTTGCTTTCAGATGCAAAGAATGCTGCACAGGAAAATATGAATCCTTCAAGGCCTTACTATGCGTGATGTGTTGCTGGCGATTGTGCGTTTTATAACACAATCACATTTTCTTTTGAAAGCTTCTTGATAATCCCGCAATATTGAGGCGAATTTACATGACTAGGATTTCATCTGAACGCCATGGAAGAATTGGATATTTTGGGTGGTGTAATATATGGAAGTTTTTTATCAAGGTTTTAGTTTTGATACATTGCTTGCGCTCATTAGTTGTATAACTGGTATAGTTGCATTATTCTTGAGCGGGTCGGCATTTAAAAAATGTGATATCATTGAGAGGTCTTTCAACGACAACAAGAAGTACGGCGATAGTTGCACTGATAGTTCCCAAAAAGCAGCCAGAGATATAAACAATTATCAGTGCGACCCCAAAGTAATAACCGAAACATTTAAAATAAGCATTGATAAGTTTTATTCTGATTTGCAGCGACAGCATGATGATAATGTTAATATGATTATCGAAAAAACTGAATGTTTAGTTCAAGAAAAGCAAACTAAACTTAGTTTGCTTAAAATACGTGACTGGATTGATCTTTATCTTGAAAATGCCCAAAGCACTTCGGATGCGTATATGCAAAATGTTTGGGCGAAAGTGCTGGCAAATGAAATCGGAACTCCTGGGAGTTTTTGTTTTCAAACATTGGGTGTGTTGAGAAATATGTCTGTTGATGATTTTAAACTATTCGAAATAATGTGTTCTCTACAAGTTGATGGCTTTATTTTGAAGTCGGATTTATATTCGAATTATAGATTTGATATTAAAAAAATAGTTAGGATGCAAGAGTTGGGACTATTGAGCGGACTTGTCGAAGACGAGGTTTCAATCGCGCCTAATTCTCAAATGATTTATAATTATCTTAATCAGTATGTATTAGTTTTCAAAAACGGCAATACCGGAGTTGTTTGGGTAGACAAAATTGAGGTTTATCATCTGTCAACCTCAGCGTTGGAACTTTTGTCAATAGTTGAAACTCAAGCGAATGAGCGTTATATCATTGATTGTATTATAGAAATCGCAACTAGAATTCATAAAGAAATTGACGTTTCTTTACATGAGGTGAAAGAGAGTAAAATTAATTATTCAGAAGATTTGCTTGAAACGCGTGATGTGTGTTTTATGTCGCCTAATAGAACATTTGTTGGTGGTAAGTATAGAAGAGAATTATAAAGCAAATGTTGATAGGTTGTTTTGTGAGGCTTTTTGAGAAGGATAGCACTAAAAAGATTTTGATACGTGTGTTGCTTGACATAATAGGATGTTGTTCATCACGAGATTCAATAATTGAAAGAACAAAGGAAAGGGACAAGGCTGAAATGAGCCTTGTACCTTAAAAATAATATTCATAGTCCGTAAAAACAACGATTCCGAACTGCTTCTCATTTGCGAAGTAGTTCGGATATGCGTTATTTAGTCAAGTGAAAAATTGCAAATATACTGCATAATAAGCTCCTAAGATAGTTTTAATTACATAGTATTGCCAAATCGCTGTATTTATTCAATTATCAAGCACGAATGATAACAGTTGATCACTATTTTATAAAAGCAACAGGTTTCCCCTGCCACTTTTTTATATATCCAATCAATATTGTAGAATTAAAACACAAAATCATCAAAATCATCATTTTGTTTTTGCGCTTTGAGTGGCTTACTGATAACAGGGCGCTCAAATCGCCCTATATCAATTTTGAACGGTTTTTCTTTCTGCTTCGTCCTAGATCTGGATTTTCGTCTGGTACGAGGCTTTTTCTTTTCGGGAATATGACGGCTGATCTGCTTCTCTTCTTCAGCACCTTCCTCGTCCATTTCCATGAGCGCCTGACGCATATCTTCGTGAGTTTCGACAGGATCAGATGGAATCACTACTGCAGGAAAATAAGATGCAACAGGCTCTTCGCGCTGCTCGGTTTTTTCAGTTGTTTTGGTGTCTGAAGGAGCGGTTTTCTTGGTGGTCATTTTAGGCTGAAGCTCCTCGTCATCTCTTTTTGCTTCGGACTTTAAAATGTAATTCTCCAAAGCTTCGATGTGCTGTTTGAGAGCCCACGGTCCGTAATCTGTTCCAAGCTTATATGACCTCGACTGCAGCTTGTGATTCGGGAGCTTTGCGTTCTCTGGAATTGTTGAAGTATCTACAAGCTCATAAACATAATATTCGCCGTATTTTTTGCTCTTTTTCCTTGTCGCATCGACGCCGTTCTCGTTCAATCGCCGCAAAAAATCTTCTTCGCTTATAGAGCGTTTCATCGCTGAAGATATCCTCTGCCTCAGATCATCTTTATAGGAATATTCGCCTTTCTCGCGCTTTGCGCGTTCCGCCTGCGTGAGCTTATCATGCTGCTCGCTGCCGTAGTCTAGATTGGTATAGCGTGCTGTGATATCGTCAGTCCAGATCTTCAGTATAGGCTGGTAATACTGTTCTTTGGCACAGCCCTTATTTTTGTTCATAGAAACGTCGTTAATAAGTATATGATTGTGCACGCATCCACCCTTGCCGTCGGTCTGAGTACAGACCAACGCCTGCCTGTCAGGATAATGCTCGTCGATCATAGCTTGCCCAACCTCATTTGCTTTCAAAATGTCTGCAGGATCGTTCGGATCAAACTCGTTTTTCGAGAAGGATTGCACTATACGTATTATCTGAGTTTTATGATTCGGTCTCGCTCTGTTCCAGTACTTGTCCATCTGTGTCTGATACGAGATTTTGTTGTGCATTCTTACTACGGTTACTATCTCATTTCGGGCATCTGCACCATTGTGTCCGCTGCCGTTGATAGCATAAGCTATAGCTGCCGCTCCATTAGCCGTTCGTGTCACTCGTGTATAAGGCATGTCAACACCCTCATTTCTTCGGCAACCGATTCAAAGCGTGTGAAAAGGTCGTGCAATTCCTCCTTATTGAGACAGATTTTTTCGATTTCGGATTTTGCCTTTTCGTATTCGTCTTTTGCTTCCTCCATTCTGCTGTAACTGATAGTTGAGCTTCGCATAATTGAAAGATATTTGTTCTTTGCGTTTTTAAGCCGCAGATCCTGATTGTAGTTGAATCCAATGCGCCGTATATTGCTGAGAATAAGTCTGCAGTTGTCCGCAATCTCTGTAGCAGTTTTATGTATTCTTTCTGCCTGATCGTGATCTATGTATCGCACATTACTGAGATAATAGTTGAGCCTTTTTTCTACTGCATGCCTTACTATACTCGCCTTGCTTCGATGAAATTCTGCTGCCAGCCCACTTAGTGTGTTGTGTGTATCGGCTGACATACTGACACTCATACGAACTACCTTTTTACACTTGCTGCAGTCGTTGTGTACCATAATTGAAACACCCCATTTCATGTTAAATTAAACCTAGTGAAAAAACCGTGCTTGCATAAAATGCAAGCATAGTCTAGTGGTGCACAGTGTGCTTCCATCTAGACTATACTTGCGGGGGACAGCACTCAGCTGTGCTTTGCATTTTCCCCTGCGACCCCTTTGCCGGAAGCATCTTATTTAATAGATGCTCCCGGTATAAGCAGGCGGGTCTGTCTGTTCCAGTGAAGTGGCCTGATCCCACTTCTGCGAAAAATCTGTCGGCATTTCAGCAGAAGTATGTACAAATGAATCTGACGGTGCATTCTGTTCAGACAATTCCGCCTGTTCCAACTGCGGCGCCGCCTCTTCGGTGCCATTGGACTCTGAAGAAAAGGCATCACCGAAAGGCTCAGTGTCCTTCGGAATGTTCGTCTGTTCCGACTGCATTTCCTGGGCTTTCTTTGCCTTGCGCTGCTCTGCCTTTGCTGCCTTGCTTTTGCGCAAATTGTCAAGCTTATGGCTCGAGTTGATCGCATGCTTGAAGACGGCTACAAAGTTCGCAGAGTTTAATATCTCATTTAACACGATTACTGCCTCGTCACGAGGCATAGAAGCAATCATTTTGCACAGTTCTTCGTTGTTCAGAGTGATGTTCTTAAAGCTTTCGTTTGCCAAGTATTTGCTATAGGCTTTCTCGGCTTTCTCCGCTTCTGCTTTTTTGCGGCATAACTCTTTTTTTAGATCACATGTGTTATTCATTAAATCATCCTCCTTCGATTTAAAAGTATTGTAAAAATATTGTGCTTTAGGATTAATTTCCGATCGGATTGATTGCATTATAGCACATCGTTTTGGGTCTGTCAAACCGTTGATGTACAAAGATTTTGCATAGTTTTTCTGCAACTTTTCGTAGCTTATAAAATGAGTTTGTTCTATCATTTTGTAGCTTGATGATATGTCGGCGTTTTGTACAAAGATTTTCAACAAAGCACACTTTTTTACCTTCGGTTTTTGGACGCTGCTCGCGCATCGTCGGTTTAGAAATTACGGTCGGAAAAGCAGGAGCCGAATATAGAAAGGAGCTACCTATGGAAGATAACAAAACTTATCCCAAAGGTCTGACTATATCGTACTTATTTACAAGTCCGTATTTTGAAAGACTGCTGACAGATATCAGGTGCTGCGAGTATATTCTCCGCACGATTTTCAGGCGAGATGACATCAATGTAATCGAGTCTGAGATCATGCTCATGACATTCGAGCGACCAGATTCAACTTGGGTCCATGTAAAGGCTGAAAACAATAACGGCGAACCTATTTCGTTCGGATTACAGCTTCATAGTGAATATATGGAGGATATGATGGTCGTGCTTGACGAGTCTGTTAAGCGCACCAAGGATTCTCATGAGTGCTATGCTATTTCATTTGAACCAACCGATGTGCTTCGTATCAATTGTCCCATGCACATTATTAACTGCGGTATCAAACGTAAAAAGAGCATATTCAAAGGCCCGTCTATTGTGTATGTAAATGTAAACTCAAGCGAAGAACCTTACAAGTCTCTGTTTGATGATCTTAAGTGCAATGATCCGAAGGATATGCATAATGAGATTATTGCAGAGGCTGTAAGAAAGATGAGATTCTGATCCAAAACTGGCCCTGCTTTCTGACTGTAAAAATTAAACGACCGTGCAGAAATTCTGCACGGTTTTTCTTTCGGCACTCGCGTGCCGTCGGGTTTTAAAACAGGGTCAGAATGACCTGAAAAAAATTTCAGAAAGAAGGGTTATTTTGCAAACAACACTTGAAAACATAACAAGAGCATCTCGGGTAGGGTATATAAATGAATACCACTCTGTCGGGGAGATAATCACAAAGCTCGCAGAAACAAAGCTGTCGCAGTTTCCACGCGGCAGCGCGGATAACGTTATGAAGCTTATGCGCCTGTATATGGAGGACAACGAAATGGACGTTGAAAAATGCTCTGAGCTTACCTATGGCGAAGTGCTCGGGATAATTTACTCGTTCCCCGTCTGTAAGACATACTGGGAAGCAGATGATGCTAAATGGGGTCTTAATATGAGGCTTACCCTGCTCGCACATATCAGATATATGCTGGTGTCAGCCCAGACAAACGACAGCAACCTGCGTCTTTTTAAAGCAGTCACCGTCAAGGGATATATGTGCTATCTCGCAATGCGTTCAAAACGACCGATAGAAGCTTCGACGAATATCTTCAGATCCTTTAAGAAAAGTGTGAAGGGGCATATAGGTTTTACTGTCACCAAAAAGACAACTATCGAACAGCTACTTCAGCAGTTCGATGCCTTCCAGCGCAAATGCTGGATGCCCAACCAGCCGATAGAGGAATTCGGAGTAAGCATAAAAAAGAGCTACGAAGATCTGTATTGCTTCTTTATAACGCATTTCAGTTATGCTTTTCCAAGATATTTCAATATCGACAAGCTCAAAGAAAAATATGCTAAGAAAACAGGGTTAACGGAGGAAAAATGATATGGCAAATGTATTAAAGGAGTCTTCAAGAGGTATCGAGTGCATAAGGCTCGATGATGAGCTGTTCAGCAACAGAGAGGTATTTCTGACTTCTCCCATTGATGCACAGACCTCGGCGGAGCTGATAAAGCAGCTCATGCATCTTGAGCAAGAGGACAGTGAAAGTGAGATAACAATGTACATAAATAGTCCCGGCGGTGAGGTCATAAGCGGACTTGCTGTGTATGATTACATATCCGCAATGAAAGCACCTGTAAGAACAGTGTGTATAGGCACTGCCGCAAGCATGGGAGCGATACTCTTCCTCGCAGGTAGCAAGCGGCAGATGCTGCCGCACACAAGACTTATGATACACGACCCATCTTACGGTCACAACGATATAGGCGGCAGAAAGTCGCACGAGATACAGCATGAGCTGGATAAGCTCAACGAAGTAAGAGAATCGCTTGCAAGGATAATAGCCAACAAGACAGGTAAGCGTATCAGGGAGATATACAAGCTCACCGCGAACGATACCTATTACAGCGCAGAGGAAGCAGTCGCTTTCGGACTTGCAACAGAGATATTGAAGGAGGTGTAAGCCATGAGGAATATGAGATATCTCGCTGATGGGATAACGGTCTCCAACGATACAAGGAAAACAGGGCTTAACAACAATGATATGATAATAGGCTCGTCAGGCTCCGGGAAGACAGGTGGTTATGTAATACCGAATCTTCAGAATATTACGGGAAGCATGGTGGTGTCAGATACCAAGCGTCAGCTTCACAGAATGTTCAGCGAGGAGCTTAAAGCCAAGGGGTATTCCGTCTATACCCTTGACCTTGTAGACCCGCTGAGCTCCTGCGGCTACAACCCATTAAGAGGAATACGGCGCTATGACAACGGCAAGTGCTGCGAGCAGGACATCATCACGCTTGCAACTACTATAATGCCGACGCTTGACAAGGAAGAGCCGTTCTGGGAGATGGCTGCGGCAGGATATATTGCTTTTCTCATAGCATTCTGTCTGGAAACGCTTGTCCCTGAGGAGCAGAACATGATAAGCGTCTGCAAGCTGCACCATACATATATAGGACGCAACGGTGAGCTGTCGTTCCTGCAGTGGGCGGACAAGCACCTCGCTACCTTTGCGGCGAAGAAATTCTATGAGATACGTGCGAGTTCTGCTGCCGACAAAATGTGGAGCAGCATAATAGAATTTGCCAACCGCGCGTTAGAGCCGTTCGATTTTGAGGAAGCAAGAACTATCTTCGGTAATTCCGAGGGCTTTGATATACGGGACTTGGGCAGAAAGAAGACTGTACTGTTTCTTAATGTAAGCGATACAGACAGGGCATTCGACCAGCTTGTCAATGTATTCTACACTCAGGCTCTACAGCTGCTCTGCTCGGAAGCAGACAAGAACCCCGACGGCAGACTTAAGGTTCCTGTGCGCATCATGATGGACGACTTTGCTGCGAGTGCAAGGATACCCGACTTCGACAAGATAATATCTGTGATACGCTCCAGAGAGATATCTGTAAGCATAATCCTCCAGAGCCTTACACAACTCCGAAGCATGTACAAAGACTCTGAGGCTACGACCATCACCAACAACTGCGATCACCTGCTTTATCTCGGCTCGCAGGATATTGATACGGCGAATTTCATCGCTTGCAGGGTATGCAGGACGCCTGAGACTGTTATGTGTATGCCGAGAGATAAAGCGGTGCTTATAACCAGCGGAGAAAAGGCGAGGTTTGTGGATAAGGTGATGCCTTACAGTACTATTAGTAGTTAACGATATTCTGACGGTGCTCGTGCACCGTCGGATAGGTTTTAAAGGTCAATTGACAACAAAGTTCAGACCAAATTTATTTTAACAAGAAAGAAGGACAAATTTTATGACAATCAGCGAGATCAAGATCAGAAAGACATTCGACGAGGGCAACCTCAAGGCTATAGCCTCTGTCGTGCTGGACGACTGCTTCGCAGTGCATGACATCAAGGTCATTCAGGGCAGTGGCAGGCTCTTCGTGGCTATGCCAAGCCGCAAGGGTGAGGACGGAGCTTACAGGGATATCGTGCATCCGATGTGCGCTGAGGCGAGGGACAGGTTTGAGGAGGCAATCATTGATGAATACGAGAGGTTTGTGGCGGTTGAGAATGTGATGGAAAAAGAAAATATGTCGCATTATTGCATGAACAGACCTTAAAAATCCTATATTATAAGGGAAAAGTCAGATATTTATTGACTTTTCCCTTAATTTATGTTATGATTTAAGGGAAAGGGCGGTGGCCAAGGGAATGAGAACATTCAATTATTCTTCTGTCAAAGAACAGAAATGGGATTCTGATATTCTTGGATATATTGCTGCTATCTATAAAGAAGCAGGCAAACAGGAGCTGTACCTTAAGCAGCGTCCCGATGAACTGGAAAAGCTGGTGGAGATAGCAAAGATACAGAGTACAGAGGCTTCTAATGCAATTGAGGGCATAGTCACCACTAATGTACGTATCAGACAGCTGGTGGAGGAAAAGACCGCTCCAAGAAATCGTGATGAACAGGAGATCGCTGGTTATCGTGATGTGCTGAATATCATTCATGAGAGCTTTGATGCTATTCCAATAACCAGAAACTATATCCTTCAGCTTCATAAGATCATGTATGGGCACATGAATAATCCGATGGCAGGGCAGACGAAGAATGTCCAGAACTATATCAGTGCAACATATCCCGATGGACATTCTGAAACAATATTCACTCCGCTGCCACCGTATGAGACGCCCGAGGCTCTCGACAGAATATGCGAGGAGTATAACAGAGTCATCGGCAATTTTGAGCTGGAGCCGCTTATTGCTATACCGATATTTATTCATGATTTTCTTTGTATTCATCCGTTCAACGATGGAAACGGCAGAATGAGCCGCCTGCTTACAACGCTGCTTTTATACAGAAGCGGATTCTATGTGGGAAAATATATCTCCCTTGAAGCCAAGATCGCAAAGAACAAGGACCTGTATTATGACGCACTTAACCGCTCGCAGCATGGATGGCACGAGGGTGCGGAGGATGCAGTTCCGTTTATCAAATATATTCTTAGCATTATACTTGCCGCATATAAGGATTTCGGGGACAGGTTCTCTATCGTAGAGGAAAAGCTCCCTGCGGTAGAAATGGTTCGTAAGGCGGTACAAAATGAAATAGGAAGATTCACGAAGCAAGATATAAGGGAGCTGTGTCCATCTCTGAGTCTTAGCTCCGTTGAAGGCTCTTTGAGAAAAATGGTGAGTGCAGGAGAGCTGAAGCGTGAGGGTTCAGGAAGATCTACCTGCTATCTTCGTCTTAAATAATGAATATATTTCCCCTTAAATCGCCCTTGGTTTTAAGGGCAATGCGTTGAGCGCAAGGGAATTGTCTATCCGACACTATCGATTACCATCAGAAAAAATGGCAGCAAAAGGTTACATTACTTAGACTTAGGGCGTTTAGTGGTGTTTTAGATCTTCAGCGTATGTATGTTTTTGATAGTCGCATAGACAATGGTTGTTCTGTTCGTTGAATGGGACGGAATGATCTTATTAGGAGGATCAATGATGAAAAGAATACTGATTGAAGATAACATTGTGGATCTTAGCACCTGCAGCTATGGTTTCCCATGGAAAAGTGATGTTCCTTGTTTTAATTTTAATGTGCCACAAGAATGTGTGACAGCACATGATATTAACGATATCGGTGACAGGTCTGATATCGAAACCCTTGTTATCGGCTGTAACCTGGATAACTATGATTTTATCTCAGATATGATAAACCTTAAACAACTTTATATATACAAAGGCGACAATGTATCAAGCCTTGATTTTGTGAGCAAGTTACTAAAGCTGAAACAGCTGTATATTGTCGGTTCTCACATATCTGAGCTGGACGCACTTTGTGCGCTTGCACGAGAAAAAGAAAGGCTTTTTGAAAACGAGCCTAATCATTTCAGGAAAAATGATTATGTGCTTGAGGGTATATGTATCGAAACAGATTACGATATAGATGACGCTCACAAGCTGCTGGACACAGGTTTGTTTATATCCGAACTTATAATCAACAACAAGCAGATCAAAAGACCATATAAACATGACCGTACATAAGATTATCGCGGATAAAACTTCTTGGAATACTAATGCGTTAATCATTATAAAAAGTATCATAGAACCAACAGTGGATGAAAAATGTTTTCAGTTATAGAGCATTACAAGAACGGTTGGATAGATAGTGAAACCGCTATTAAAGTTGAACTGAACCGCTTTGTGCAGACAGCACAAAAAATGCCCCCTAGGGTATAATC
>CAYSYF010000047.1:0-21015 GCA_964435155.1 uncultured Ruminococcus sp. | reverse complement strand
GTCTGTTTCGGCTTTTGCCGCAAACGGCGGCGTTGTAGGCAACGTTGTCAACGCAGGTGAGAATATAGTAAATGACGTAGTAGATGCAGGCGAGAATGTTGTGGACGATGTTACAGGCGCTGTAACAGGCGATAATAACGGTACTGCCGATAACAACGGTACGGTCAACGATAATAACGCAAACGGCACAACAAACGGCAATGGTACTGCTGACGGAACAGTAAACGGCGATACGAACGCAGGCAACACACAGAACGGCAATACAGACAGCATTATTCAGAACGGTACGACAACACAGAACCCCACGACAGGCGTTCCTTTCAGCTTTGCGGCGGTAGCTGCACTGGCTCTCGGCGGCGCAGGTCTGGCGGTATCGTTCCGCAGAGATGATTAAAGAGAGGAAGCGCAGAACGTCGCTTCTCTTTAAGCTAAATTAAGTAAAAGAATGGCGCTCCCGTGCGGTTTTCGGGAGCGTTTTCCTGTTTTTGAGTTAAAAATTATTTGAATTGCCTAAAAACATACTTAACTTTGTGTTGAAAATGACAGTTGCAATTCTTGACAGAATGTTGTATAATAATCGTGAGGATTTAGTGTTTACTATCCCGATTTAATTTTTAGGAGGATAATTCTTATGAAGTTAAGA
The DNA here is from genome assembly GCA_964435155.1 of uncultured Ruminococcus sp. Taxonomy (GTDB): domain Bacteria; phylum Bacillota; class Clostridia; order Oscillospirales; family Ruminococcaceae; genus CAG-115. Next base: position 20,372 of record CAYSYF010000047.1, on the reverse strand, counting down.
AGACTTTTAGCTGCTACTGCAGCTGCTGCTGTTGCAACTTCCGCTATGGCTGTTGCAGCTTCCGCTGTTGAGTACATGGCTCCCGGCGATTCCTACAACTCCGGTCTGATCGCTTGCCTGAAGTCCGATAACGGTGGTGCTACCGTTCTGCAGGACGCTTCCCTTGCACACACAGTAACTAAGTTCGACATCATCATCACTGCTAAGGATTTCGAGCAGGTTGTTGAAGATGTTGCTGACGGTATCTGGATCGGTGGCGCTGTTTGCCTTTGCTCCAATAGCTGGGGTTGGGAGCAGATCGACTACGATTTCGCTACAAACGTAGTTGCTGACGAGGATAACGAGGTATTCGTATTTACATACGAGGCTGCTAACGGCGTTGTATTCCCCGAGTCTGATGAATACTGCCAGATCCACCTGCACGACTGGGCAAATGTAACAAGCCTGTACGGTTTTGCAGTTAAGGACGTTGTTCTGTACAACGCTGAAGGTGTTGACGTAAGAACACTTGACGGTGCTGCTGCTGATGATACAGTAGTTGATGAGCCCGTTGCTGATGACACTGTAGTTGACGAGCCCGTTGCTGACGACACAGTAGTTGACGAGCCCGTTGCTGACGACACAGTAGTTGACGAGCCCGTTGCTGACGACACAGTAGTTGACGAGCCCGTTGCTGATGACACAGTTGTTGACACAGACGCTGCTACAGAGGCTGGCAAGGATTCCCCCGACACAGGCGTTGAGGGTATCGCTGCTGTTGCCGGTGTAGTTGCACTCGCTGGTGTTGCAGTTGTTGCTTCCCGCAAGAGAAAGTAATTGACTATTATACTTAGATAGTTAAACACTAATCGCACCCCCGACTTTGTCGGGGGTGTTTCATTTTGAAAAAAATTTTGTTATGGATTGATTTTCTATTGACAAACCGAGATAAATGAGATATAATAAATGAAGTGAATTTTACGAAAATCAAAGCACCTTTAAGGCGGCACTGAGAGGTCGGCAAGGTATGGATTGTTTTCGTTCCGTCGGTATAGCTATAACTATATCCATATAAGCGGAAAATACGAAATTGTCTGCCTGTCACCTAACAGTGACAGGCTTTTTTGCTGCAAAAGAGGTTTTTAAGAGGTGACCATAAAGGAAAGGGAGTGAGCGTGCCGTGTGCTGCATCAAAGGACTTGTAGTAAAGGCTGAAATACTTGACGAAAGCGCGATCACAAGGGCTGTTACCCGTATTTCGTTTGAGATACTTGAACGAAACAAGGGTACTGAGGGTCTTTGTCTGATCGGGCTTTTTTCGCGCGGCGCAGTGCTTGCAAAGCGTATCGCCGCTAAGATCGCAGAGGTAGAGGGCAGCGAGGTGCCTGTGGGATTGCTTGATATCACACCGTTCCGCGACGATAAGCCTAAGACCGATATCCCCGATAACAGCGAGATACCGTTTGATATCAAGGATAAACGGGTTATAATAGTAGACGACGTTATATTTACGGGACGTTCGGCGAGGGCTGCGATCGACGCGCTGATGTCAAGAGGCAGACCAAAGCTTATTCAGCTTGCAACGCTTATCGACAGAGGTCACAGAGAGCTTCCTATGAGGGCTGACTACATCGGAAAGAATCTCCCGACCTCGCACGAGGAAACGGTCAAGGTGATGGTGAACGAGATAGACGGCTGTGATAAGGTGCTTATCTACGGCATATCGGAATAAATTACGGAAACAATGGCTTTTAAGATATAGTTGGAGGACGACATGGTTTTATTTCTGAAAAACGGTTATGTAGTTGACAGTGCCAACAATTTTGAGGGTAAGGCTGACATTGTCATTAAGGACGGCGAGATTCTTAAGATAGGCAAGCGCCTCAGTTGTTCAAAGGCTGACCGCACTATCGACTGCAAGGGTCTTACGATCATTCCGGGAATATGCGATATGCACGTGCATTTCCGCGACCCGGGACAGACCCACAAGGAGGATATCATCACAGGCGGCGAGGCGGCAGTGGCAGGCGGCGTTACTGCGGTAGCGTGTATGCCTAACACGATCCCCACTGTTGACAATGCCGAAACGGTAAAGTATATCATAGAAAAGGCAAAGCAGTCAAAGACTAAGGTATATCCCGTCGGCAGTATTACAAAGGGTCTTAAGGGCGAGGAGCTGTGCGACTTTGAGGAGCTTCGCAATGCAGGCTGTGTAGCGGTCTCCGACGACGGCAGACCCGTAAAGAACGCAAAGACCATGGCAAGAGCGATGGTAAAGGCTCATTATGCCGGACTTAAAGTTATCTCCCACTGCGAGGACTTAGACATAATCGACGGCGGCATAATGAACAGCGGCAAGGTGTCAAAGGAGCTTGGCGTTCCCGGAATGCACCGCCTCAGCGAGGATATCGTGACCTCCCGCGAGATCACGCTTGCGACTGACCTTGAAATGCCGATACACATTGCTCATGTATCGACTATAACAAGTATGTCAAATATAAGAATAGCTTCGCGCTACGGAACAATGGTAACCAGCGAGACCTGTCCGCACTACTTCATGCTGACAGATGAAAAGCTGCGCACACGCGACGCGGATTACAGAATGAATCCGCCGCTGAGAACTATGGACGATGTGAAGGCTATCACAGAGGGCATCTGCGACGGCACTATCGACTGTATCGTAACTGACCACGCTCCGCACTCCGCAGAGGAAAAGGCGGACTTCCTGAAAGCGCCCAACGGCGTTGTCGGACTTGAAACCTCGCTTGCCGCAACGCTTACAGCGCTGTACCACACCGAGAAGATACCGCTTTCAAGAATTGTTGCGCTGATGTGCGTAAACCCCAGAAAGATACTCGGTATCCCCGGCGGCTCGCTTCAGGCGGGCGATGTTGCGGATATTTGCATATTCGATCCCAACGAGGAGTGGAAGGTAGTTCCCGAAAAGCTGCACTCCAAGTCCAAGAACACCTGCTTCAAGAACAAGGTGCTCAAAGGACGTGTAAAGTACACCATTGTTGACGGACAGGTAGTCTATGAAGATGATGGCATACATGATTAAGGAAATAATAAATTTATATACATGAAAGAGAGGACAAAAAAATGTCATTCGACAGACTTATTGAAAACATCGAGAGAACACAGAACCCCACAGTTGCAGGTCTTGACCCCAAGCTTGACTATGTACCCGAGTACATCAGAAAGAAGTGCTTTGACAAGTACGGCGAGACCCTCAAGGGCGCTGCAAAGGCACTGCTTGAGTTCAACAAGGGTCTGATAGACGCGCTTTGCGATATAGTTCCCGCAGTAAAGCCTCAGGCTGCTTATTACGAGATGTACGGTCCCGCAGGCATGAAGGCTTTGCAGAAGACACAGGAGTACGCTCGCGAGAAGGGTATGTTCGTTATCACAGACGGTAAGAGAAACGACATCGGCACAACGATGGAGGCTTATGCTACCGCTCACCTCGGCAAGGTCAAGGTAGGCAGCAAGGAGTACGAGCCCTTCATCGGTGACGCGCTTACAGTAAACGGCTACCTCGGCTCTGACGGTATCAAGCCTCTGCTTGACATCTGCCGCGAGAACGATAAGGGTATCTTCGTGCTGGCTAAGACCTCCAACCCCTCCTCGGGCGAGCTTCAGGACAGAAAGATCGAGAATATGCCTGTATATGAGGTTATGGGTCATATGTGCGAGGGCTGGGGCAAGGAGCTTCCCGGCAAGTACGGCTACAGCGGCGTTGGCGCGGTAGTAGGCGCAACTTATCCCGAGCAGATCGTGTATCTCAGAGAGGCGCTTCCCACAACATTCTTCCTTATCCCCGGCTACGGAGCGCAGGGCGCAGGCGCAAAGGATATCGCGGCTGCATTCGATAAGAACGGTCTTGGCGGTATCGTAAACAGCTCCAGAGGTATCATGTGCGCATATCAGAAGGAAAAGTGCGACGAGCGCGAGTATGCACAGGCAGCGCGCAGAGAGGCTATCCGCATGAGAGATGACATCATGAGCTTTGTAGGAAAGATCACACTGAACAAATAAAGGAAACAAAAGAAACTGGAGGCTTATATATGTATTTTGAAAAGACAAAGAAAGCCAGCCTTGTTCTTGCCGACGGCACAGTGTTTGAGGGAAGATCCTTCGGCGCTGAGGGCAAGGTGATCGGAGAGGTAGTGTTCACCACCTCTATGGTAGGCTATCAGGAAACTCTGACAGACCCCGCTTACTGCGGTCAGCTCGTTGTGCAGACCTTCCCACTGATAGGCAACTACGGCGTAAACAGCGAGGACGGATACTCCGCAAACAACACTCCCGCAGGCTATATCGTGCGCGAGTGCTGCGAGGCTCCTTCAAACTTCCGCTGTGAGGGCGACCTTGAAAGCTATTTAGCCAAGAACGGCACAGTCGGTCTTTGCGATATCGACACAAGAGCGCTTACAAGAGTTATCCGCGAAAAGGGCGTTATGAACGGCGCTATCGTATGCGGCGACTTTGACAAGGACGCGCTGCTTAAAGAAATAAATGAGTTCAAGCCTGAAAGAGCCGCTGCAAAGGTAAGCGTTAAGGAAAAGCAGACCTTTGCCGCTGAAAACGGCAAGTACAACGTAACTGTTATCGACCTCGGCATGACAAAGGTAATAAAGGACGAGCTTTTAAAGCGCGGCTGCAATGTTACGGTAATGCCCTACAACGCTTCCGTCGATGAAGTCCTCGGTACTGCTCCCGACGGTGTTATCATCTCCGACGGACCCGCAGACCCCGCAGAGGCTACAGAGGCTATCGCGGCTGTAAAGGCTGTCTGCGAGAAGAAGCTTCCCGTATACGGTATCTGCCTCGGACATCAGGTGCTGGCGCTCAGCCTCGGCTTCGAGACCGTAAAGCTTAAGTACGGTCACCGCGGTGCGAGCCAGCCCGTTAAGAGCTTTGAGAACGGCAAGACATATATCACAGCGCAGAACACAGGCTACGCTGTGGATAAGGATACAGTTTGTGCAGGTGCGGCAGAGATCACCCACATCAACGGCAACGACGGAATATGCGAGGGTATCAAGTACCTCAACATTCCTGCGTTCTCCACACAGTTCCGCCCCGACACCTCGGGCAGCCCTCACGATTCCGGTTATCTGTACGACCGCTTTATTAAGATGATGGAGGAGAATAAGTAATATGCCGTTAAGAAGTGATATCAAGAAGGTTCTGGTTATCGGCTCTGGTCCTATCGTTATCGGACAGGCTGCCGAGTTCGACTACGCAGGCACACAGGCGTGCCGCGCACTTAAGCAGGAGGGTCTTGAGGTAGTCCTCATCAACTCCAACCCTGCTACTATCATGACAGACAAGCACATGGCTGACAAGATCTATATCGAGCCGCTGACACTCGATGTTGTAAAGCGTATCATTGAGATCGAAAAGCCCGACAGCGTACTTTCCACCCTCGGCGGTCAGACAGGTCTTACACTGTCCATGCAGCTTGCTGAGGAGGGCTTCCTCGCAAGCCATGATGTAAAGCTGCTGGGTGCTGTTCCCGAGACTATCCACAAGGCAGAGGACAGACAGGCGTTCAAGGATACGATGGAGGAGATCAACCAGCCCTGTATCCCCTCAAAGGTGGTTGAGACCGTTGAGGACGCTATGGAGTTCGCTACCGTTATCGACTATCCCGTTATCGTTCGTCCCGCGTTCACACTGGGCGGTACAGGCGGCGGTATCGCATACACTCCCGACGAGCTGCACGAGATCGCAACAAACGGTCTGCGCCTTTCTCCCATCACACAGATATTGGTCGAGAAGTGCATAAGCGGCTGGAAGGAGATCGAGTTTGAGGTTATCCGCGACAGCAAGAACAACACCATTACAGTTTGCTCCATGGAGAACGTTGACCCTGTCGGCGTTCACACAGGCGACAGTATCGTAGTTGCTCCCGCAGTTACACTTACTCCCATTGAGTACGGTATGCTCCGCTCCGCTGCACTGAATATCGTTCAGGCGCTCGGCGTTGAGGGCGGCTGTAACTGCCAGTTTGCACTCAAGCCCGACAGCTTTGATTACGCGGTTATCGAGGTAAACCCCAGAGTTTCCCGTTCCTCTGCGCTTGCTTCCAAGGCAACAGGCTATCCTATCGCAAAGGTTGCTACAAAGATCGCTATCGGCTATACTCTTGACGAGATCGTAAATCAGGTTACAGGCAACACCTACGCTTGCTTCGAGCCTACCATCGACTATATGGTAGTTAAGTTCCCGAAGTGGCCCTTTGATAAGTTCGTATACGCAAAGAAAACTCTCGGCACACAGATGAAGGCTACAGGCGAGGTCATGGCTATCGCTCCCAGCTTTGAGGGCGGCATGATGAAGGCTGTACGTTCTATCGAGCTTGGCATGGATACACTTGCAAAGAAGGCTTTTGCTGAGCTTACCGACGAGGAAGTTGAAAAGAAGCTGTACGACGTTGACGTTGACCGCTGCTTCTGTATCTTCGAGGCATTAAAGCGCGGCATTTCCGTAGATAAGATCCATGAGATCACAATGGTGGACAAGTGGTTCATCAACAAGTTCAACAACCTTGTAAAGCTTGAAAACTGGCTTGCAGAGGGCGAGCTGACCGAGGAGAAGTATGCTGCTGCAAAGAAGTACTGCTATCTTGACAGCGCTATCGAGCGTATCTCGGGTCAGAAGGTAAAGAACAGAAAGCTTGCTTCCTACAAGATGGTTGACACCTGTGCGGCTGAGTTCTCCGCTGCAACACCTTACTTCTATAACACCTTTGATGATGAGAACGAGGCTAAGGAGTTCATTGAAACTCACCCCACAGACAAGAAAAAGATCATCGTATTCGGCTCAGGTCCTATCCGTATCGGTCAGGGTATCGAGTTCGACTACTGCTCCGTTCACTGCGTATGGGCGCTGAAGGAGGAGGGTTGCGAGGCTGTCATCTGCAACAACAACCCCGAAACAGTTTCCACTGACTTCGATACAGGCGACAGACTGTATTTCGATCCCCTCACACGCGAGGACGTTGAGGCTCTTATCGAAACAGAAAAGCCCTACGGCGTTGTAGTTCAGTTCGGCGGTCAGACCGCTATCAAGCTCATAAAGCACCTCACAGACCTCGGCGTTAAGATCCTCGGCACATCTGCTGCTGACGTTGACGCGGCAGAGGACAGAGAGCTGTTCGACGAGCTGCTTGAAAAGTGCGGTATCCCCAGACCTGAGGGTACAACGGTATTCACAACAGAGGAGGCGCTTACAGCCGCAAACAAGCTTGGTTATCCCGTTCTGCTGCGTCCGTCCTACGTTCTCGGCGGTCAGAACATGATCATCGCTCACTGCGACAACGACGTAGAGGAGTATATGACGATCATCACCGCAACAGAGCTTGAAAACCCTGTTCTTATCGACAAGTATATGATGGGTACAGAGGTTGAGGTAGACGCTATCTGCGACGGCGAGGACTTCCTCATTCCCGGTATCATGGAGCACGTTGAGCGTGCGGGCGTTCACTCGGGCGACTCTATCTCCATCTACCCCTGTCAGAACCTTTCCGAGCACATCAAGCGCGTTATCATCGACTACACCGAGAAGCTTGCAAAGGCTCTGCACGTTATCGGTCTTGTAAATATCCAGTACGTTGTTTACAACCATGAGGTATTCGTTATCGAGGTAAATCCCCGTTCCTCCAGAACAGTTCCTTATATCAGCAAGGTTACAGGCGTTCCCATGGTCGACCTTGCTACAAAGATACTGCTCGGCAAGAAGCTGAAGGATATGGGCTACAAGAGCGGTCTTTATCCCAATGCTGACTATATCGCTGTTAAGGTTCCCGTATTCAGCTTTGAGAAGCTGCACGATGTTGACAATCAGCTCGGCCCCGAGATGAAGTCCACAGGTGAGTGCCTTGGTATCGCAAGGACCTTCGGTGAGGCTCTCTTAAAGGGTCTTACAGCCGCAGGCTACAAGATGCACGACAAGGGCGGCGTGCTCATTTCCGTAAAGGACGGCGACAAGCACGACGTTATCGAGATCGCAAGCCGCTTTGAGGCTCTGGGCTTCGATATCTACGCAACCAGCGGCACAGCTTCGATACTCAACAGAAACATGATCGCTGCAAACCATGTTTACCGTATCTCCGAGGGTGAGCCTAATGTTATCTCCCTGCTTGAAAGCGGCAAGATAAACTATGTTATCTCCACCTCCGAAACAGGCAGAAAGCCCTCCCGCGACAGCGTAAGAATGCGCCGCAAGGCGGTAGAGCGCTCCATCGCGTGCCTGACCTCTATCGACACAGCAAACGCACTGCTCGAGTGCCTTGAGATGCACAAGAGCGTAGATGATGTAGAGATGGTTGACATCACTACGATCTGACAAACAATCGATAAGCGCACATCTGCTTCGTTGCAAGCACCTTGACGTACACAAAGTACGCCTGCGGTACTTGCGCCTCGCATCTGCACATTTCTTGCTTGTTTGTGGTCTGCGATAGGCAGCACTGATAATTGAATTTTTGACCCAAACGGCGGGATTTCCTCTCGCCGTTTTCGGGTATAACCCCTGTTTGTGAAAGGACAACAAATGAAGATAGGCAAATACCCCGTTAAACATACCTACAGACTTCCGCGTTTCATAGCCGACGTGCTGTCGCTGGGACTTGTGGTGCTGATAGTGTCCGCGACCTTCAGCTTTTTTGAGAGCTATGAGGATTTTTATTCGATGTTCGATACAACTAATCAGACCGCTATGGAAACGCTGATGAAGAACGACCCCAATTATGAGTGGAAGCAGCACCTTGCATGGATATTCCCTGCGCTTGCGCTGGTTGTGATGATAGTTTACATAGTGCTGGTGCTTAAGAGCCACAGGCTCGCGAGCTATGAGATAAACAAGCGTACTGCGCAGCAGTGCTACGACGCTTACGCGTTCGGCGTTTCGCTGTGCAAGATACCTGTGCTGATGATAGTATTCGATATGATGTGCATTGCACAGGATAAGCTGCTTAATTCCATGTACGGACTTTCGTGGTTCAGTTGGCTGACATTGCTGTGTGTGGTGCTTATTCTGATAATCGTTCGCTACACCGCGCACAGGCTGTCGCACATCACCGCGAAGCCTCAGCAGGAGAAGTCCGACGCTGTGCAGGTAAAGGCGGTAGTTGCCAAGAAAGAGGAAAGCGGCTGTGACGAAAAAGCCGAAGAAAATAAAAAAACCGAGGAGGAAATATGAGCTATTTCTGTGACAAATATCAGGTAGTGGAGAAGAAAGCGCTTGCAGGCGGCATCTTCTCTGTAACAGTGAAATGCCCCGACGCTGCGAATGCTGCCGAGGTCGGACAATTTGCTAATATCCTTGCTGACGGATATACTCTGCGCCGCCCTATCTCTATCTGCGAGATAGACAAGAGCGAAGGCACACTGCGTTTCGTATTCGAGGTGCGCGGTAAGGGAACAGAGGTGATCTCTCGTGTGAACGAGGGTGAAAATCTCGATGTTCTCGGACCGCTCGGAAACGGCTTCAAGGTGCCCGAGGGCAAGAAGGTCATCGTTGTCGGCGGCGGTATCGGAGTTCCGCCCCTGCTCGGCATTGCAAAGAGCCACGGCGAGAACTGCACTGCAATCCTTGGCTTCAGAAGCTATGACAAGGTGATCCTTGACAAGGAGTTTGCGGCTTTCGGCGCAAAGACCATAGTCTGCACAGACGACGGCTCTGTCGGCTATCACGGCGTAGTTACAACACCGCTTACCGAGGAGATAGCAAAGGGCGGCGTTGACCTCGTTTGCGCTTGCGGTCCCGAGCCTATGATAAGGGCTGTCGTAAAGGAGTGCGAGAACAGCAACATTCCCTGCCGCGTATCGCTTGAGCAGCGCATGGGCTGCGGCGTTGGCGCGTGCGTGGTTTGTAGCTGCATGACCGTAAGAAACGGCGAGGAGCATTATGCAAGAGTATGCAAGGACGGACCTGTATTCGACGCTAAGGAGGTAAAGTTCAATGGCTGATCTTTCTGTTAAAATTGCCGGGGTAAACTTCAAAAATCCCGTAATAATGGCATCGGGCGCTTACGGCAACGGCGAGTGCTACACCGACCTTTATCCCATTTCCGAGCTTGGCGGTATCTCCTGCAAGGGTATGACTATCCAGCCTAAAATGGGTAATATCCCTCCGAGAATTGCCGAAACTCCCGGTGGTATCCTGAACTCCGTAGGACTTCAGAATATCGGCGTGCGCGGCTTTGTTGACTACTACCTTGACGGACTTAAAGAGGAGGGCAAGGGCACAGTTATCATCGCAAACGTAGCTGGTGCGACCTTAGAGGACTATATCGCGGCTGCCGAGGTGCTGGAAAACAGCAGCGTTGACATGATAGAGCTTAACATCTCCTGCCCGAATGTCAAGGCAGGCGGTGCAACATGGGGCGTTACCGCCGATGGCGCTGCGGCTGTAACAAAGGCGGTAAGAGCGACAACAAAGAAGCCGCTTATCGTAAAGCTTACTCCCAATGTTACCAGCATTGCGGATATTGCAAAGGCTGTTGAAGCAGAGGGCGCAGACAGCATTTCCGTTATCAACACACTGCTCGGTATGCGTATCGACATCAGAAACCGCAGACCGATCCTGCACAATAACGTTGGCGGACTTTCGGGCCCTGCGATATTCCCCGTAGCTGTACGCTGCGTATGGCAGTGCTTCAATGCCGTTAAAATTCCGATCATCGGCATGGGCGGTATCTCCACGTGGGAGGACGCTGTCGAGATGATGCTTGCAGGCGCTTGTGCAATTCAGATGGGCACCGCGATATTCACCGATCCTTACGCACCTCTTAAGGTAAACGAGGGTCTTGCGAAGTATATGGACGACAACGGTATAAAGAGCCTCAGCGAGATAGTTGGTCAGGTCAGACCATGGTCCAGCGACCGCTAAAGCGGTCACGGGCGCAGACGCCACTTCCATTTCCCTTAAAGGGAAATGGATTTCGCTTTGCGAAACCGTTCTGTCCGCTGTAAGTAGGGGCACGACGTGTCGTGCCCGAATAAAATCGCAATGATCAAGGGACACGGCTTGCCGTGTCCTACGGAAGATCGTCAGGAGGAGCTATGGAGCCTTTATTTGAAACCACTACACACTACACCTACGGCGAAATGCGGCGATATGACAGCTTTGTGCTGTGCAGGATAACCTACTTTTATCTGCGCCTTGTTATCGTTATGCTTTTGCTTGTTGCGTGTGGCGTGATAGTTATGTGCCTCGGATATCAGTTGATCGGTATTACTGTCATGGTCGGCTCTGTGCTCGGAGTGGCGCTGCGTATCATGGTTACAGTTGCCACAGCACCGAAGCGGATAGAAAACTCGCCGATGCTCAATAAGACTGCTGTACTGCGCTTTTATGATGACCACATGACTAAGGACAACGACAACAATCATACGGAGTTCGATTACAGTCAGATATATCGGCTTCGCGAAACGGAGCGGAATTTTTATATCATTATCAGGGGCGTCGGCGGTATTATTATCGTGAAAGAGAACTGCTCCGAAGAGCTTATCGCGTTTCTGCGTGAGCATAAGATGTGATACATAAGGAGAGCCTATGAAGATAATGGCAGTAGACTACGGCGATACGCGCACGGGACTTGCAATGTGCGACAAGAGCGAGTTCCTCGCGTCACCGCTTAAGATAATCACCATGAAGGACTTTGACCGCTGTGTGCAAATGGTAGCGGAGGAAGTGAAGCTGAACAAGGCTGAAATGGTTGTGGTGGGAAATCCCATCAATATGAACGGCACATACGGACCTCGCAGCGAGAAATGCAATCTCTTTGCCGAGAAGCTCCGTGGGCTTGTCGATGTCGAGGTGAAGATGTGGGACGAGCGCTCGTCCACCGTATCAGCGATCGGCATAATGAACGAGAATAACAAGCGCGGTAAAAAGCGCAAGGAGAGTCTTGATGCAGTTGCAGCGGCGATAATCCTTGAAAGCTATCTTGCTTACAGAAAAAATCACCCCGATGAATGATTTAAGGCGGCTTTGCAGCCGCCTTTTTTGCGCGATAAATCGGGATTTGTAAGGCTTCCCCTTGAGGGGAAGCTGTCGCGGCGCAGCCGTGACTGATGAGGTGGAAAGGTGTGCTAATTCTGATAACAATGATTGTGCAGACACCTCATCTGTCGCATTCCTTCGTTGTGCGCCACCTTCCCCTCAAGGGGAAGGCAAAATCAAATCCCGATTTATGAAAACGTTTTAATTTTCTCTTGACAATTATCCCGATAAGCTGTACAATAATAATAGATTATTATGGGTAAAAATACCCCTCAGGAAAGGATATATATTATGAATTTTGAAGTTGCAAGGATATTCAGCGATAATATGGTGCTGCAATACCTGAAGCCGATAAATGTTTTCGGCACAGGCGTTGACGGCACAAAGCTCACTGTCAGCATAACAGGCGAGGAGGCTGCCACTGTAACTGCCACCGTCAAGGACGGCAGATGGCTCGCAGTGCTTCAGCCGCAGCCTGCGCAGGACAGCGTAGAGCTTACCATTACCGATGGAACAGATACCGTGAAGTTTACAAATGTCGCAGTAGGCGCAGTGTGGCTTGCAGGCGGTCAGAGCAATATGGAGTACGAGCTTCGCAATTGCCTTACGGGCGACGAGAGCTTAGCCAATGACGACCCTGATGTACGTTTTTATTACACACAGAAGCGCTGTATCGCTGACGAGTGCTTTTTCGATGATGAGCGCAAGATGGGCTGGAATTTGTTCTCCAACAAGGAGTCCGCAAAGTGCTGGAGCGCTGTGGGCTACTACTTCGCAAAGGAGCTGTCGCAGGAGCTTGGCGTTACCGTTGGTATCATCGGCTGCAACTGGGGCGGCACATCTGCAAGCGCGTGGCTGGACAGAAGCTACGCAGACGGCGAAACTTCCATCTATTTTGAGGAATACGACGCGGCGATTTCGGGCAAAACATTAGAGGAGCTGAAAAAGGACTACCGCGATTATCAGGAGTACCACAGACAGTGGGAGGAAAAGAGCGCGGTTTATTATTCCACCACTCCCGACGCAAACTGGGACGGCTGCCTCCAATACTGCGGTCCCAACAAGTATCCCGGTCCTCATTCGCCCCTCAATCCCATAAGCCCCGGTGTACTGTACGACAGTATGGTTAAGCGTATTGCACCGTTTACTATGACTGGTGTTATCTGGTATCAGGGCGAGAGCGACGACCACCGCCCCGAGATGTACTATACCCTGCTTAATCAGATGATAAAGAATTGGCGCGACCTGTGGAATGACGACCTTTTCTTCGTTATCGGACAGCTTCCCATGCACCGCTGGAGCGGTGAAGAGGACAGAAAGCACTGGTGCGTAGTCCGCGAGGCACAGGCGCGCGTTGCAAAGACCGACCGCCGTGCGGCTCTCGCAGTGCTTACCGACTGCGGCGAGTTCAGCGAGATACACCCCCGAAACAAGGTGCTTCCTGCGCACAGATTTTTCCTTGCGGCAATGAACGGCTATTACGACGCTGATTTCACTGCGGCAGACGGTAAGTCCACCTACAATCCCGAGGTATTTGATATCCAGTGGAACAGCGACAGTATAGATATCTTCGTATCCACAGGACTTAATTTAGAGATAAAGGGCGGCGAGATACACGGCTTTGAGATAGCGGGTGCAGACGGCGAGTTTGTTCCTGCAAGAGCAGAGCTTTCCAGCCGCGAGAGCTGGAACGCAGCCGAGGGCAGCGAGATAATCCACGTTACGGGTGCAGCAGAGCCGACGGCTGTGCGTTACCTCTGGACAAACTACACCGACGACATCACCCTCTTTGACGAGGAGAACGGCGTTCCGCTGCCTCCCTTCAGAGCAGCAAAGCCGATGTTCAGAGGTTAAGGAGGACGTATGGAAAAGGCTAAGATAGAGAGAATAAACGAGCTTGCAAGAAAGGCGAAGTCCGAGGGACTTACCGATGAGGAAAAGGCGGAGCAGCAGAAGCTTCGCGACGAGTACCGTGCGGATTTCAAGGCAAGCCTTATGGGTCAGCTTGACAGAGTTTATATAAAAGAGGCTGACGGCAGCACCACAAAGGTAATAAAGCAATAACAAGAAGGTAAATGAATGATAGCATTAGTCACAGGCGCGAGCGCAGGTATCGGCAGAGATATCGCACGCTCGCTTGCAAGGCATGGCATAAATCTTATAATCACAGCGCGCAGAAAGGACAGACTGCACGAGCTTAAGGAGGAGCTTACCTCCGAATACGGCGTAAAGGTCAAGATGATCACCGCCGACCTTTCCGACGCCAAGCAGTGCATTGAGCTGCATAAGCGCGTTCAGAAGCACAATATCGACATCTTTATCAACAATGCAGGTCTTGGTGTTTTCGGAGAATTTACCGAAACCGACCTTGACAAGGAGCTTCAGATGATAGATGTAAATATCAAAGCGTTCCATATCCTGTTCAAGCTTTTTGTAAAGGACTTTGCAAAGCGCGGCAGCGGCTATATCATGAATACCGCAAGCTCCGCAGGCTTTTATCCCGGTCCGATGTTCTCGTCCTACTACGCTTCAAAGGCGTATGTCCTGCGCATGACTCAGGCAGTGTACGAGGAGCTTCGCGCACGCAGAAGCGGAGTATACCTGTCGGCGCTGTGTCCCGGTCCTGTTGCGACTGAGTTTCTTGACAAGGCAGGAGTAAGCTTCGCAATGCCGCCGCAGAGCAGTGAATACGTTGCTGAATACGCTGTACGCGAGATGTTCGGCGGAAAGCTGCTGATAACCACCTCGCCTATGATAGGCATAAGCAAGACGCTTTGCCGCTTCGCGCCCGACAAGGCAGTAGCGTTTGCGGCAAGGCTGATACAATCGCACAGAGAGGAAATGTAAAATGGCTTCATATTCGGAGATAACCGTCCGCTATGCCGAAACGGACTGCATGGGAGTTGTGCATCACGCTACCTATCCCATTTGGTTTGAGATAGCTAGAACGGACTATATAAAGAGCGTGGGAATGAGCTATTCCGACATGGAGAAGAACGGCGTTATGCTTCCCGTAACGGGTATAAGCTGCCGCTATCATCTTCCTGCAAGATACGATGATACGCTTGTTGTAAAGGCTATGGTAAGCCGCTTCACGCCTGCGCGTATCGAGTTTTACTATACTGTCACCAAAAAGGGCGAGGAGCAGATACTCTGCGAGGGCACAAGCTCGCACGGTTTCGTTGATGCGGAGAGCTTCCGCCCCCTCAACTTCAAGAAAGCAATGCCCGACCTGTACGCGCGAATGGAAAAGGAGTACCTTGCCGACAGCGCTGAGAAGTGATTTTAGGAGAGCCCTATGAAAAGAGTTATTATTTTAGCGGTAGTGCTGCTTATCGGTATCGCGGCAGGTGTGATATATACCCTGTTTCCTCCCGAGCCTGTACAGGTATCGGCGGCTATCGGGGAGGACGGCGAGCTTACACTTGTAACGTCCGAGCAGACAGATTCGACTGTAGTGACGGAGGATATAACGTTTTCCCATGCGGCAACGTTCTATGCAGAAAATATCGCGGTGGAGCTTACAGCTCCCAAAGGAGCGCAGATATACTTCACTACCGACGGCTCTGACCCATTGGCAGAGGACAAATACCTCTACACTGAGCCTGTGGCGATAAACGCGGGTCCCGAGGTGCGCGCTACCACTGTCAAGGCTATATCGGTGCTTGACGGAGTGCAGAGCAAGATACATACAAGAAGCTACGTTACAGGCACTGATGTAAACGAGCGCTTCAGTGATGACACGCTTGTTTTCGTGCTCAGCACCGACCCTTATAATCTCTACGATTATGAGTACGGTATTGCCGTACCGGGCAAGATTTATGATGAGTATGTTGCGGCGCACCCGGGCGAGGAGATACCCTACAACGCTCCGGGCAACTACTTTATGAACGGCAGAGAGTCCGAGCGTGATATCTACGTTGAGGTATTCGAGAGCGACGGCGACAATGTCATTTCGCAGGCGGCAGGTGTAAGAGTAGTCGGCGGCTATTCCAGAGTTGTTGACCAGAAATCGCTTAAGCTTGTTGCAAGAAAGGAATACGACCCTGAAAACGGCAAGTTCAAATATGCGTTCTTCGAGGGTGCTGTAAACGAAAAGGGCGAGCCTATCGAGGAATTTGACCGCATAGTGCTTCGCAACGGCGCAAACGACCGTGAGTTTGCGGGAGTCCGCGACGAGCTTTCCCAGCAGCTTGCACAGGACTACGGTTTCCCTGTATCGCAGAATACAACGCCCTGCGCGGTGTTCCTGAACGGAGAATATTACGGTTACTCATGGCTGCACGAGAACTACAACGAGGACTACCTCGCAACGCAGTTCGGCGGCAACCGCGAGCAGTATGCGATAGTTGAGAATATCGAAGTACCCACCCCTGAGGAGGGCGAGGAGATAGAGCCTGCGCATCAGGATTATCTTGATATGTGCGCTTATTATGACATGGATCTCACCGATGATGCGATATTCGCAGAGCTGTGCGAGCTTGTTGATATTGAAAATCTGATGCAGTATTATTGTATGCAGATATTTGTTGCAAACCGCGACTGGCCCGGCAACAACTTCAAGGCATACAGATATTATCCTGCCGAGGGCGAGGAGATAACGAGCGATCACATGGACGGCAAGTGGCGCTTTCTGTTTTTCGATGTGGAATTTGGCTGGGGTCTTTACGGCAACGGCTTCAAGGACAGGACGCTTTCCGATCTGCTCAGCGGCGCACATATGAGCGGCGAGAGCAAGGCGCTGACAGCCCTGCTGAAGCGTGCTGATATGCGTGAGCTTTATGCAAACACCATGTGCGATCTTATGGCTTATGCGTTCAGTACGGACCATATAAACGAGGTGCTGGACGATCTTATCGAAATAAGCGACCCCGAACAACTGTACGCGCTGGAGCTTGGCATCACCTCCACATGGGCGAGAACCCACAACTTTGAGGAGAGCCGTCAGCAGATCCGTGACTTCGCGGAATACCGCAAGACCTATGTTATTTCGGATATGATGACTTGCCTTGGCATTTCGCTTGGTATGTATGATGTTTCGGCTTCCTGTTCAGGCGGCGCGGATATCTACCTCAACTCCCAGAAGGACACGGGAAATGTTGTTTACGGAACGTATTTTACAGACTATGCCGTAACTATCCGCGCGGAGATGTACGAGGGCTACGAGTTTGTGAAATGGGTAGTGAACGATGTGGAGTACACCACTCCCGAGGTGCGTATCACTGCCGATATGGCAGTGGACGGCAATGTTTATGCTAAGCTTTATACCGAAAAGACCGAGCTTCACGGTGTTCCTGTGCAGATAAGCGAGATATGCACCGATGAGGGCGGAGGCTGGATAAAGCTGTACAATCCCAATGCCGAAGATATTGCTATCGGCGGGCTTTATATGTCGGACGACGAGCTTACCCCCACCGAATGGAGGATACCCGACCACACCATCGCGGCAGGCGAGGAGCTTCTCATAGTTATGAAGAACAACAAGACCAAGGAAGCGCTTATGCAGATACAGGCTAACTTCAGCCTTAAAAACCGCGAAACGCTGTGCCTGTGGAGCGCAGATGGCGAGCTTATCTCGTCCGTTTATATCCCTGTCCTCGATGAGGGAGAGAATTATGTGCTGCAAGGCGACGGAACTTACAAAAAGAAATAAAAGTACTCCCGACCAATTTTGGTCGGGAGTTTTGCTGTGAAATTGAATTTATCTGTTTTCGATGATCAGCTCTTTACACTTCCATTCTTCATTCATAATACAATATGTTTCGGTCTTATCAGAAACCACATCGTCAAAACCGACTGTTTTATAGCAGTAATAAGCAGAAAGATTGTTTTCAAAAACTCCCAATGATGCTTTTTTAGCACCGTATATTTCAAATGCAAACTTTAACCCAAGTTTAAGCATTGCTTTTCCATAACCTTTTCCACGCCTGTCAGGATCAACGATAACAAAACCAAAGCGAATTTCATCTAATGACTTGTTGGGATTTCTTAACGTGAAAAAGCCAACTATTCCCGTTTCATCAAACGCAGTGAATGCCATCAGTGATTCAACAAAGCTGAATTCATTTTGCGTAATAGGAAAGTTACCGAGTACTCCTGCTGTCCATTGATAGAACGCTTTTTCATCTTGACACCATGATAATATTGTATTGGCATCCGCAGCTTTATATGGTCTTATTCTTATCATATTTTTTCTCCAAAATCTGATTTATTCTTTCTTCTCCTTTTGATATTCCTGTATCACCTTTGCAAACTTCTTTGAATACCTCTCCGCCTTTATGCTGCCTACGCCTGAAATGTTCATAAATTCCTGCGTTGTAAGCGGCTGCTTCAGGCTTATCTCGCGAAGCGAGGCGTCAGTGAACACCACATACGCAGGCACTCCGAGCGTTGCCGCGATCTTTTTGCGCAGCGCCTTGAGCCGCTCAAACAGCTCGGGATCGCAGGCGTCCGTCTTAGGCTTGATTGTCGGAGCGGCAGGTCGGGCAGCGGTCTTGGGCTGCTTCATCAGCAGAGTGCGGCGCTGCTTTATAAACTCCTCCGCAAGCTCGGTCAGCATACAGCCGTTGTGTGCTTCTTCAATGTACCCCTCGGATATCAGATAGTCTGCGACTATGCTTATGCGCGAAAGAGGCTCGTTCTTCATTATGCCGTAGGTGGATAGCTCCTTTGCGTTTTTGTCCGTGCAAATTCCGCTGAGGATATCCAGCACGAGCTGCTTGCCGCCGCTGATACCGCGCTGCTTCATTCTGAAAACGCAGGATATGATCTTCTGCGCTTCCAGCGTTATGTCCAGCGTGTCGAAATTCTCGTTACAGGTGCTGCAGTTTCCGCAGAAGCCGCCTGTGCGCTCACCGAAATAGCGGAGTATAAACTCGCGCAGACAGCGCTTTGTGGTGCAGTAGAAGGTCATCTGCTTCAGACGCTCACGGTCACGCTCTCGCATCTCCTCGGATTCCTCGGGCGAAAGCTCGCTTTCTTCGTGGCTCTTGTCTATGATGAAGTTGTTCACGCGCACATCGGATTTGCTGTAAAGCAGTATACAGCGCGCAGGCGAGCCGTCACGTCCTGCTCTGCCTGCCTCCTGATAATAGCTTTCAATATCCTTTGGCATATTGTAGTGTACAACGAGCGAAACGTCGGACTTGTCGATTCCCATGCCGAAAGCGTTGGTTGCAACGATCATATCTGCGCGGTCATAGATGAAATCCTCCTGCGCCGCTTTGCGCTCCTCATCGGGCAGCCCCGCGTGGTATCGCGCCGCTTTGAACCCATTCATCTGCAAAAGCGAGCATACCTGCTCCACATTCTTTCGCGTTGAGCAGTAAATAATGCTGCTTTTGCCGCCTGCATTACGCATGATGTTCAGCAGCATTGCGTCCTTTTCGGTGGGAGTGCCTGAGCGTACCTCGAAATAAAGGTTTTCGCGGTCAAAGCCTGTTGTTATCCTGTAGGGCGAGGACAGCCCGAGGATATCCACGATATCGCGCTTTACCGCTTCTGTGGCAGTCGCGGTGAATGCTGCCAGCACAGGACGGCTCGGGAGAGAGCCTACAAACTCGGATATTTTAAGATAGCTCGGACGGAAGTCCTGTCCCCAGTGGGAAACGCAGTGAGCCTCGTCCACCGCAACAAGCGGAATCGTAAGCCCCTTGCAAAGCGCAAGGAAGTCATCGACAAGAAGGCGCTCGGGTGCAACGTATACGATCTTGTATTCTCCCATGGAAAGCCGACGCAGCACGGAGAAATACTCATGCGGCTGAAGTGAGCTGTTTATGTAAGCCGCAGGCACACCCGACTGTACCAGCCCCTCCACCTGATCCTTCATCAGCGAGATGAGCGGCGAGATCACAATAGTTACGCCCTGCAATATGAGCGCGGGTATCTGATAGCACATGGATTTGCCTGCGCCTGTCGGCATTACGGCAAGGCAGTCCTCGCCTGAAATGATGCGGTCGATTATATCGCCCTGACCGTATCTGAATGTGCTATGTCCGAAATAGCGCTTCAGCGCTTCGTGCTTGTCCATGTACTCACCGCCCAGTAAATAATATGAATCTATTATATCAGATTTCACATTGAAATGCAAATCGGGATTTGTAAGGCTTCCCCTCGCGGGGAAGCTGTCGCGGCACAGCCGAGACTGATGAGGTGTGTGCGCCAAAGCGTTTCCATTGCACCATTCGTTATAAGCACGCCTTTCCACCTCATTCGTCCGAGCGACAGCGAGCGGTCACTCGTCCGCCTTCCCCTCAAGGGGAAGGCAAAATCAAATTCCGATTTTTCCCCGCAAAGGAAAAGCCCTCCCCGAAGGGAGGGCTCAGCTTGTCGAAAAACTATGTTTTTGCTCGCGGAGCGAGCTTTTTAGATAACTT